>CAZZJR010000031.1:0-5739 GCA_964654585.1 uncultured Bdellovibrionales bacterium
CCGCGGCCTTGTTGCCGTGGAACCCGCGCCGGGGTACCTTCTGCCAATCTCATGCGCCTTCTCTCCGTTCTTCCCAAATCGTACCTAAGCTGGCTCGTTGGCCACGCGGCTCGACTGCCGCTTCCCCGCCCACTAGCCCGATTTTCCATATCACTGTTCGCACAGGCGTATTCGATCGACACCTCTCTAGCGACAAGGCCGTTCGATAGCTTTCGCTCAATCGGCGATTTCTTCACGCGCGATCTAAGGCCCGAATTCCGACCCATTGGCGAGGGGCCGGTATGTCCGGTGGATGGAACACTGCGGTCTTGTCAGGACCTGTCACCCTCGGGAGAGGTAGCGCAAGTCAAGGGGAGGAGCTTCTCAATATCCGAGCTACTTGCGGGCGATGAGATCGCGAAGCGCTGTGAGCTCGGGCAGCTTTGGAACTTCTACCTCTCTCCGCAGGATGCTCACCACATTCATTCACCTGTCGATGGTCGTATCGTCAGAACCATTCATATTCCTGGGAAACTATGGCCAGTAAACGACTGGGCGCTCACTTCGATTGAAGGGCTCTTTGTAGTCAATGAACGTGTGGTGTCTATCATCGAAAGTAGTGTTGGCTTGGTCGCTGTTGTCATGGTCGGAGCCACTAACGTCGGTCGTATCAAGCTCGCGTACAGCGAACTAGTTACCAATCGCTACCCTTGGCACCGCAAAGTCGCTTCGACCGTGGAGCATGAGGCTCCAATTGTGGTTAGACGGGGCCAGAAGATCGGCACCTTCATGATGGGCTCTAGCGTGCTTCTCGTGAGCGAGCAGCGGCTTGCAGCTGGGCCATCGGCTTCAACACCAATAAAAGTCCAGTACGGTGTGCCACTAGCTAATGTAGCTTGATAGCCGCCAGTATCCCCCACATGCAAAAGGGGTGCTGTAGGAGATCCTACAGCTTCGGAAAACTCATCTGAATCCTTCGGTACCATCGTCGGTAGTAAGGTCGAGCGATAGTCCGGCAAATTGCGCTATGCTTGCAACTCTTCCTGAAATGTAGAACCTGCAAGCCATGAAAAGGTTTGAATCTCTCTCTCCAGTTGAACGCGAAATTCTCTACCACACAGTTATGGATGCCGCGGCTCCCGCGGTAAAAATAGCCGAAAAAGTGGGCTGCAAACCACATGCGGTGCAAGCGGCTGTAGCGAAGTTCCAGTCTCGAGACATCATTTCGAGACGAGTCATGATTAATGCGTTCCGACTCGGGTATTCGTTACACTCGATCTACATTAGCCTCTCAGTCGAGGGTCAGCGGTCTCGAGAAGAGATCGCGCAGCATTTAGTCTCCTACCCAGCTGCGGGCGTCGTGCTGGAGTTGAGCGGTGAATACGACTTCTTTGTCTCGCTCGTGGCGCGGGAGGCGCTGGATCTTGCTCGCTTTAACTATGAGCTCTCTGAGCGCTTTAGCGGAGCGGTCCTAAAAAAGGATGTCGCCATCGCAGTCAGCATTACCGAATTCGGCGAGAAAGTGCTGCTTCCAGGGGAAGGGTTTTCCCCGGAGTGGACCTACTCGGCGGACCAGGAGAAGCATGAGATCGATATAGTCGATCGCCGGATTCTGTACTGTATCAGTAATGAGACCTTCTCAACCTCAGCAAAGCTGGCCCGTGTTCTTGGAATTCCACCGTCCACGGTTGAGTACAGGATACGAAAGTTGCGGGAGCGGGGTATTATCTTTGCCGACCTTCATGAGTTACGTGGTTCGGAAGTTGGTCTCGTGAACTACCTTGTGTTGGTAGGGATGAAGGGACTTCCAGCTGAGACGCACGCCGATTTCCAGGCATTTCTGCGGGAAAGCCGTGTGGTCTCCAACCTCTGCTCCGAGGTGGGGTGCTGGGATTATCGTTTGGGTATCTCGGTACAGAGTGAGACCGAGCTGGCGGATTTTATCACGGCTCTTAGAGACAGCTTCGACGACAGCATCGCAGCGGTGCAAATGCTACCACTCGTTGGCTCTCGCAAAGTCAAGGACTATCCCTTTCCCCCCGGCGAACTTGAGTAGTGTCCCGAGAGGGGCTTCTCTTTTGTCGTTGTTCGTTCGCCTCGGGTCGAGCTGAGGGTCCGCTGGTGCGGGAGTCTCCTGCAATTAGAACCTAGAGCGCAGCTCACCCGCCGAGGCAGGAACCTGTTGGCGCTTGGGATTTCTCCCTTGGGCTACAGAGCGAGCAAGGCAAGCTCTGCGGGTTTTGCAGCTCCAGTTTTTATGGTAGAGCCCCACAGTATGTGTGTGGAGATTTCTAGGGTAACTGCGCGGTGAGTATTTTGAGAGCACTGAACTCAACCTCTAAGCGATTAGGAGGAAAAAAGGCTTGCCTACTTGCGCTCGTGCTGGTGGCGGCGTTTTTTGGCTTTTTGGGGCCTGTTTTCGCAGAAGGGCATTCAACCCAAAAACCTCAAGAGGTAGCCGTTGGGATCTACGTAAATAGGCTCGCGAAGATTTCACACAAGGACGGCAGCTTTGATATAGACGCCTGGATCTGGTTTCGCTGGAAGGCGGGCGAGATTGATCCAAGCAAGACCTTCGAGGTGGTGAATGGACAAATGGAGCAAATTACGCCTACCGGAGTGATTGATGACGGTGGTTACAAGTATGCATCCGCGCGAGTCCAGGGCACGATCTTTCAAAATTTTGACGTTCATGGCTACCCGCTCGACAATCACACGTTATCGATCGTCGTTGAGGATTCAACGAATCAAGCCCCGCTTCTGAAGTATGTGGCTGACGACCGCAGCTCGATCGACCCTCAAATAAAAGCGGATGGTTGGCAGGTCCGGTTTGCCGGCATTCAGGCAGGCACTTACAATTACCCAACCACGTATGGTTTCCGCTCGCTGGGTGAAGATAGCTCCAAGTTCTCTCGGGTTACCTTCGCGATGAACCTCACCAGGGAGCACAACGCCCTGTCGCTTCTAAAGCTATTTTGGGTGTCATTTCTCGCGCTTATACTTGCTATCGGCTCATGCTTTGTTCGTTCTAACGACCTCGACGCTCGCTTCGGGTTGGGGCTGGGAGCTATTTTTGCGGCTTCGGCCAACACGATAGCTGTAAGCGAACAGCTCCCCAGCACACCCTTTCTCACGGTGGCCGAGCAGATAAACATGCTCACAGTGCTCCTTATCTTTATAGTCATCTTCGTCAGTATCATTTCCTTGAGGATGCGATACGCAGGGCGTGACGTAGCCGCAGAGAGGCTCGATTTTGCCTGTGCGGGGACGCTGGTGCTGCTTTACCCTATCTGCCTCGTTGCTCTTATCCAATTTGGGCGTTAAGCACGCCTGTTATTCTGGCCGCTGCTCTCGTCAGGGTATCGTTTGTTCATCAAGTGGGCCCGTGTGTCAAAGAAGATGCGTCTAGGCTCGAGGCTGTGCGGTAACCGGTCGCCGGATGATGTCAGTCAGTCAGTCAGTCAGTCAGGCCCGCTGCGGATGAATCGCTTACTTGTCGAGGATAGTTGCCGGCTCTACCATACAGGGGTCTAAAGCTTATTGGGAGAAGCGATGAACACGGCTGCACAACCAGGAATACGGCTTGAGCGGAGAGGTAACGGGGGCATGACGACCCCGACCCGAACCGGTTCGTTCGAAGGGGTATTTACGGATTGGCAAGCGGGCAAGGAGTCCTTCCTTTTCTTCGCTCCCCACGATGACGATGCCGCCATCAGTGTTGGGCTCCTCATAGCAGAGGCGCGTCAGCAGGGGATTCCGGTAAGGATCTTGGTAGTCACAGACGGCCGTAATGGGTACGTCTCGCTCAACGACAAGGCCGGAATCGTTGAGCGCCGAGCAGAGGAGACATTCGCGTCATACGCGCTGCTTGGGGTAGATCGCCGGGAGATTGTGTTCCTTAACTTTCCTGATGGGGATCTGCAGAACTACTACGGACGGCGACTCGCTCAGCGGGGAGAACCTCAAGATGACCACGGCTTCACCGGGCTTGAAAACCATTTCGTGCGAGAGCTTCGTCGGCGTGTGGCAGTGGGTGGGGAAATGGTTGCGCCGACCCGTATCTTTGTGCCGAGCGCAGCAGACTATCATCAAGACCACGTTGCGGTTGCTCGCGAGGTTCCGATATCCATTTTCCACGCAGCCGGAGGAATCTGGCCGGAATGCGGCGAGAAGATTGAGCGCCCACCCTTTCTCTACTGGCACTGCGTGTACTGCAAACTTCCAGATGCGCACGAGCCAAACATCCGAATTACCGGAACACCCGAGGCTTTTGCCCGGAAGTTAGCGTCAGTGGAAGCATACAACTCCCAGGGGCAGATCGCGGCGATGCTTGAGGGTCTCAGAAATGCCCCTCCAGTGGAGTACCTACTTGAGGAGAGCTTCTCGCTCTACCGACCTGGGGTTTACGACTACTGTTTCGATTAGCACGGACCTTGAACCGAGGTCGGATCCTAGCCCCGGAGCCACTGCCGAGCACCGACTCGATGGTTTCAGTGAGGAGGACTCTTTTTTCCGAAACTTGGGCCAGCTATGTAGCCGCAAAAATCTTCCCAGGGTTGAGAATTCCGCGTGGGTCGAAAGCCCGCTTAATGTCGCGCATCAGTTCGATCTGGTACTGAGAGCGAGAGTAGCTTAGGAAGTCGCGTTTGAGGAGCCCAACGCCGTGTTCCGCGGACACCGAGCCTTGATACCGCTGGACGAGAGCGAAGATCTGGTGATCAGCTTCGCGGCATGAATCCCAGAAATCAGAATCGCTTATTTCGCTCGTCTTGAGGATGTTGACATGGAGATTGCCGTCGCCGACGTGTCCGAACACGACAGCTCTCAGCGACGAGTACCTCTCGTTAATAGTCTCGTGTAGCTCATGCAAGAACGCTGGAATGCTTGGGACAGGAACAGATATGTCGTTCTTGTGGAGTGTGTAATGAGACGAGAGCGTCTCGCTTATGAGGTCGCGGAGATTCATCAGCTCTTGCGCTTGAGCGACAGATTCGCTCACTACGACGTCAGTAATGAGCCCTCGTTCGTATGCCTGGCCAAAGACATTGCTGAGGTCCTCAGACGCTTCGGAAGAGTTAATCTCTACTTCGACTAACACGTAGGCGGGATAGGGTTGCGAGAGAGGATCTCGAAGAGAGCGATGATGCAAGACCTCCTGTAAGGCGCGGCGCTCCATGAACTCGAATGCGGACAGATCACGAAGGTTGTCGCGGCAAAATGTCAGCAATGGTAGCACTTCGTCGTTGCTGCCGAGACCGCAAAGCACTCGGGCCACATCTTTCGGGGGAGTCGTGAGGCGAAGCGTGACTCCAGTAATGATACCAAGAGTACCCTCAGAGCCTACCATCAGGTGACGCAAATCGTATCCGGTATTGTTCTTAAAGAGCGAGCCGTTCAAGTCTACCAGTTCGCCCGAGCCTGTCACGACGGTGAGACCTACAACCCAATCGCGGATATTGCCGTAACGGATCACGCGGATTCCACCCGCATTCGTTGCTAAGTTGCCGCCGATCTGGCTTGAGCCCCTGGTAGAGAAGTCCACTGGAAAGTAGAGACCGTGAGTAGCTGCTTCGAGCTGAATTTTTTCGAGTACAACACCGGCTTCGCAGCTCAATGTGCGGTCGATGCGGTTTACGCCAAGAATCTTCCGCATGCGCTCCATGGAGAGCACTACTTCGCCATTCGTGGCTGTAGCTCCGCCGCTTAGCCCTGTTCGTCCGCCAGAGGGCACGATAGCTACATTCAGCTCGTTGCAGAGCT
>CAZZJR010000031.1:5839-28926 GCA_964654585.1 uncultured Bdellovibrionales bacterium
GGTTGTAGGGCAATGTGCGCCATGAAGTTACTGACGGATCTTAGAGCAAACGTCTCAATGTATAAAGACTGGATTGTCTCATGGAGAGCTGTCCCAGTGCGCTCATGGATGAAGGCAGCGCAAGCGTACCGCGCCGGCAATTTTGAGGCGGCCGCTGACTTGTACCAGCGAGGGTTGCAATCCCACCCAAGCAGCCCCGCACGGGTCAATGCTCTTTTGGATCTGGCTCACTGTCTATTCCGCCTTCGTCGCTTCGATCAAGCCGAGAGAGCGTTACGGCAGGCATCTGTAGCGGCTCCGGGGGAGCGTGAGGTATTCGTGAGGCTGGCCCGCTTGCAGCTATGGCTCGGCCACTCTTCCGAAGCAGCTTGGACGATTCGCAGCTGCCTCCAGAAAATACCTTCGGACCCCGAGCTTGTAGCGCTTTTTACCAATTCAGCTATCGAGAGCGGGGGGCAACCTCACCTTGTGCAAGAAGCAAAGAGCCTCATAGCAGGTATTCACTACGAGCGCGAGGCGTTCCCGCGCCTGGAGGTAGCGAGGCTACGGCTTGAACTTCTGCTCTCAGATTCCGTAGATGCGCGAGATGAACTAGCAAAGCTAGCGACAGCAGATAAGGGCCCATTTGAAGCCGTGGTGGCCTTTGCTCAGCTACTCATTAGGGAAGACAAACTAGCGTATGCACGACACCACCTTCATCGGGCGCTCTCAGTTTCCCCCGAGCATCCCCGGGTTCTTAGGTTGCTTGCGACGAGCTACCTGAAGAATGGAATTTTCTTTGAGCCAGAGTACGCGATTCAGCTCGCAACCAAGGCCTGCCAGGCTACAGGCTGGCGAGGTGTTAACGAGATGCATACGTTGGCTCAGGCCTACGTTGCGATGGGGGATAAGGTCTCTGCCCTGCTGATAGCCAGCAAGGCCCGAGATATCGGTCGACGGCTCCTGGGATCATTTCCGGATGCGGGACAGCTCGATCAGCTCATTGAGCGGCTCTCAACGGGCACTCAGGCTTAGCCCAGGGCAGGCACTCGAAAACCCCTGCAATGCCGCGGCGATTACGAACCGTCGCATTTGACCGCCGAATCCTGGCGTAATTGTCCCCTGAGACCGAGAGCGGGTAGTGATTTTCCCTGGGACGTGCAACAACACTGGCTGTATGAGCAACCAGCCCTCTTGGTTAATAGAACTTCTTGCAGTCGCCAACGCCTCGGTCGAAGCCGCGGAAATTCCCACCTTTGAAATCGGTCTCTTAGTTTCGGGCCACTCGTTTGGTTTCACCGCGCCTCCGGCCCTCATTTCGGATGGTTCGAAGGCTACCGCGTGGCTAGAGGGGAGCCAGGCGACCTTTCAACAGATAATCGAGGGGTCGCTCACGCCACAGCAGGCGTTCCTGTCCGGGCTGCTGTCATGCCGGGGAGAGCCGGAATCTTTGCTACGCTTTACTGCTCTCCTCGAGGCGTGTAGCGGCAGTCGGCGCCAGTGACCTACGCTGTCAAGCAGCTCGTTATATGCGGCTTTTGCCGCTATTTGACGAGCATCCCTATAGCCGGTCTATACTTTACGGACGATGTTGGATGAAGTTTACCAAGAGCTGATCTTAGACCACTACAAGCGCCCGCGCTGCCAAGGGGTCCTGATCAATCCAGACCGAAAGATCGACCTGCACAATCCCCTGTGCGGCGACCAGATATCTCTCATGGTCAAGTTTTCGGGTGAGGAGATCTCGCAGATTGCGTTCACCGGGCATGGCTGCTCGATTAGCCAAGCCACCGCATCGATCATGTCTGAGCTACTGACGGGAAAGACCAAAGCTGAGGCGAAGCGGCTCTCTGGGCTCTTCCGACGCATGATCAAGAGCGAGGAATCAGGGACAGCACTCGATGACCTGGGTGATGCCTTGGCTCTGGAGGGCGTTAAGCGACATTCCGCCCGCATCAAATGTGCTCTTCTGGCCTGGGATTGTGTCGATCGGGCTCTCGCTGAAGAGGGCGGCAGCGGAAGTATGAGAGACCAGCTTCCCTAGACGGATATCATTCCCTCGCTAATTGCTATTTTGACCAGCGCAGCGTTGCTCTTAACGCCGAGCTTCTTAAGGATATTTGAGCGGTGCGTATCGACTGTGCGTGTGCTTATGTGCAGCAGCGCGCCGATCTCTCTGTTGCGCTTTCCATTGGCTATGTGGGTCATAATCTCCCGCTCGCGCGCAGAGAGCTGCCCTACAGAGGAATTTGCACCTTGGTTAGCTGCGTCCGGAGACATGAGCCTATTAGTTACGCTTGGGCTCAGGTAGGTTCCTCCCTCGACGATTGCATCGATGGCGAACTCTATTTCAGTGAGTCCGGCTTGTTTTGGCACAAAGCCGCGGGCACCGGCCTTGAGCGCAGCCCGAATGTTGGAGCTGTTTTCAACAGCTGAGAGGATCAGTATGGGCGCCTTGCAGCCGGCTATTCGAAGCGCCTCGATCGTCTCAAGGCAGTTTGACTTCGGTAAAGCATGATCGAGAACAATCACATCCGGGGCGCAAGAGGAGAGCTGTGACAGCAGTTCCTGGCCGTTTCCTGCATGTCCGATTACTTCGTAGCGGTGCTCTTCGCTCAGCGCTTTCGACAGGGCCTGGCGGAGCACCAAGTGATCATCAACGAGAAACAGTTTAACTGGATGAGACTTGCCGCTGATGTTTTCTTGCATAACGAACTCCCCTAGCTTCACAAAGCGATCACAACGGAAACTACTAGAGTCTCGCCGCTGTGATTGCGTTACCTGCTAAGAGCTAATACGGGTTATTCCTACAGATAGTTGAGGTTTTGAGGCGCGATTTCTGTTGTTTACTCGGTCTGGTGATGGGTTGTGACCAACTAAGGCACTTAATCCCTTGTTTTCAATAGCAAACCAGTGCCTTGCGCGAAGGAATCGAGGTCTGAATTAGGCCTACACACGCCACGCCCGAGATCGAATGGTTTGATTCTCGTGGACGGACTCCCCTGGAGCTTGGTGTGCTACGCCCAGGCCCTAGGATTTTGAAGCACTTGAAGCAGGTTAGCCTCGGCGGATCCGGATTCGTAGACAGGGCAATAGTCCCATCGCACCAGGGATGGCAACGACATAAGGATAGACTCGATCCGCCCGCCGGTTTGCAGGCCGAAGTGAGTTCCCCTGTCATAGAGTAGGTTGAATTCAACGTAGCGGCCTCGGCGCTGTAGCTGAAAGTGGCGCTGCGCGTCTGTGTACGGCCCACCTTTTCGCCGCTCTACGATAGGGATGTACTGGTCAGTAAATGCGAAGCCGAGATCTTTGGCTAGAGCGAAGAGCTTCTCGGGCTCGGCGCCATCATCACGGCCGAGGTAGTCGAAAAATATGCCGCCGATACCGCGGGTCTCTTTGCGATGCGGGAGGTAGAAGTACTCATCGCACCACTTTTTGAAGCGCGGATAGTATTCTGATGCGTGACGGTCACACGTGGCTTTTAGTACAGTGTGAAAATGTCGCGCGTCCTCCTCAAATAGGTAGTATGGAGTGAGATCCGCCCCGCCACCGAACCATGCCTGGTCTCCTAGCTCCAAGTAACGGTAGTTAGCATGAGTGGTCGGCACCAGGGGCGAGCGGGGGTGTATAACAAGCGAAACTCCGGTGGCGTAGAAGGGGAGTTCTTCCTCCTTGGCACCGAGCTTTGCGGCGAAGCTCGCTGGCATGATGCCGTGCACCGCGCTGAAGTTTACCCCTGCTTTCTCAAAGACTGCACCTTCGGCAAGGATGCGCGTCAGCCCTCCCCCGCCATCTCCGCCGTTGCCGTCCGGACGGCTCCAGTCGTCGCTCTGAAATGTCGCGGCTCCGTCAGCTTTCTCAAGCGCGGAGCAGATATGGTTCTGCACCTCGCGGAAGAGGCTTGAACAGCGGTCCTTGAGCGGAGCAGTCATGCAAATCCTGTCAGTTCAACTAGAGAGGTGCTGGAGGCAGGCGACGGTGGCAGCGCCAGTGTCGACCTGTATCCCGGATGACGCGAGGCACAGTCCGATGGCTGACACGGCGGCTGAAACCTCGAAGGGATCCACATAGCCCATGTGGCCGATGCGGAGAATCTTACCCTTGAACTTTCCTTGCCCTCCTGCGAGGCGCAGCCCGAAACGAGACCTGACAGCCGTTCGCAGAGCGTCTGCATCTAGCGATGTGGGAGGAAAGAACCCGGTAACGCTCGGGCATGCGGCATCAGGGGCAAGCAGCTCGCACCCGAGCGCCTGAACGCCCGCCCGCGCCATGTTCGAGAGCAGCTTATGACGAGCGTAGATCGCCTCAAGCCCCTCCTCACGAAAGATCTCGATCGCCGCGTTCAATCCAACGATAATCGTTGAGGCAGGAGTCCAGGAGGTTTCACCACCCTTGAGAGACTTCCGTTCGTTGGCGAGATCGAAGTAAAGGGTGCGCTTTGGAGTAGACTCAACCACCTGCCACGCGTAGGGAGAGAGCGCCATCAATGAGAGGCCCGGAGGGAGCATCAGGGCCTTCTGCGAGCCTGCGATGTACATATCGAGAGTGCTTGGCCCGCCAGGCATCGGGGTCGTGGCGCAGGAGGAGATCCCGTCCACTATTGTAAGCATGTTCGGCGAGAGTCGCTTGACCTCAGCCAACACGTCACTGACCGGATGAAGTACCGTTGTGCTTGTCTCGACGTGCTGGATACAGAACGCCTTGGCATGCGGGGATGAGTTGACTGCCTCCCGCACCTGCTCAAGCGTGACCGCGGAGCCCCAGGCGACTTCGATCTCTTTTACTTGAATCTGCAGACGCTCGGCTATCTTGCCCCAGCGGGCACCGAAAATTCCGCCGTTAACGGAGATAATGGCGTCGCCCGGAGAGCAGCAGTTAAGAAGAGCAGCCTCCATCGCCCCTGTGCCAGAGCAGGCCAGGAAGACAGGGTCGCTATCCCAGCCGAACAGCCAGCGCGCTCCTTCACAAGCCTTGGCGAGGTGTTTCTTAAACACGTCGCTGCGGTGATGCAGCATCGGCAGCTCCATCGCCTGCAAAACTCGCTGCGGAATAGGGGTTGGGCCGGGCGTAAGGAGTCTCTCTTTGTACATGTTTCGCACCTCGTATCGGTGGGCACAGCGTGTTCGCACCCGGAGTGGCAAGGGACTTGCCATTGCTTTAGGCAGAAGCCTCCGGAGGTGGTGAAGCAGGGCCCCAGGCGATGCTAATTCAACTGGTTAGCACTAGCAAGGAACTGCTCGGAGTCAATGGTCTGACGGGATTCCCCAGCAGACACATGCCTTTTTGACACCACTTACGGAGCCTACACAGGACGAACGTATGATTGAACAGCTCCCACTCTGGCAGATGGCGGTAGACCTCGGTCTCGTAGCCGCGGTGTTGACCATGGCGATCCGGTGGATGAAGGGCTCGCGAGCCCAAGCGCTCCTGCCTCAGACCCTTGAGCTTGAGGCGGCCCTGCGCAACCTCATAGCGGAGGCGGAGGTAGCGGGGAGGCAGCTTAACGACCAACTCCTGCGCCGGGAGAACAACATTCAACGCTACCTCACAGAGCTGGAGGACTCCGAGCGGCGCATCGCCCGCTCTGTCGTCGAGGGGGAGGAGGTTGCCAAGCGCATTGAGGGCATATCGAGCACAGCACAAGCTCGGCTTCAGGAAGTTATCACGGCTCGACCAGGCACGGCGCCTCAGGCCCCCGGCCAGCAGGCCGCCGGTCCGCAGGCTGCGGCGACGGCCGCCCAAGCGAGCCAGTCTACTACAAGGCAGCAGGCAGCGGCGACATCACGCAGGAGCCCGCAGGGCTCAACCCAGCAAACAGCAGCGCCGGTTCGCCCTGGCGCCCCGGTTCAGAGGAGTTCATCGCCCCAAGGGTACGCCAGTGCGACGAAGCAGCAGGGTGGCGAGCTGCACCGCGTGTACGCCGCGGCTGAGAAGATGATTCGGGAAGGTCACGATGCCGATAGTGTTGCTGCGAGCACGAAGCTTCCGCTTGAGGGTGTGAAGCTGCTCTCGCAGATGATCGAGGTAGAGCGAACAGAAGAAGCAGAAAGTGCAGCCAAGAGTTCGAATCAGGTGTCAGCGGACCCAAGGCTTGGGGCGCTCGGTGCAACTCGGCGGCAGTTAAACGCGTAACGGATAGGGTATGGATATCGGCACGTACGCAGCAGTTTCGGCAGGGCTCCTTCAGATGAAGAAGCTCGAGGTTGAGAACAACAACCTCGCGAACTCAAGCACTATTGGCTTTAAGCGCCAGTTCGTGGTGGCCGAACAGCAGGCGTTTGAAGACACGCTTTCGAGCCAGAATAAACCGGGGCAGTTTGCACGGAGTGACAATCAACGAGTGCCAGGTGTGGGGGCATTTGAGACGTACATTGATTTCTCCCAGGGAGCCATTCGCCACACCGGAAACCCGCTCGACGCAGCGATACGAAATGCTAACGACTTCTTCATCGTCAACACGCCGAACGGAAGGCAGTACACGCGGGCCGGTAACTTTGCCATCTCGCAGAACGGTGACCTGGTCACTCAGGATGGATTGCAGGTCTTGGGAGACGGTGGGGCCATCCAAATTCCCGGTCCTGGTGCGGTGATAAATCAGGACGGAAGCCTTCAGATCCAGGTTCCGGGACAGGCGCAGGCGATAACGGTTGGTCGGCTGCAAGTAGCTCGGTTTCTGGACACGAAAGGGCTTGAGCCGGTTGGTGGTGCCCGCTTCAAGCTCAAGGATGGAGGCGCTCAGCCGGCGACGGTCGAGGCGTTCTTGGAGCCTAGGTCAGTAGAGATGTCGAATGTGTCCGCAGTAACCGGAATGATTGACCTGATTCAGACCAATCGGGCTTTTGATGCATACTCGAAAGCAGCGCAGTCGCTCGACACGCTCAATCAGTCCGCAATCACGCAGGTAGGGAAACGAACATCGTAAGGAGCTGAGGAGACACTATGATTAGAGCCCTCTATTCGGCAGCGACCGGAATGAACGCCCAGGAGACTAACATCGACGTTATCTCCAACAACTTGGCGAACGTGAACACCACAGGCTTCAAGAAGAGCCGAGCGGAGTTCCAGGACCTGATCTACCAGTACGTGCAGGAGCCTGGATCACCAAGTTCGCAGACGACCATTAAGCCCTCCGGCGTCCAGGTGGGCTTGGGAGTCAAGACCTCCGCGGTGCAGAAGATCTTCACGCAGGGAGACCTCACTACGACTGGGAATCAGCTCGACATCGCAATTGAGGGAGACGGCTTCTTCCAGGTCACTCGCCCTGATGGAACCTTCGTGTACACCCGGGCTGGCTCGTTCCAGCTCGACCAAAACGGGCAGATAGTAACGGCAGATGGCTTCATCCTTGCGCCGGGACTCGCGGTTCCGCTCGACTCTCTCGGAATCTCTATCGCTCAGGACGGTACTGTAAGCGTAAAGCAGCCCAACAACGTCAACCCAGTCCAGATCGGACAGCTCACAGCAGTGCGATTCCCGAACAACGGCGGATTGCGCGCGGTGGGACAGAGCTTCTACGAGGAAACCCTGGCTTCTGGACCTCCTGTAACGGGTATATTCAGCCAGAACGGATTCGGACGATTGAACCAAGGTTTTCTTGAGAGCAGCAACGTGAGCGTCGTGGAGCAGGTCGTGAACATGATCACCGCCCAGCGCGCCTACGAAGCTTCGTCGAAGGGCATCACCACCGCTGACGAGATGCTCTCGCAAGCGATTAACTTGAAGAGGTAAGAGCATGATTAGAAAAGTCCTCACTGCCGCACTTGTGCTGGTTGTTGTGCCGGTCGTCCAGGCGGAGGTTCCGTACACTCCTGCTTTCAACGGCATCATGCTTCACGGCAGGAACGAAGCCGTTGTTGCAGGTGGCACGATTCGGCTCGGTGATGTTGCCGATATTATGTCGCCTCGCGCGGAGGATAACGCAACCGTTGAGCGGCTGCGGTCGATAGAAGTTGCGACGAGCCCGCGCGCTGGGGATACGCTGCGTCTTGAGGGGGCTGCCGTCCTACAGAGACTGGCCGCTGATGGTATTAACCTCAACTCGGTCCGCTACTCGTTCCCGCGGGAGCTCACAGTGACGCGGTCCTTCCGTGAGGTGCAGATGGCAGAGCTTGAGCAGGCCCTCAGCTCCTTCTTGGCCAAGAATCCGAAGCCGATCGAAGTGAAGAAGATCGCGCTCGATCGGCCGGTCAAGGTACCCTCTGACAGCGTTGGCGTCGAAGTGGTCGCGCTTGAGACAACGCGCCCAGGGCATATTGGGATCGACTACAAGGCTGTGAGTGGCTCGGATGATGCGCGCTTTCAGCTCCGTGCATCGGTCGATAGTTGGCGCATGCTTCCGGTGGCTGCCAAGCCGATCAAGCGCGGCACTGTGGTAAACGCCGAAGACATCAAGCTCGTCAAGATAAACGATGCTGCCTCGAACAAGGACGCAATCGACAACATGGGAGACATCCTCGGGCACGCCATAACCAGCGATCTTGGCCAGGGCGAGGTGTTCCGTGCCAACGCAGTCGAGTTGCCGGCGGTAGTTACGGCAGGGTCGAAAGTGTCGCTCATCGTTCGTAATGGCCGTCTTGAAGTAACGGCGTCAGGCATAGCCGTGGAGTCAGGAGCAGTCGGACAGCAGGTCAAAGTGCAGAACGAGTCCTCGAAGAAGGTTATTTCAGGGAAGGTTGAGGGGCCAGGCATCGTGGTCGTGGGAGCTTACTAGATATGAGAGACAAGAAGACGGCGCTGTTAGCCGGAATGGTCATGGCTGGTCTTGGCTGCACGCCACCCCAGAAGCCTGAGCCCTACGTCCCCGCGTTGCGCTACGCAGTGCCCAACAGCACGGCGCAGTCTCGCGGGCTTCAGTGGGAAGGTGCGCTCGTGCAGGATAATGGCCCAGACGGCAGAGCGCAGATGAAGTTTGTAGAGGTGCCGCCTGAGCCTCAGGCGCCAAAAGCTCCGCAGGTGCTGCCAGAGGCACAGATCGCGACAGCACAGGGGGTGCAGCTGAAGCAGACTGCTGCTGATCTCGGTGACGGAGTGCGCGTAATACGAAGCTCTTCCCAGATGCCGCCACCCTATCCAGGGCGCCTTGAAGAGGGTGATCCAGGCATGTCGGCGTCGCTGTACCGCGAGGATAGGGTCAACAACGAGCTCTACCGAGATTTCCGCCCGTTCCAGCCGATGGACCTTTTGACGATCGTCGTTACCGAGAGATCCCTCGGACGGCAGTTTGCGATCACCGAGGTGAAGTCCAAGAGCGAAGTGCTCGCCGGTATCAGCAAGTTCTTCGGACTTGAAAACCGCCCGGAAGAGCAGTGGACGTATCCGCCGGACATGTCGGCTCTTATCGCAGCCAACACTAAGAATGACTTCAAGGGTGAAGGAAACACGAATCGCCAGTCTGAGTTGACCGGCAGGCTCTCAGCAGTTGTGGTCGAGGTTCTTCCGTCAGGACTGCTTCGCATCGAAGGAGAGAAGATCCTGGTGGTAAACAACGAGGAGCAAGTAATGGTGATATCGGGCTTGGTACGCCAGCGCGACATCTCATCGAACAACGAAGTCAACTCCTCGCAGATTGCGCAGATGCGAATAGATTACTACGGAAAGGGAACAGTAGGAGAGGCTCAGTACGGCGGCTGGTTTGCCCGTACGATGCGAATCTTGTGGCCATTCTAGCTTAAAGGAACGTATGAAGAAGCTACTGTACATGCTTGTGGCGACTGCGGCGCTCCTCGTAGCGCAGGTGGCGCATGCTGCGAGGCTCAAGGATATCGCTGATGTCGAGGGAGTTCGTGCGAACCAGTTGATTGGGTACGGGGTTGTCGTTGGCCTGAACGGCACTGGCGACGGAAACCGTGTGGACTTCACGCTCAAGACTATGTCCAACATGCTCGAGAGAATGGGCATCAGGACAGATCCACAGCTGATCCGCGTAAAGAACGTGGCATCGGTAATGGTGACAGCCGAGCTGCCAGCTTTTGCTCGACCAGGCTCCAAGCTGCCGGTGACCGTTTCATCCCTCGGTGATGCTAAGAGCCTCTTCGGCGGAATTCTGCTGTTCACGCAGCTCAAGGGGCTAGACGGTAACGTGTATGCCGTTGCTCAGGGCTCCATCGACTTGGGAGGCTTTGCAGTAAGTGACCAAGGAGATTCTGCCCAGAAGAACCATCCAACTGTGGCAACTATCCCTGGCGCTGCGATAGTTGAGCGCGCGATTCCGTTTGAGCTATTTCAGTCGAACAAGGTGCGGGTAGTGTTGCGCAACCCAGACTTCACTACGGCTAACCGAGTTGTTGCTGCGCTCAATAAGCGGCTGGGGCGCCCGGCGGCTATTGCCATCGATTCGGGTGCCGTGGAGTTTCTCCTCGATGATGCCGCAAAGGCTAACCCTGTCGGTATGCTTGCTGCCCTTGAGCAGGTTGAGGTGCACCAAGATGTGGATGCGAGAGTGGTAGTCAACGAACGGACCGGCACGATTATAATGGGCGCCAAGGTCACGCTTGGCCAGGTGGCGCTCGCGCACGGAAACCTCAACGTGGCCATTCGGCAGGAGAACCAGGTCAGCCAGCCGAACGCCTTTGCGGGCGGACAAACGGTTGAGTACGACAACGTAGACATCAACGTGGGCGAGGACGTCGAGGCTCTCAGGATTGTGGGCGGAGAGGTTACTCTGGGAGACCTTGTGAAGGCGCTCAACTCGCTCGGAGCGACACCGCGAGACCTTATCGCGATCTTCACGGCGCTGCAGCAGGCTGGAGCGCTTAACGCAGAACTAGTGGTGATGTAATGGACGGAATCAAAGGACCAGGAAAGCTGGCAAACATCCCTGAAGCGAAGGTGCCTGAGAAGCCCTTGCCGCTTACCCAGGATCCGAAGGCTGCGGCTGAGCAGTTCGAGGGTATCCTGGTTCAGGAGATGCTGAAGTCGATGTGGAGCACGGTGCCCAAGGAGGGGCTTCTGACGGGAAGCCACGAGGAGAGCATGTACAGGGACCTCTTCAATGAGGCTCTCGCGAAGTCGATTTCAGAGGGCCAGGGGATAGGAATTAAGGATGTTATCCTCAAGGATCTCAATGCATTAAGCAAAAAGAAGTGACCTTTTCAAGGAAGCCAGCATCTTACGTGATAGAAGGACCTTTTTAGGCAAAGGATTGAGTTATGAAGGTACCGGGTTCAGAGATTAAGGACGCGCTCTTTAACCGAGCACAGGACGCTCGACATGAGAAGGCTGCTGGGCGCAAGCAAGACGCGTCTGCCGATGCCGTGCAGGGCTCTCTACAGGCGGCACTCGACGACACAATGCAGATCTCCTCAGTAGGTACGATGCTCAAGTCTGAGCTCGACCCGGTGAAGATGGCGGAAGAGCGCCGCGCAAAGATAGAGGCGCTCAAGGAACAGATCAAGAACGGAACCTACAAGCCTCCCACGGAAGGAGTTGCTCGCGCCCTCGGCGAAGAGGTCTCTCTCGAGATCCTTCTCAGTGGTGGAGTCGTAAACGGAGCAGAATAGCCGAATGAAGCTCGACGCTGGTACGATTCGGTCGATTGAGAAGCTCCTCGCGGCCGAGCTGGCGGAATACGACAAGTACCTCAAGCTGCTCGAACAGGAGCAGAAAGCGGTGGTAAAGCTTGATGCGGACCAGGTAACGCTTCTCGGTGCGCAGCGTGGAGAGGTAGTGGACCAGCTACAGCAGCTCAAAGATGAGCGCAGCAAGATCATCGCGGCGGCTGTCGGAAACGACTCGTGCAGGGCATCTGAGCTGATCCAGCAAGGCTGTTCGCCGGGGGACAAAAAGCGCCTCATGGCCCTTATCGAGAAAATCCGCGAAAAAGCGAAGCAGGTGGAGTGCAAGAGCCGTGAATTCAACCAGGTTCTCAGTTACTCGCTGGGTTTAGTGAACGGTGAGCTGTCGCTGCTTTGGTCGGCCAGCCAGCCAGTAACCCGCGTGTACAATTCCTTCGGATCGATGACGAACGGAGTTCAGCCGGCTCCTCCGCGCAACGGCTCGCTCCTGGGTGAGGCCTAGAAGTTTTGGGCGGCGGCCCAAAAGAGCCGAGGCGGCTGCAAAACTTTCCCGTTGAAAAGCCGCAAGTCCCTGCATTCTCTTGAGGGCATAACCCTTGCTCATAATCAGGCAGGAGACTTTTCGCGGCACAATCTGCCGCGCCGCTACTGACCTCTCGTATGGCTAACTTCGGCGCAAAGATTCTTGGCAGCTCAGTAAGCTCGATGACGGCCCAACAGGCTCTCATCGCAAACACTTCCAACAACATTGCGAACGTCAACACACCTGGCTACACGCGGCGCCAAATTGAAATTGAGAGCCGCGGAGATGTAGCCAATATCGGCAGCATCCTTCAAATCGGAAGTGGTGTTCAGCTCGGAGACGTGAAGCGAACTACCAACGAGTTCCTAGAGTACCAGCTCCGCCAGGCGAATAGCCGCAAAGGTTACGCCGATGTTCGGAACGACTACCTCTCGGCGATAGAGACGGTTTTTGCCCTCGATGGGCCGATGACTACAATCGGCTCCGCCCTCAATAGCTTTTTTGGTGCCGTGAGCCAAGTAGGCGTGAACCCGTCGAACGTCGACCTGCGCATCAATGTCATGCAGCGAGGCGAAGATCTCATTTCAGCGATAAAGACGGCCTACAACACAGTGGCTTCTGTGCAAAACGAGCTCAATAAACGCGTTGGGCTAGAGGTGGACACAATCAACTCCATGACGAAGGAGCTTGCTAGCTTGAACGGCCAGATCGGCCAGCGCGAAGCCTCCGGAATCGGAGCTATCGATGAGAGGGATCAGCGCGACACGCTGCTCGCACAGCTTGCAAGCAAGATATCATTCACGACGCTCGAGACTGGAAACGGGATGATTAATTGCTACCTGTCCAACGGGTTCCCGCTCGTGAATCAGGAGACCTCTCGTGACCTTACCGTCACAGCTTCTCCCAGCTTCGCGACAACTACGCTCCCTCGCTCTCTCGGGGGCGACGTGCTCACGTACGTCACCTATGACTTCGGCTCGGACACGGCCCCCTCTCACCTCGATCTCACGCAGCTTCTCAAGAATGGCTCCGGAAGCCTGGCAGGCATTCTCCAGCTGCGTGGCACGACCGATCCCGCTAATACTTCCCCGTTCGAAGCTGAAGGTGAGCTCGTTGCGATAGCATCGCGCATCGAAGCGATTACCCGCCAGCTCCTAACGACCGTCAACCAGGAGTACCTCGGGGCCGATGAAGATTCCCTGACGGCCGGCTTCCAGCCGAGCAGCGGCGACCTCAATGGAAATGCGCCCGGTGTATTCGGGCTGTTTGACTTCGACTTTTCAGGGGTAAAAGACGTCAATGGGAATGGAATACCTGAAGCCGCAGACCTGGCTGGAGCTACGCCGAGTGTCGGAAACTTTTCCTCTATCCTGAAGCTCGGATTCACGGACCCGGCTGCGTTCGCGGCCGCCCGCGACAACGACGCGGCTCAAGGGTCCACAGTCTTCCCGCAAGGCGATGGCCAAAATGCAGAAGCAATCGCGGCTCTCCGTTCGAGCACGTTTGCGTTGTCGCTTGGGAGCTTCACCTTCAGCGGAACCCTGGAAGAGGCCTATAACGCTACGGTCAGCTACGTGGGCAACGCAAAGTCTGCCGCGCAGCTTGAGGTCGATGTGGCGGCCGCTAACTTGACGAGCGCCGGAAACAAGCGGGACGAGTTTTCGGCTGTAAGCTTAGATGAAGAATTTGCAAACCTGATCAAGTACCAGCGCGCCTTTCAGGCCGCTGCCCGGATGATTAAGACAGCCGGCGACCTGCTTGACCAAATCGTGAGCCTGATATGACGAGAGCATCAGAAATTCAGACTCAGCGGCAGCTAGTCTCACAAACCCTTGAAAATCGGCACCGTGTGATGAAGTTTGCCAATGAAGTTGCCAGTGGCGTGAAGGCGGCTCTGCCAAGTGATACTGTCGATGGCGGAACGATTGCCCGCTATCGGCAGACTCTTGAAAAGATAGACCAGTACACGACGACAATAAGCCGCACGAAGAGCCTGATGACATTTCAAGACGACATTCTTAGCCAAGCTAACGATCTGCTCATCCGTGCTAAGGAGATTGCCCAGCAGGGGGCTAACGAATCGGTCAATCAGGTCGCCCGTTCTCACCTGGCCGAAGAGGTTTACCAGATTCGGGATCACATGGCGAGCCTCGCCAATTCGACCTACCAGGGGCGATTCGTGTTCGGAGGGGCTGATGATGACGATCCCCCCTATGACGAAGCGGCTTACACTGTACCAGCAACCGGCGAGGCATCGAAGCGGTACGTGTTTGATGCTGAGCCGGGAACATCGACCACGCGCACCCTTGCTGTTACTGATGACCTCTCTATATCAATCCTGACCCCAGCGAACACTATCTTTGGGACGGCAATTGAGGCTCTTGAGAGGCTTGGGCGAACTCTCGGAGGCTACTCCACAACGCCTGCAAGCGGGACACCAGACGGAGGAGGCGTGGCGTACACCTTCCCGACCGACTACAAGAAGCAAACTACGGATGTGCTCAACACCATCAACATGATCAACGACGCGCGCGAGAATGACATACTTCCGGAGCGCGTGAGCGTCGGCGGCAGGCTGCGCCGCCTTGAGACTGGAGAGTCGCTCCTGGCCCTGACGAAGAACAGCGCACTCGAGGTGCTCTCCCGTATTCAAGACGCTGACGAGACCGAGTCGGCTGCCAACCTTGCACAGGCTCAGACGGCTCTTCAGGCCTCGTACTCGGTCACGGCCAAGGTGCTCCGCCTCACGATTCTCGACTACATCTAAGGCCGCAATCGCTATCGCTACCTGGCTCCTCGTAGCTGCCGTCACGGGCGCCGCGGGGCTAGTCGACCCCCAGCTTTTGACAATTCGAGCAGGAAGGGAAATGCTGTGCCCTGGAAACGTACAGGGAGCCGTATGGGGGCAGATTTATTCGACAAACGGAAGGAGCTTTGGGCTCGGGCCTTTTCGAACGCCAAGAGCTTCGAGGCATACTTGGAAGCGAGTCCAGCAGCGCACCAGCAGCGCTGGCAGGAGTCTCGCTCACGGGTCAGCCTCTCCCCCGCGCAGCGCCAGCTGCTCGCCAGCTTCAAGCGCAGGCTGAACGTCCTGGTCCTGTCGGGCTCATGGTGTGGAGACTGCGCACGGCAATGCCCGATGCTTGCTGCGATTGCGGAGGCAGCCCCCACTATCGACCTGCGCTTTCTAGACAACCAACATGACCCTGAGTTGCGCGATGAGCTTCGAGTTCACGGAGCTGCGCGAGTCCCGGCCGCGGTATTCCTCTCTGAGGACATGTTCGAGGTAGCGCGTGGAGTCGATCGGACTCTCTCGGTGTACCGACGCAAGGCTCGAACGGAGCTCGGCGCGGCATGTGACACAGGTATCGTCGCTGTACCGTTGGATGAAGCGGCTGCAGAGCTGCAAGAGTGGCTCGATATCTTCGAGCGGTCGCAGCTGCTCCTTCGAGTCTCGCCCTTCCTAAGAAATCGGCACGGGGATTAGCCCTCATGACTAAGCGCGTAGTGCTCATACCCGTCTACAACGAAGAGGAGCATCTCGAAGGGCTCCTCGCGCGGCTGCGGCAGGTGTACGACGGCGATGTGCTCTTCGTCGATGATGGTTCGGTGGACTGCTCGGCCGCTCTCTTAAAGCAGCTTGAAGGGCCCCGCACTCGTATAATTATGCAGCCCGAGAATCGGGGGTACGGCGCAACGCTGCTGCGCGGTTTCGCGGAAGTTGTCAGGGCTCAGTATGACTACGTCATCACGATGGACTCTGACGGACAGCACCGACCTGACTGGATCCCCCGCTTTTTTCAAGAAGTCGAGCAGGGTTGGGATATCGTTTCTGGAAGCAGGTACCGCGAAGAGATCGATGGGAACGGTTCCGCCCCAGCAGATAGGCGCCGGATTAACGTCGAAATTACTCAGCTCCTCAATGAAGCTACCGGTTTTGGTCTAACGGATGCTTTCTGCGGCTTTAAGGCGTACCGCACGGAGGCTCTCGCCAAGCTGCAACTTACGCTCACGGGATACTCGATGCCGCTGCAGCTCTGGATCCAAGCTAAGGCCCTCCGACTGAGCGTAACTGAGCTTCCGGTGTCCCGAATCTATGACGATCCGAATCGTCGCTTCGGTGGAGAGCTCGACGACCCGAGTATTCGTCTTGCATACTACCTCGAGACTATCCAGAAGGAGCGCAAGAGATGGAACGTGTAGCATTAGTCGTTGCCCCGCATCCGGATGATGCGGAAATTGCAATGGGAGGAACAATGGCAGCGCTGCGCGCCGAGGGTGTGCGGGTTGTGCTTCTTGATCTCACAGACGGGGAGCCCACTCCGCACGGGGACCCCGAGACGAGAGCACGTGAAGCTGCGGCGGCGGCGACTATTCTTGGCATTGTCGAGCGCCGTAACCTCGGCCTCAAGAATAGGGAGATTTTTGATACTGTCGAGAACCGAGTTGCTCTTGCAAATGTTATTCGAGAAGTAAAGCCTGAGCTGCTGTTCGCGCCGTACTGGGAGGATGCCCACCCAGACCACGTAGAGGCGAGCAAGCTTGTCGATTCTGCTCGCTTTTACTCGAAATTTGTTAAAGGTGAGCTGCAGCATGCGCCGTGGCAGCCTCGGAGGCAGCTTTACTTCTTCTCGACTCACCTCAGAGTGCGATTTGCCCCAGCCTGCGTTTTCGATATCTCCCGATTCGTCGACGCCAAGATCGAGGCGCTCAACGCCTACAGCTCGCAGTTCCACGTGCATGCGGGCAACAGAGGGCGGATCGAGCAGATCCGACGAGAGGCTGCCTACTGGGGGGACCAAGTGGGTGTTGCAGCCGCGGAGCCCTTCGCCTGTCGCGAGACACTCAGAGTGCAGGACGCATCAGCCCTTTTTGCCGTATGAGTGATGAGAGGCCAGCCGACACTGTGCAGCCTCCGTTCTCTGATTGGGGGGCGCTGCTAGCTGGGAACCGCGAGACCCGCCAGAGCATTGGCGACCTCGTGCGTGGTGTCTCGGCGCATTTCATGAGAGCAGAAGTGCTCGCTGCGGCCCAGAAGTTCACCGCGGGGTTGGTAGCCACCGCTGCTGGGCGCGGCATCTCGCTGCCGGAACCGAAGAGAGGCTTCCATGAAACTGGGCCTCTCATTATGACGGGGCATCAGCCGCTCCTCTACCACCCGGGGCTTCTCTTCAAGGAGGAGATGCTCAACCTATTCGCACGAGCCCAATCGGGTATACCGATAAGCGTAACGATCGACACAGATGAGATAGACAGTGGGCGCATAACCTGGCCGACGATACAGGATGGCGTTCTGTCGACACGTGAATCAACCCTCGCAGAGAGGCGCGATGGGATGTGCAGCACTCAGATGCTCGTTCAAACTGAACACGTGCTCGGAATCCTCGCGGAGATACGTTCGGACCTGGCGCGTAGCGCACTGGGGCACCTCGAAGAATCAGTAAACTCAGCGTTGCAGCTCTACTCGAAATTGGGAGGAATTCCTGTAGCAGAGGCGCACTCGATAGTTCGGAGGGTGCTGACAGGACACAGCCATCTTGAGGTGCCGCTTTCAGCCGTTGCTGCCCTTCCGCAAGTACAAAAGTTCATCAAGGCAATCATGGCGGATTCCGCTGGGTTTGCTGCTCTCTACAACGAGGCGTTGGTGGAGCATCGTAGGGAGCACAACATAAAAAATGCTGCCAATCCTTTCCCGAATATGGAGGTTAGCCCGACGTATGTAGAGCTGCCTCTATGGAGCCTTCGCGGGGCAACTCGTCAGCCAGTCAGGGTATCAGTAGCAACGGAAGTCGCTGAATCACCCGAAGCTATCTTGCCGCGGGGCAGCATAGTGACACTCATGCTGAGGGCGTGTTGCGCAGATTTCTTCATTCACGGCCTCGGCGGCGCAAAGTACGATCAGTTCGTTGACCGTTTTGCAGTAAAATGGCTCGGAGTACAGCTGCCGCACTTTGCCGTCGCAAGTCGGACACGGTACCTTTTCCCGCAAAAAGTGCAGCAATTGGGGGCGGATCTGATCCTCAAGAGCCAGCTCAAAGAGATGGTCTCTCACCCCCAAAACTTTGTCGGCAAGGGGCTCTTCTCCCAGGCCGAAGAGCAGCTGCTCTCCGAGGCTGGTCTGGAGCGAAAAGACCTCCTCGCGCTTCTCAAGCAGGCAGGGGAAGGGCCAGCGCGGAGTGCCGTTGCCCATAAGCTGAATGATCTTAACCGGCGGTTGCGTGACACGATTCAAGGAACGCAACTCTACTTGCGTCTGCAGGATCCAGCCTGCTCCGAGGTCGTTCTTCGTCAGTGGTGCTACCGGGAATTCCCGTTTTTTTTCTTTCCGTAGTCGTCCCCAAAAAAGGGAGGCCCCCGCGGGCAAGGCGTCTAAGTGCCTTGTGCGCGGGGGCCTTCGCGGAAACCACGGCTTACGCGTAGTGCAGCCGGATAAAGCTAGGCGCTAATCGCCTTCTTCTCTCCGTCCTCGCTCTCCGACAGGCTCTCTGCGTAGGGCCGGTCCTCAAGCGTTGCGATTAACCTCTCAAGGTCAGACTCCGAGCACTTCGTTCCATTGACGAAGACCTCGATCGCTACCTGGGGCAGGTATACGTGGTTCACTGCGAGGACGACAGGTCCCGGACGCTTACGCTCCGGATTGGTCCTCAGGATGAGGCGCCTAGCGAAGCTGATGCCTTGCTGGTCACATCCGAACATTTCTGTGATCCAAGCTGGTTGCTTCGAGATCGCATAATCGAGGCTCGCAGCAAGAGAGCCTACATGTCCCTGGATCGCCGAGTTCTGTGGGTACAGAGCCGCCCGCGTGAGCAGGAGGCTAAGAGCCTTCACAGCAGAGGTCCACTGAAATGAACCTGCGTAACGGAATGCTCCACCAGTCTTTCCTCTGATGGTTCTTCGTTCCTCATCGCCTGCATTCTCTCGGAACATTACTTCAGTAAGTTGATCCATCTCAAAGTACAGCTTCAGGCTTCTCATACGTTTCCTCCCTCGGCAGCCCCATTACAAGCGAGCCACCCATTTTGTTTCTTTGCTTGGCCGTTTCCATCGGAATCGATTTCGCAACCGCGCAACTTCAGCGTAAGAAGAGAAATACGCGAAAAATTTTCTGCTCTCAAAGTGGTGTCAAAATCCCCAAAATCGGAGTTTCAGATTTGTGCTTTTCAGCAAAACTGCTCTGAAAACCCGGCCTTCTTCCAATTCGCACTTCTGTAACTACCTTAAATGCTGAATTATTTTTTGGCCTGGCGTTCGTGCAACTTGGAACGTTCTGAATTGGGAAGAAGGACAATTGCGGATTGAATACGAAGGAACCCGCTAACTAGCTCAAAATATTCTATAAAATGGCATAGGCGGCTGGGTCGGCGGAAGCCGCTGATTCCACTGAGTTTTTAAGACTGAGCGGGAAAGAGTCGTCGAAGATCGTCATCCGGCTCGTGAAGACTACAACTTCCAATAGAGAAGAGAGCCTGCTCTCTGGCAGCTTTGAGCCTATCCAAGGAAACGAAGAGATCTTCGAAGGCGAGGCCAGGGCCGAATGAAAACGCGTCCGCAGAATTGTTAGTCAACAGATTCTCAAGAAACTCAAGCGGAGCGCCAGTGCCGAGGGCGCGCCGAAATGATACGGCGGCTGCGAGGTTTAAGAACCCCATCGGGTACTCGTGTCTGGTCGGCTCAGCGATGGGGTGATGGAAACCACCGGTCACTTTGAACGGAATCCGTGCGTCGCACGCTGCTGCTATGGCGTGAGCGAGCCGATGAGCCCCAATACCAGTGGTGCCGGTGCAACGACACTTCAGTGCAACGAGCCCCGGTTCGGTAGCAGCGGCTTGCGTTGCCTCAAGTAAGGCTTCTCGCCATGGCTCAACAGAGAGTTCTGGTTCGATCGCCAGATTGGCATGTAGCTTCACACAGGTGGAGCGAAAGAGGGCGATTATCGTAGCGCATCGTTCCCTGGGGCATTTCGCCTCGATTGTGCGTACCGAGACGGGCGTAGTTGCAGAAGCCGTTTCACGCACGATCTCCTCAGCCAGCTCGCACACTGCTGCCGGACTCTCGCTGGCGAGAAGCACCAAGCTAATCGGACGTGAAAATCCGGAGAGCGACCCGCGGATAGCACTGAGAAGCAGCTGGGCATGCTTCACGTCAAGCACTAGGTCGCTTGCAAGGATCCATGGACGCTGCAGGGACTCTGGAAGGCGGGAGCTTTCAGCCAGCGCGCGCTCGAACGACCGTGACGCGGGTGGGAACATCCCGGCATAATCAAAGAGCCTTTCCAGGAGAATATCGAACGGGTGATCGGGGCGCAGCGAGATCATCTCTTCACCGAGCGAGCACTTTGGTTAATCAAGCCGAACAGATCACGGCCTTTGTGCTTCATCCCGATCTGGACCCGATCGCCGTTCTGAAGGTAGGGAGTCTTGATGGTGCCTGTCGCGATCTTTTCCCGCATGCGCTGTTCGACAAGGCAGCTAGAGCCGCACGATGGGTTCTCATTCGAGACAGTGCCGCTCCCGACTATCGTACCAGCGCTTAGAGGTCGGGTTTTGCAGGCATGCTCAATCAGCTGATGAAAAGAGAAGTGCATCGCACCCGCGTCTGGCTCCCCGAAGAGCGTGCCGTTCAGATGAGTCTCAAGAGGGAGGTGTATCCGCCCATCGCGCCATACTTCCGCAACCTCATCTGGAGTTAGGGCGAACGGAGAAAACGACGAGGGCGGTTTGCCGTGAAAGAATCCGAAGCCTGTGGCTAATTCGCGCGGGATTAGCTCACGCAGGCTGATGTCGTTCATAAGGACGAGGAGCTTTATATGCCGCTCAGTCTCCTGCGAGCGGGTGCCAACCGGCACACAGTCTGTAATGACTGCTACCTCTGACTCAAAATCTAGCCCATGAGCGGGGTCGAGCAGGGGGATGTCAGCTGTTGGTGCCAGCAGGTTGTCGCTCGCCGCCTGGTACATTAGTGGAATGGAGAAGAGATCCTCGGGCAGCTCCGCGCCGCGCGCTTTGCGCACCAGCCGTATGTGCTCGATGTAAGCGCTTCCATCAAGAAGAGCGAAGGTGCGAGGCAGTGGCGCTAGGAAGGAGCAGTCGCTAGCAGGTTTAGTTGAGGGCCAGGTGCCTGCGCGAAGTTTGGAATCCACCACCTTGAGGCTTTGCTCAGTTGTGGTCCACGTGTCGAGAGCAGCCAACAGAGAGCTAAACTCGTCAGGGGGCAACAGCGCAACTAGGGAGTGGTCGGGATGCACGATGACAAGCTCGCCGTCTAGCTTGAGGTCTGCTCGTGTGCTTCGGATCGAGGCGAGAATCATGCCTGAATTCCTTTGGGCTTTTCGGATGCGACGGCTTTGGGGATGGGATCGGACGAAGACATGTTGCCGCCTTTGACGGGGAGCATGGAGAGCAGTCCCTGCCTCGTTATGCAGAGGCTGAGCTCGGCAAGCGTGAAACGCCGGTCACTTCGGCTGCCTGCGGCGGGGAACCTGACGTTCGGGCTGGAGGCATTTGCATGCATTCCAAGAGACATACGAGATCCGGGGAAAAGGTTTAGGCCGCCAGGTAGATTATAACTCCCGCCATCGGTTGGGGCAGTAGAAAAATCCGTGCCTTTCGGCGAATTAGTGCGGCCGACATCCACTGCTAACCGAGAAGCCCCTAGAGGGTAACGGGCGCGGCATCAGGAAGCAGGGTGATAGCTGTCCCCGTGTAGAGGCTGTCGAGGGCTGCCTCTGGAAGCGCACAGCCGCGCAGCGGTGGCGCATCCAGAACCGAGTGCCTGTCTGGGTTGACCAGGTGCAGATCCGGATCTGCGATGGGCGACTCACCTTCATGAGAGGTTTCGAGCAAGGTTCGCAGGGCCCAGTACCTCGAAGCGTAGAGGTCGAATGCCTCATCGTGGCTTGAGGCTTTCGCCTCCATCTCGGTGCTGTTTGCGCTGCTTGTCAGGTGCGCGTCCGAAGTGACGATGTCTGAGCCGAAGAGAATTCGTCCTGACCAACGCGTGAAGAAGGCCCGCACCTCTTCTGGCGGATGTTTGCTGAGCTCTCTCACGATCCATTTTGTGGCGCTGCAATCAAGGTAGAGATTTTTGTTGCGCTGCAATAGCGCCGAGAGGAAATCTAGGTCCTCGGGCGAGCCGCCCATGTGGGCCGCGATCCACGGCCCCTTGAAGCGCTGCAGCACCTCCTCAAACAGCTCGTACTGCTGCCGTTTTGTGCCGTAACGCGACGAGTCGGCGTATTTCGTTGCAAACCACGTGTCGGGGTCGCCGACGTGTGCCATGAACACCATGCCGAGGTCCTCCGCAGCTTTCATCCCCTCCATTCGGAGCGGTGAATTGATGCGGCATGGGTTTGAGGCGAACGGCTCCGGCGACGATTCGTAGATGCGTGGAGCGCTCCAGAACTTCGCGATGCGACTGCCGAGTTTGTGAAACTCAGGAATCTGCTTCGTGTAATCTTTCCCGACCGCAGTAAAACGATCCTTACTTGAGAAGTCCGGCACAGCGATGAACCTGACTCGCTCTCCAAGAACCCGCTGAACAGCCGGTATGCCGCTGAGGGGAGTCATCGAGTACGTAAGCCCAACACCGTAGCGCAGCGCAGCTTCGGAGTAGATCGCCGAGGCGCGCTCTCCCGTGATATGCGAGTGCACGTCGATAATGGGTAAGGGGCGTCGGGGAAAAGAGGAGGCGACGGCGTTATAGTCTAACAACAACCTGTTTGACGGTTTCATCAGCGGACTACGTTTTCAGAAAACTTGAGGGTAGAGGGTAACATTGCGAAAAGAGTGGCGAAACCACTGTAGCAACACGTTCCCGGAAAGATTTCAAAAGCCTCGCCATCAAACGACGTCTTATTATAGCACTCTGAGGTAAGTACGAAGCAGCAACTCGCATCTACCTTAGTATAGGCAGCATGGTTACTCATTCACCCACACAACTTGTCGAATTCCCGAAGCAGCAGCTCTCGGCCCGCAACCTGATCGGAGGGCAGTGGATAGCGGGCTCTGAGCCCTCCCGCCAGCTCTCTAGCCCCTACAGTGGCGAAGTGTTGGGCAGCATTCACCCCGCTT
>CAZZJR010000032.1:0-1911 GCA_964654585.1 uncultured Bdellovibrionales bacterium
CTCTCCATGCATCCTCCCGTGTTGTGTGTCTATGCAGATGGCAGGCCACCGAATGCCACGCGAAAGAGCTCGTCCAGCTCAGCCGAAAAGGACGGGCTTTGACACCACGTCTCCCTCGGCGAGTAGCCCCTGGGCAAACCCAATGGCGAGAGGCTCTCGTTCCCTCCCCTCCCGCTCCCGCGTCTCATCTGGCCTGCCAGCCAGCTTCTTCCCTCGCCAGAAGACGACCGAACGGGCTGCAGCAGCAGCCAACTCCAGTCCGCGCGCGAGCAGCCGAGAACGCGACACCGTTGACGGTGTCCCGCTGCTCGGCTGAACGAGCGCCGCAAACTGCCAGCGAAGAAATCGGTACGGCGTGTGTCCACTGCACGCCCAGCGGGCGGCGCGGATCGAGTGCGCGAGCCGCACAAAGCGCGCCTCACGCCCCGCAACGGCGAGCACCTCGCGCCGCAGGAGCGACACCGGGGCCGAAACACGGGAGTTTTCGTTCAGCACCATTGTGAGAGCCGCATCGCTCCTGAGCATGCCCGAAATGAGGGAGAGCGCCTGCTTGTTGGCAAAAGCTCCCGATGGGTCTCCGTTGGCAACGAAAAACATCGCATCGGCCACTCCGTATGTAGCATGCTTCGCTCCAGCGCTGAGTGCTGAAGCGTCAACAACGACGTCGTCATGCAGCGCCGCAAGTGCTTCAAGCACCGCCACAAGCGAACGGGCGGCTGTCGGAGAGGCGAGGTGCCCGTCGTCACAGCCCGCAGGTGGGGGCATGCAGACCATGCGGGCCTCATCGCTCCACACCGGGTGCAGGCACTCCCGAACCGTCTCTACCGTGACCATCCGCTGCTGCTCTATCAGAAGCCGCAGCGACTCACTGACGTGCGGCTTCACCCGCAGAAAGCGCGACAGGTCGTGCGAAGTCGTGTCGCAGTCCACGACACACACCGAGCGGCCCGCTGATAGCGCTGCCTCTGCCGTGCCAGCTGCCACGAATGTGACACCCACACCGCCTCGTGCCGAATCGACCACGACGATCTTGCCTCGACGTTTGTTACGCATCCTGCGCTGCAGGAGCACTAGCCGCCGCACGAATTCATCAGGCCCCGCGCTTTCAAGCAGTACATCGTCGACGCCGAGCCGTCCGAGCTGCTCTACAACTCCGAGCGACTGCGTGCGCGCGTCGAGAACGCACAGAATGAGCTTGTCGGTTAGCTCACGCCGCAGCGTGGTGAGGTACGCAACGTCGCACGCCAGAAGCTCTGGCCCGACAACGCAAACGTCGAGCCCGCCATTGAAGCGGACCTCCTCAGGGGATAGTAATCGGATAGAGATGCGCGGAGCTGATATTCGCGCGTCAGGAGAAACCCAAGCCCAGCGCTCAACCAGGGCAGCAAGCCGCCGTCTGGCTGAAGCGCTAAGATCAACAATTCCGAGTTCGATCATTTCGATTCTCGTGTGTCGTTGCTTCGAGAGCGTCGTGAGTGCGCCTCACGACATCTCCTAGGCTCTTAGGACCGGGCGTTCTAGCATGCGCGCGACCTTTTGCTCTGAGCTTTTTTTGGCTTTCCTAGAATGAGCCTAGATTCGGTCAGATTTTTACTTATAATGACTTCACCTGTGCAGGCTGCACGGCGACGCGGATCGCAAAGGGTTCTCAACTATGACAACAGTTCGACGCACGAAGAGCTGGCTGCTCGGCGGCTATGGGTTCGAGCTTTCAGACACCCGACCCATCAGCGTCGGAGCACTCTCTCTTCTGACTGACAGCTTCCTTCGAAATGCCCTACCGATCCTGCTGGATTCTCAGGGGAAATCGGCGCTAAGGAACATGAAAGGTAGGAACGCGCAGGACGAGCTTCTCTCTGGCGTGAGCCACCCCGCGCACGACGAACTGTTTCGGCTCGGCGGCTTGGCTCC
>CAZZJR010000032.1:2011-25221 GCA_964654585.1 uncultured Bdellovibrionales bacterium
CACACACCACAAGTGACAGACTCGCTCCTCGTTGACTGCGTTGGCGGCTCGATCTCGGTGCGGCTCGTGAGCGAGCGCAACAAACGAAGAGATTCAAGCCCTCTCGAAGAGATTCCTGCGTTCCGTGCAGTAGCCGAGGCTTTAAGGGCCGCAGTCGGGCTCGACTTAAGAGCCGAGCTTGCATCGCACCCCACGTAGGGTTGCGCCGGCACTCTCCGCCTAGCCGCATTTTGCTCGTGCTCACCCTAGGGCCGCCCCAATCTTTATCTTAATCCTTCTCTTCCTCCTGCACCTGCACTGGTTTCCTAGTTCTCTTCAATCGCTCTAGTCTCGCCTCAGGTGCATGACTGGGTGTGATATGCGGCCAAGAGAAGTCACATGTGGGATCGTCTCCTCAGCATACTCATCGCGATAGCAGGAAGAAGAGCAGGAAACCGGTGCAGGTGCAGGAGGAAGAGAAGGATTAGGAAGAGGTTGGGCTTACGATTTCGCCAGGAGTGCTCCTCAAAAGCAGGGGCATCAGATTGGCTAGAACCACCTTGAAACACAATTACACTTTCGCCTTGCTCCCGTCTCCCGGTACACTGGTAAGAACCGCTAAACAGTATCGCTCCATGGCTCGACGCTCCCCCTTCTTCTTCTCCTTCCAGAGCACTGCTCACGTGCTGATGGTTGTGATGATCGCAGCCTCTGTGATCGAGGAGCTGCTTAGCCGAGCTGGCGCTCCACTCCTCATCTTCCGGACAGACCTGGTGATTGAGCGTTTCCAGGTGTGGCGGCTCGTGACTGCGCTCTTCGTTGCGGTCAACACCCTAGAGATTATCTTCGGGGCGCTGATTATCTACAGCCTGGGGGGAATGCTTGAAGCGCGCTGGAGCAGACGCCGATTCCTTCAGGTCGTGCTCGGTATTCCTTTTGCCGCGGAGCTCTTCGTGCTGCTCGCTGCCCTCTTCCTCCCGGACGTCTTCCGCTACGCGCCGTTCTCGGGCACTCGCTCGATGATTACCACTCTCTGGATACTGTACGGGCTCATGGCAGCGTTCTCGGGGCAGATGCTCAACTTCTGGGGCACGCCAATTACCGGAAAAACCTTCGCGCTCATCGGCGTTGGCTTCGTGCTGCTGAGCGCCGTCTTCGGAAGCCCGATCGCAGCGCTGCCCGAGCTAATCTGCGCTGGCCTCTGCTACGCCTACATGTACCGTCCGCGTTCCTCCGGAGTCATCCAGCGCATCGAACTCGCCTACTACACCTGGAAGCTTGAGCGCCTCAAAGCCAAAACTCGGCTCAAAGTCGTCAAAGGCATGAAGGACGATGATCGAGGCGATCCGAGCCAGAATATTCACTAGTACGAGCGCGAGCCCCCTGAGAGTTCGCGCCCCTCGTCACTGGGACGAGGCGACTTGTTCCGCAGCGCCTTACCGATTCCCGTTTAACACCGACTGCTGTCTCTGCAGCTGTGCTTGCACATCGTCGCCCAGCGCATGGTTAAAGCCCGGCGGCGCTTTCTCCCACGGGTAGCCGTCTTTTCCGAGCCGTCGGCCGTACTCAAACAGTGCGGTCATGTATCCTTTGTCGAAGCTGTCTGGATGAGGCTGATTAAAGTCTGGGCCGATGTAGGCCAGGTTAAAGCCGACACTATCGCGCATCGTGGTAAGGTAAATACGCTGCAAGTCTCCATACCCCTGGCTCTGGATCAGTTGGCTCACGGCTCGACCCATTATCGAGAGAGTCTTGCGCTCGATCTCACGCCACTCTGGATCCAGCCGCGCATTGCGAATGACGTAAGCCTGCCGGTCCCGGTGTGGCTGGAGTATCCTTGAATGAAGAGCCTCTGCTGCAACCGCGGAGGGATAGAGAAACACCTCCATCGACGCCCCACCATCCACGTGCATCTCCTCGTAGTGCTTCCCATCGACTACAACATCGATCATGACTGGTGGGAAGGCCCCCGGGATCGCCGACGAAGCCAGGAGAATTTTGCGGAAGAGCTGCAGCGCCTCTGGCGTTCCAACGCTTGCGAGCTTTCCCATATTCCACAATGTAGGCACGCCAGCGTCCAGATTTGTTGTGGCGACCAGTAGCCAACGATTGCGCTGGGTGTACTCGTCGCCGATCTTCTTGAGTAGCTGCTCGTCGACGTACTTCGAGATCAGTCCGTACAGAGGTGTCGTGTCCGCTATCGAGTCACTGAACAGGGCGCCGAAGATCCCATCGTCAATAAAGACATCGTCCTTGCTGACCTCGGTGTACACCTGCCGCAGCACGTTGTCGTAATCGGGCCCTAGAAAAGCGAAGGGTGCAATCAGCGCGCCAGTGCTCACACCAGTCACAAGGTCAAACTGTGGCCGATCCCCCCGCTCTGACCAGCCCGCCAGCAGCCCCGCCCCAAACGCACCGTCATCGCCACCGCCCGATATCGAGAGGAAGTTTGCCCGCTTGTTCGCATCCGACAGGTCCCGATCAAGCGCCAGGCCGGCACGCAGATCATTCATCATGGCCTCAAGGCCGGTATGAGAGAAGAACTGGTACCGGATGCCCGGCATCCCCTCGACCTGCTCCTTGCCACGCAGCTCCGGCGGAACTCCGTCTTTTCGGCTCAGCGTGGTGCATCCAGACCAGGCAACCAACCACAACAGAAGGAACAGGGACAAAGGCCCCGGTATGCGTGATTTCATATCCCTCCCCAACGAAAGCGACGCCCCACATTTCGCCGCCTCATAGTACCCACCGCCAAAGCGCCCATCCAGGCGAAAACCACCGCGAGTTCTCTGAGAACTCGCGGGTGTTTGCGAAAAAAAGGGCGAGTTGTGGTAGGTAGTTAGCGGACGCGGGTTGGTGTTGTTGGATTTGAAAGCGTACGGGTGTCGTACTTCAAATACGAGTTCCGTATGAGACTAGCCAAGCAGGGCCAGCACAAAGAACACAAATAGTGACACGAGGGAGATACCTAAAGCCAAAACGGCTACGGCTGCCGGCCCCCGCACGTTCAGTTTTGGCCGAAGGTCAAGGGAGGTGCTGTAACGCGCCAGGATCGAGCAGAGGCCGACGAAAAGAATGGCTGCACCCATGAGCATGATGCTGTAGTTGCCGCTGTCTCCTTGCTCTCCAACTGAGCCCTTCAAAAACTCTTCTTTCGAGAGCGTGCCGGGGAGGATGATCGTGTTGTCGTCGATGTTGCTCCCAAACAAGGTCCGCTCGTCGGCTTGCACAGCCATGATGGTGTACGGACCGGGTCGAACAACTGTGTACCATACCCGCATATCCCCGATGCCGAATGTGGCTCCGCCGAGGTTCCTACGAATAACGATCTTGTTGTCGACGATCTCTTGGCCGGATTTCGCTAGCACTTCTGGCGTCAACAGGAGGCTCTCTTTCGGGGCCATCGTCGACACAATGCGCGAGCCATCAAAACCCGAGAAGCGCGGATTCGGCGCTATAAGTACCTCAGGGTTCACGGTCAGGAGCGGGTTCTCATGCCCCTGTGGCTGCTGAAAGCCGAAGAAGTTTACCTGGCCTGGAACCCACTCAACGCGGTACTCAGGTTCCATGCTGCCGCGCGGAAACGACTCTCTCCACTGCAACATCTCAACGTTGCGCTTGAGAATAACGTACTCACCCGGCTTTATGAATTCATCTCCAATCGGAGCACTACCACTGAGCGTTCCAGGAGCGATGACGATGCTTCCGTTCTTTGAGGGATCCGGAGTAGCCGGGTCGATCTGGACGGCTCTGAGGAAAGCCTGGCTTACCTCTTCGCGGTTGCCGGCATCGCGGGTCGCTCCGACCCACATGAGAGAGAATCCACACAGCGCTGTGAACGCGCCAAGAAATGAACGAGCAGCTGTCGTCACGCTACGAGCCATACCTAACTGTCTTACAGCAATCCCCCGACCTGCGCTCGCATGAGGAGCGCCAATGATTTTGCGTCTACAAGCCGTCCAGAACGAATCGCTTCCTCCACCTCCGCACGCTGGAGCGGCACCACTGTTATGGATTCATCATCGTCGGGTGTTGCCTTGCTGGGAAAGAGCCCTTTTGCCAGAAAGATGTGCTGCTCTTCGTCACAGAAACCCGGCGCCGGAAGCAGGGTTCCTAGCGGGACTAGATCCCGCGCCGCCATGCCGATCTCCTCCTGCAGCTCGCGCTGAGCACAGACGCTGGCTGCCTCGCCCCTCTCTAGGGTCCCAGCCGGCAGCTCAAGCAGCGTCCGCCTGACAGAGTGCCGGTACTGTTCGATGAAGAGCAGCGCTCCATCGTCTCGAATTGGAAGGATCACTACCGCCCCTGGATGCTCGATCGTCTCGTGACGGAAGCGCTTGCCATCTTCCGCTTCAAGGACATCGCGCACACCGCGCAGCTTTCCCTCGTAGAGCACCTCTGAGCTGATAATCTTCATGCTCGCAGATTACTTTGGCTTGAAGACCTCTGCAATTCGGCTCCTGAGCTCGTCTGGGGCGAAGATCGGTAGCGAGCATCGCTTGTTCGCGCACACAAATCCGGCCGCTTTGGGCAATAGAGGATACTGGACGTCGGGGTTCGGCATCGCTCCCTCGGCTCGGTCCCACCACTCTCGCCGCACGTAGAGCGCTGGCACCCTCCGAGTAGCCGCAAAGAGCGCCTGCGCAACGGCATCTCCTTTTGGGCCAACCGTCGTGAAGTGCGGCGGATCGGACGCCAGCTCCTCCCCGGCAAGAATGACACCCGGCTCTGAGATCGACTCGCTCAATACCTGGCGCTGCGCTGCGTACGAGAGCGCCTTGGCTGCATCGGTTCGGTACCCCTCATTTGCGGTGTAGCGAAACAGCTCGTTCGCGAGCCGCGCCAACGCGATGTTGTCGTCCAAGCGAATCGCTGGCTGTAGAACTCCTGACCCCTTCGGCGAGGACGAGAAGAAGCCTGCTCCCTCTGGATTGGAAAATTCGTGTCGGATGAAATCCAAAGCCTGCCGCGCCGAATCAAGAAAGAATCGTTCACCAGTCGCTGCGTAGAGGGCAAGAAGTCCGCGAGCCATCCAGAGCGAGTCGGCGAGGTACGGAACCTCGTCACTGCCCTCTCCGTGCCGAAAGCCGCCATCTGGGCGGCGGCGATTTGCGAGCACCCACTTGGCAGCTGCCGTTGCGGCATCGAGGTACTGAGTCTCGCCGGTAGTGAGGTACAGCTCCGTCATCGCAAGGATAGCCATACCATTCTCGCGCGCGTACTGATGCTTGTCGATCGTCGGGATTCCCTGCGCTCGACGCTCCCGGTCTCCGAGCAAGAAGTACTCATCAGAGTGCTGCCCCGGTACGATGTCGGCATCTTGGCTCGTAAAGTAGGCACCATTCTCGCTCCGCAGGAATGAATTGACGTATGAAGCAACTGCTCGCGCGTCCTTCAGGTAGCGTTCATCCCCAAAGACTCGGTATGCAAAGGCATAGAGCCGGATATTAGCCATTTGCGACGGCATTATCTTTTCAAAATGCGGGTGGTTCCAATCGCGCCTCGTTGAGTACTGGTACACCCCTCCCCACACTGGGTCGATTAGCTTCTGGTTTGCATCGAGGGTCTTCTTCACCCACTGCTCATTCTCCTTGTCTCCGTCTCTGGCTCTGGTGACCCCAAACTCCACCGAGTCGGGATCTAGGTAACGGTGGCTCGTCTTCAATCCGCCGATCTCTCGATCGATCGCTTTTGCGTGATCCTCCGTAACGAGCATCCGAATCTCGTCGGGCAAGCTCGAAAGAACAACCGCTTTCGAAAGCGCAGATTTGGAGGGCTCCTTTGGTCGTGGGTCCGCGATCGCTCCCTGCAGGACCGAGATAAACTCGTCAGGCGCCTGGAACCCCGAGAGCTTCTCAATTTCTTCTCCCTTCGAGTTGAAAATGATCGTTGCGGGCCAGCCGTAGTCCTTGTAGCGCGCACTCAAATCGGGTCGCGAGTCCTGGTCGACCCGCACCAGAATGAAGTTCTTGTTAAGAATCTCCGCTACTCTCTGGTTAGAGTAGGTCTCTTCATCCATCACATGGCACCAGTGGCACCAGCGTGCTTCGAGGTCGAGCAGCACGAGCTTCTCCTGCGCAGCCGCGCGCTTGAAGAGGTCATCGCTCCAGTCCTCCCATGGTCCGGTCAACGTCGGGGCCGCATGAACCCATGGCACCAACAGCAGAGACAGAAGAATAGCCGTGAGAGAGAGCAGACTTACCCGAAATAGGCGCGCTAGCATCTTGATTATACTCGCTTTATAGGTGTCACTACTCAGTCACTCTAGGACCCTCGCGAGAATCCCACCATCCGAAAAAACCAACACCGAATCGACCCTCCTCAGGCTCCCATCTTACTCTCTTGGTCTCCCTGGACTGATTCTCAGGGGATGGCTGTGAAGGCTCAAAGCATTACGTTACTATCAGCGACCACTACTTTTTTACGTTCTAATGAATTCGCAGCCAACTACAACCGAGAGACTCAACGACTGGATGGAACGCCAGCCCGTCTCTGCCCCCACGGTCGATATCAGCATCGTAGTTCCCGCCTTCAATGAGGAGCGGCGCCTTCCTCCAACGATGATCGACCTGATTGACTTCTTCGATCGCAAGGGGTGTCGCTACGAAGTGATCGTTGTCGATGACGGAAGCTCCGATAACACAGCAGAAGTCGTTCGAAAATTTGAGCGTGTTCGGCCCGAAGTTAGGCTCATCCAACTTCCCAAGAATCACGGCAAGGGGCACGCGGTTAGGCTCGGTGTGCTCAACAGTCATGGCAAGCGAGTGCTCTTCGCCGATGCAGATGGCGCAACTCCAATTCAAGAAGTAGAGCGCCTCCAGGCGGCTCTCGACGCTGGAAACGACATCGCGATCGGTTCACGAGCAAAAGCGTCCACGGACACGCGCGTGGCGACATCAATTCACCGAAAAGTGCTCGGGCGTGTCTTTAACCGCTGCGTCAACGCCATCTTACTCCCTTCAATCGCCGACACGCAGTGCGGCTTCAAGATGTTCAATCGTAGGGCCGCCCTCTTCCTCTTTCGACGGCAGACCTCCGACCGCTTCAGCTTTGACGTAGAGCTGCTGTTCCTCGCCCACAAGGCAGGGCTTCGAATCGCCGAGGTCCCTATCAACTGGACGAACGTCCCTGGCTCGAAAGTCAACCTCGTTCTTGATGCAATCTTAATGTTCCGGGACGTGTTCCGGTTTAGGGTGCTACACCGTGGCGTTTCGCAAGAGCAGTACGAGCAGTTTGAGCGCAGCTTCGAAGCGTCAGAGAGCGCCGGTTCGACGAATGCCGGCCGAGCAGCAGCTACCGCCTCGCCCCCTGCGCGTTGAGCAGGTGCGCTTCTGCCATCGCAGTGCCCTTCCTCTCCCCCTCCTGAATTCTGCTATCGATAAGCTCGAAGACCTGGCGATGATGGTCGCCCATCATGCGCAAGAGCAGCATGCGATCATCGTCAGAGAGGCGCGGATTGGAAATGACACTCCGCAGCGTGGCGAGAAGGGAGTCTTTGCTTCGATCGAGATAGAACTGGACTTCGCTAAGCTTAGTTCGGCACAGCACGAGTTACCTCCGGGGTACAGCCAGACGTCATATGCGACCTCTGCTACAGAGGAGCAGTCGGCAGCTTCTCGGTTTTTCAGGAGCAGGAATCAGGGGACGGCCTAACTATCGGGTTTAGCTCGGTGTTTTTGCGTGGTCGAGGTCCCTCCTTCGGTGTCCCCCGAAGCACCTTTCTGTCATACTCCGCGCCTATGAATTCTCAGATTGAAGGCTACAGCCTGCTCGATTCCGGTGATGGCCGAAAGCTGGAACGCTTCGGCGACATAGTGATCGATCGCCCCTCAAGCTTAAGCGCATGGCGCAAGAGGAATGACGCAATCTGGGAGAGCGCGGACGCGACCTACTCGCCGCCGGATCGCTGGGAAGCTCAGCGCACATCGTTTCGCTCATGGAAGGCTTCAGTAGCTGGAGTTGAGCTAGAGCTAGAGCTCATGTCCAACGGGCAGCTCGGCATCTTCCCCGAGCACGCTCTCTACCTCCCGCGCATCGGAGCGGCGCTTGAGCAAACTCGGTCACGCGGCAGAAAGCCCGTTAGAGTCTTGAACCTCTTCGCGTACACAGGACTCGCTACCGCTTTCTGTGCAAAGCACAGCGACGTGCTCGTCACTCACGTCGACCTCGCCAAGCGCGCCATCGACTGGGCAAAACGAAACGTCCAGCTCAACACCAGTGCCTCCGACCGGGTGCGCTGGATCGTCGATGATGCCCTGGCATTCATGGCCCGCGAGGCGCGCAAATCAAACGCTTACGACATCATTATCATCGACCCACCATCGTTCAGCCGAGTATCGAAGACTGCTTCCTGGACCCTTGAAGAGAAGACGCCTGACATTGTTAATCTCGTGCTCGACGTGCTCGCGCCCGAGGCTGGCGTTGTTTTCTTCACGAACCATAGCGCCGCCAGCACATCTGATGTAGCGCGTAACATCGCACTCGACCGATTTAGTGATCAGGGCGTTGAAATCGCTATCGAGCCGCTCTCGCTCAAAGAAGAGCGCACCGACCGAACGATGCCCGCCGGATCGCTCATTACCCTTTCGCACCTATCGTAACAACAAACGGAGAAACACATGTCTGACAACCTCTCGAATGCCCAGATCGAACAGCAGCTTGCTTGGCGCTACGCCACGAAGCGTTTCAACCCAGGGAAGAAGATCTCTGGCGCTGACTGGAAAACTCTTGAGGAGTCCCTTTTGCTGGCCCCGTCGTCTTTTGGCCTTCAGCCGTGGCATTTTGTCTCGATCTCCGACGCAAAACTCCGGGAAACCCTGCGCGAGGCGTCGTGGAAGCAGCCGCAGGTCACGGACGCTTCGCACCTCGTAGTGCTCGCGGCCCGGATATCAGTCGATGCCAGCTACGTAAACGACTTCATCAAGCGAGTCGCGACCACTCGCGGCATTCCTGAATCAAGCCTCGATGCGTACCGTGGAATGATCGACGGATTCGTCGCCGCCCTGGCGAAGAAGCCCGGCGCAGTTGAGTCATGGGCCACGCACCAGCTCTACCTGGCGCTCGGTATGTTGCTCACAACTGCCGCGATGCTCGGAATCGACGCGTGTCCACTGGAGGGTATCGACCCAGCGTTCTACAACGAAGCTCTTGGCCTTCCAGCTAGGGGCTTCTCCACGAAGGTTGCTGTGGCACTTGGCTACCGAGCCGACGATGATGTACTCGCATCTCTCAGCAAGGTGCGCCTCCCTGCTGAGACTGTGTTCACTCGCCGCTAGACGAGAGGAGAGATGCGCGGAGCTGCTCTCAAGAAAGCTGCAATGCTAGCCTGCGCCGTGGTGCTTGCGCTCGTGCTGCGGGCCCCTCTCGTCAGCTCCAACTCGCGGTACTTTTACCACGAAGACGACGCGCACCATTTCAACAGGACAGTTGAGATGGCGCAGCGCTTCGACATCAACCCAGGCTACTTCAACAAGCCAGCGCTGCACTTTTACCTGCGGATGCCGGTCGTCTGGGCGAGTGCCGCCTGGGGAAAGCTGCGAGGCGAGCTAGGCAGCCTGCAGGAGATCCGGACTCGTGACCCATATGGACTCGGAGGGTACTCCTTCTCGGCTTCTCACCCATTCGTGCTGGCGTGGAACCGGTGGTTCAGCGTAGCGCTCAGCGTAGGTATACTTGCTCTGACCTTTCTGCTAGCCACCCGCCTCTCCTTGCCATCCTGGGCCGCCCTGCTGGCTACTATGCTGGTGACTGTCTCGCCCGAGGTCCTGATTAACTCGCACATCATCGGGGTTGATATCCCGATGGCTCTCTTCTGTGTGCTTTCCACCGTGCTTGGGATTCGCTCCCTCTCGGATGAGAAGCATCGGCGCTGGCTCGCGCTGTGCGGGCTGGTCGCTGGCCTCGCGGGTGCAACGAAGTACAACGCCGCCCCGGTGGCGGTTGTGCCCTTAGTCGTGGCTCTGTTGCGTGATCGCACCGTTGCTGGGTTCGCGATTGCTCTGGTATCCCCTGCGCTGGGGTACCTGTTCGGCGCTCCCTACTCGCTTATCTCCTTCAATGACTTCTGGGCAGGTCTCTCGTACGAAGTGTGGCACTACAGCGTCTCTGGTCATGAAGGGCACAGCGCAGCACCTGGCATTGGGCAGGCGATCTTCTACCTGCGCTGGCTCTCATCTGACGGCGTTGGTCCAGTCGCGGCAGTGCTCGCTGCGGGTGGATTTCTCTTGTGCGCGATGCGCCGCACCCCTGAGCGACTCGTGTTCCTGGCCTTTCCTGTGGCGTACTTCATGTTGATGGTGGCGCAGAAGACTAACTTCACCAGAAACATGGTGGCGATGGTGCCGTACATTGCTGTAGCTTCCGCTCTTAGCCTGCACCGCATCTCCCAGGCGCTTCGCTACCAGCCGGTGCGGCTCCTAATCCCCTCGCTGCTCGCGCTCTCAGCCTTCGCAACTCCGCTCCTGGCAGCGTCCCGTATCTCGCTGATGGAGGCGATTAAGCCCGAGAGCCGCGAAATCTTGCGTCAGTGGATTGATGTGAGCAGCTTTCGAGGCGATCTTGCTCTGGCCGGGGCTATTCAGGCGTCCCCCACGCTGTGGCGCCATCCCGGCATCATCGTATTCAATAGCGCCTCAACCCCTCTCGCTCAGCTAGTACAGCAGGGCATCTCGCTCGTGGCGCTTCCGGCAAGCGAAGCATCTTCCGTATCGCTACCCTTCGCCGTTGATCTGGCTATTCCCGGAAATCCTGTCGACAAGCACAAGCCAGAGAACCCAGCGATCACCGTGCTGCGCGTTACCGACGAAACGCTCAGAGCGGCGCAGCAAGAGTCTCCTAGCCGGCTCTCTCTCGTTTCCGGAAACGGCAAACTATCAGTCGAATGCGGAAACCACGAAGAGCAGCATTGCTGGCTGCACTCCCGTCAAACCGAGCTCTTGATTCCAGAGGGAGTGCAGCGCCTCTCCCTACAGGTCATGTCCCCGTGGGCCGAGCAGCAGCTCGCTGTAGTATCGTCAAAGGGTGAAACGCTTGCCCAACTCAATCAGGGAAAGCCTGGCGAATGGCGCGCTCTCGACATTCCCCTCAGCACCAGCGACCGTGTAGTCATCATCCGAATTTCGGACATTCACGCCCCCGATGACCAGGGCCTGAGCCAGGATTCACGACGACTTGGGGCTGCCATCAAAGTCGGGTAGCCAGCTATCCTCGGCATCGCATTCCAGACTCTACAAGGCTCGTTCAATCGAGCGACTAACCGATACTTTCAAGCCCTTATGGACCATGGGAAAGAATTGCGCCTCAGGGTATAAGGTAGTGTCGAAGATAGCCGACCGTAGCTGGTGGCGGTAGTTTTTCTCTAGAGAGGCTCACAGGCGCTGAGGGTCCAGGACGTATCATGACCAACTTGAAGAATACCTCACAGCGAGGCGCAGGTGAGTTATCGGGGGGAATGGGCCAGAAGAAGATCTTGCCCGCTCTCGGAAGCATGGTCGTCGGACTCCACGCCACGCCAGCGCTAGCAGCGCAGAGTTCGAGCGACTCAGGGGCTGGTGCCGCGGTTCTGGTGCTCTGCCTGCTCCTCATCGGCGTCGTCTGCTTCATTCTGTATTTTCTCCCCTCATTCATCGCCTTCAGCCGCTCACACCCGAATCGCTGGCCGATCTTTCTCATTAACATGTTCTTCGGCTCCACAGGCATCGGCTGGCTTGGCGCCCTCATCTGGGCGCTGCACAAGGTTCACGACCCACAGGCCGGCCTAAGCGCTGGCGGAGAGTCCGGCCTTAACATCTTCGCAAACGACACCAAAATTATAGAGCTCAAGACACCTCCTGAGCTGCCAAAGTCGGCGGCCGGCTGCCCAACTATCGCCGACCTTGAGAAGCTAGCGAGCCTCTTCGAGCGCGGATTACTCAGCGAGCCTGAATACAACAAACAGAAGGAGCGCATCCTGCGCGATCTGCAGGCTACCTAGGGCGCTTGCCGAAGGATCAGCCAGCAACAACCCGACTGCCCCACGACACTGTCACGTCAGAGCCATCCGCTACAAACGCAAACTCCGGCTCTTGGCGCAGGATATCTCCGACGGCACTACCGTACGTTTGGCTTGGAGACCAGTCCCTCTTGAGATCCGCTAGTTTCCAAATCCTCCATCGAGGATGGCGCACACGGTACTCAAAGATTGAGCCATCACGCTGCTTGGAGTAACCCCAGTAGTGCTCTGCGATAAATTCCTCTCTCGACCCTGTGGCCATAGGCACGGCGTCACCGTTCGCCGTGGCTTCTACGCGATGCTCGCGCCCACCAGCTCGCCAGCCGTACATCCAGCGATGGCTGCCATTCTCGTTACTGATCGAGTGCCGCATCGGAATCGCTCTGTACTTTTCGTTGTAGAAAACCCGGGCGATTGTCGCGATCCAGAAGCGTGGAACGAGCTCAGAGATGAACACCACGCCTCGACGAATGCCGTCCGGAGCCTCTCTCCGGACGTAGAAGCGCAGATTCACCTCGGTAAAGCTCTGGTGAAAGGGCACACCGATGCCCAGCAGCTTGGTGCGATTGAAGCGCAGGCCTACCACACTCACGTACGTTGCGCCCTCGAAGGTGTCTAGCTCAATTCCCGGACCGAGGTGCGGGCGCAGCAGCTCTTCCGGCACTCTCCACTGCATCATAAGTAGGTTAGACCAGTGGGCCGAAAGGAAGACCTTGTCGTGAGGGTGCTCAGTCGCAGGATTTGGCTCTGTCATCTCATCAACAGTACGCCCGACGATGCGGCGCGGCTACCCTTTCCTTTCAGAGCGGGGATTAAGACAACAAGAATGTTATCAAGACTTTCTCTTTTCACGCTGCGGGGGCGATCAGCGAACCGCGCTGAGTGAGGGGGGGGGTCAAAAAGGTTGTTTACAAAGAGCAGCGAGAGCCGATGAGGCAGCGCGGCTGTTCCCCCTCTCTGCCCTCGCCGCTCTCTTTGTGAACATCCTGCTAACTAGGCAGCCCTCCTCATCGGGCGAAGTCATCCTTTACATCCCCAAGAGAAGCTTCCCTTTTTTTTAGACCCCAACGGGTGGACAGCCTTCGCACCAGGGAGGTAACCTCTAGGCATGATCGTTGTCACTGGTGGTGCCGGCTTTATCGGTAGCGCCTTCGTCGCAAAACTGAACCAAGAGGGTCTCTCAGAGATCGTCGTTGTCGACGAGGAGGGCTCTCCAGCCCGCAAGCACAACCTCGACGACAAGAAGTTCTCGCAGTTCTTGGACAAAGGTACGTTCCTCAATCAAGTGCTCACTCGAAAGCTGCCGAAAGGCATCACGGCGGTGGTGCACATGGGCGCATGCTCAAGCACGACAGAGACGAACGTTGAGTACCTTCGGCAGAATAACCTCGAGTACACGAAAGCTCTTGCAGAGTGCTGCATGGAGGGTGGCATACGCTTTATCTACGCGAGTAGCGCTGCCACCTACGGCGGCGGCGAGCATGGATACGACGATGACGTCTCAAAGCTCGACTCGCTGAAACCCCTAAACCAGTACGGAACCTCGAAGCACCTCTTTGACATCTGGGCGCGCGACCACGGGTACCTCGGGCGCATTGCGGGGCTCAAGTTCTTTAATGTGTACGGGCCGAACGAATACTACAAAGGCGACATGTCGAGCGTCGTCTGGAAGTCATTCAACGCTATCCAGAAAAGTGGCGCCTTCTCTCTCTTCCGATCCCACCGCCCCGACTACCAGGATGGTGAGCAGAAGCGCGACTTCGTCTACGTCAAGGACTGCTGCGAGATTATGTGGTGGCTCCTCAAGACTCCATCTGCTAACGGACTGTTTAACGTAGGCTCGGGCACGGCCCGGTCGTGGAACGACCTCTTGGCTGCCGTTTTCAAGTCTATGGGAAAGCCTTGGAATATAACCTACATCGATATGCCCCCGCAGCTCCGGTCCCAGTACCAGTACTTCACCGAAGCTCCGATGGGAAAGATCCGAGCCGCTGGTTACAGCGGGAAGATCCACTCCCTCGAAGAGGGGGTAGCTGACTATGTAACCTCGTACCTGTTGCCTCCGCTCAAGCACTGGTAGCGCTCCAAAAACACCCAGCTTGCGACAGGAAGCGCCTCCTAGGTGCGTTAAATCGCTCAGCTGCGCGTTGATTTTCAGCCCACGGCGAACCACACTGACCCGCTGGGTTTGAAGGTTTTTCTCTTACGAGAGCATGGCTCTCAAGGAGGCAATAATGTTGTACGAGCACTTGTTAGGGTGCCCGAAAGTGGACGGCTTCAGCCGGATCGTAGCGGCTTTCGGAATCGTTGGGAGAGAGAGCAGTCTCACTCCCAACTCTGGACTGCCGGTGCTTCTCATGAAGCAGCGCAACGGTGATGGAGAGTTTCCGTGGTGTTGGGACTTGCCGGGCGGCGCCGCCGATCCGGAAGACGCTATCGCGGATGACGACAAGTCGATCGAGGGCAAGCACGACAGGTCGATTCGAAAGACTCTTCAACGCGAACTCGTTGAAGAGGTCCATATTCGGTCCGACTATCACACTCGTATCGGTGTCCCTCTGTACGAGGTGCGCCCGTCCGAGAGGAAAGTAGTCGAATACCACCTCTTTCTCACGCTTCCCTTCGGCCCGCCGAAGGAGAGCAGAGAAGCGATAAATCTGGCGTGGGTCAACCCACAGTCAGCGCTCGGACTTAAGGTCGCAGGTCTTGCCCTTGCGTCCAAGTCGATGGGACCGATGGCTATCCTGATGTACGACGGCTTCTCTGTTCTCAGCAAGCCGATGTACGTTGGGCCGCTGACAAGAGAGATAGCTGGGCTTGCTTGTTCAGACCTCTCCTCCAATAGCTTTAGCTTACTGGACGGTGGGGCTTACTTCGGCAGGCTTGAACCGGATGGCGCCGTGAAGATCTACCGCAGGCTCAACCCGTTTGCGCCTCGCGGTTACTTTGTTGGCGATCTGGAGTACCTCGCGTAACCACTAACGGTTGTATCAACCCTTCCCGCACCGAGAGGGAACACAATATCTCGGCACCTTTCTCGTGCACCTGTCGGAGGCGTTTCTCAAAGTCAAGGCTAGCCAGGCAGACACGCAACCGAGGGAATTCACTCCCTTTCTTATCTCACAGATGCAAGCTGATGCCCTCCGATTAAAATTAAAAAGGAGAGGGAGATGCATACTGCCTGAAGCGCTTCGCTGGAACAGCTTCGCGCTCTATTTGTGACGGGGCACCACCCCCAAGCTACACCCCCTCCGGGATGCGTACGCTAGTCGACTCCTGCCGTCAGTCTTAGCTCCTTCACTCAAAGCAACCCGCCGATTTGTAACAGTTTTGTATCTTTTGTGGTGCGTGCCAAAAAGCTGGCACCTCGCCTTCACCGCCTCTCATCAACCAATCTGAGGAAGGCGTTGTATGCAAATGCAAACAAGCTGCACTGAGGTGCTACGATTCGAAATACCGGTTAACGGCGAGGCGTACCGCTCGTTAGTTGCTGGCTTGCGTGGGTCACACCAAGCTCCGCCCTCAAGGGCGTTTCGCGGCGGCGTTCGGGCGCAAGTCGACCTCGATCTCAGCACCCGCAGCTTCTCGGTCAGCACCTTAGGGAGGCATCGCCTCCCGAGTGCTATCTCGGTGAAACCTGGTAGCGCCACCCACAATAGCATCGCTCAACTGATTAGACGGTCCGTGCACGCCCAGAAGCACCAAACGATTACGTCTCTGATCCGAGACATTATTGACGCTGCTCCAACTATTCCGGATGAAATCCTCTCGATTCGAAAGCAAGACATCGAGATTCGTATCGGCTCGCGCTCAGCAGCCGCGGTCTCTCCCCTGCACTCACTCCAACTGTTGACGGAAGCCGCTCCAACAATCTCACTCGAGCTAGATGATGCACCGACGCTCGTCATCCCTGAATCTCAGGACGCCCTTCTGGCATTCGCCACAGATCGTCTCAAAACCGAGCTTTCAGTGCTTGAGCAGGTGACGACGACGGTGCTTGAGAACACGGTTACGCTTCGCTCCACTATCCGAATTCCGACTATTCCTGGCGTTGCTGTCGACATCTTTGCCCACTGGGGGGCGTACGACGATCTCGCTCCCGCCTGGCAAGATGAGCCGCTCTCTATCCAGCCGGGTCCTGACGACACCGCCACAATAGAGCACCAGCTTCACATTCAGAGACGCGGAGAGTATGGCGCTACTTTCTTCGCTCAAGTTCGTGGCGCACACGAGCAGGTATGGATTGGCCGTCCAGGCAGCGGAGATGCGCGTTTCGCTGTTCTCCACGACGACCTGCATCTGATACGTGCTCGGGAGTCCGAGCTGGACGCTCTTGATACTTGGTGTGTTGAGACTCTCCAGAACGCCCTAAGCTTCGGAACCGACCTTGAGGATGCATGCGAAGCAATCCTCGCTAAAGTGCCGCATGCCCCGCTCGGGCAGCTGCTCGCGCGCGTTGCACCCTCGCTACCCGTGCGGGCACTCGCATGTGCCCACTTCCACGCCCCGCTCGCTGCCTCCATGCAGCTCAACTATGGAATCGGAGAGGTTGTGTTTGCAACGCCGGAGGGTCCTCACGCCGCGGCTGGAGGGCTAGCACAGGTGATTTCCGGACTACCCCCAGAGCTCTCCCGCGAAGGGATCCCCGTGACGATCATTGCACCGCTCTACCGCTACGCAAACGGCAATAAGCACAGCGATGCCCAACAGATACTCTCTCATGGAGTCAAGCTGGGGAATGCTACTGTTCTGCCTCGCTACGCCGGTTCAGTCACCGTCAATCTCGGACCGACCTATCACTCCGGCACCACATCCTGCCGACGAGCTCCGAGCGCCGTCCCAGTAAAGGTATACGAAGCTACCCACAACAACATTCGCCTCTTTCTGCTCGCAAACACCTCGGTCTTCGACAGGCTTTACCAGCCCGTCTTCGCCGACGAGCAGCTTCGCCGCGCTATCGTGTTCTCTCGTGCTGTGCTTGAGACCGTAGCCGCAAAGCATCTTGGGATCAGGCCCTCTGTGCTCATCTCAAACGACTGGATGACAGCTTGCATTCCAGCCTTCGCTGCGCTCGACCCGGCCTACCAGAGCGTTCCGTGGCTCAGAGCCTGCAAAACGCTCCACATGATTCACAACGGGGGAGCCGACTACCACGGACGCCTGCCGAATAACATCAACCACGAAGACCTCTGGCCGATGCTAAACCTGGCGCCGGAGCACTTCTTCGGATTCCGCGACCCGCATAGCTGGTCGTTGCTTAACTTTTCGATGGCAGCCGCCCACCACGCACATGGCATCCTGACCGTTTCAGAGCCCTACGCAAAGCAACTCCTTACACACTGCGGCGGAGATGGACTTGAGCATGTGCTTCAACACAAGCGTGACCACGTGTTCGGTATCAGCAACGGCATCAGTAAGCCGGACGTCAACCGATACCTCTCCCTAATCGCGGGAAAGGGAGGAGAGCCGTTCTCATCGCTTGATGAAGTTCTTGAAGCGAAGAGTATCACAAAGACCCGTATCCAGGAGCGCTACGGCCTGACACCATCACCGAATGCCCGTCTCGCTAGCTTCGTTGGCCGCATGGCTGAGCAGAAGGGTCTCAGCTTGCTCTCTGGATTCGTGGCAGGATCAAATCTTTCAACGTTGGAGGAGCTACTGGTCAAGCAGCCTGATCTGCAGATCCTGGTGGCTGGGCCAATGACCGAGGGGGATGAATCATCACGTGGGCTACGCGGAACGCTTGAGTACCTCAGAGCACTCTATCCTGGGCGAGTCAGCGCGGTTTTTGACTACGTTACACACTCTACCGCTCTTGAAATAATGTTCGGCAGCACCTTCTTCCTAATGCCCTCCCGCTTTGAGCCAGGCGGAATTACGCAGCTTGAGGCCATGGCGTGCGGAACCCTGGTTATCGGGCGGAACGTCGGCGGCATCTCAAGCACCATCGATAACTTCTGCGGGACCTCAGCCACAGGAAACGGCTTCCTGTGCGATGACTACTCACCGACTGCCTTTGCCAACACCTGCCACTGGGCCCTTCAGGAAACTCAATCACCGGCGACGTATCGGGCTCTCGTGCGCAACGCACTCGAATCCCGCCACAGCTGGACGGATCGCGTCCCGAACTACCGCTCTATGCTACAAGCCCTGCTTGGATGCAGCAGCCCCAACGGCACCCCTGTACAGTAAAGGGATGGTCTCCCCTGCTTGCTGGGGATACCCTCTGAGTTATGAAGCCCGCAAGAACTCGACCCTACCGCTTTCTTAAACTCCTCCTCTGTCTCGTACTAACTACCCTTGCGCTGAAGCTTCAAAGCATGAACACCGAAGCCTCTCCCCGAGAGCAGGCGGTTGTGACTCGCGTTGTCGATGGCGATACCATCGTGGTTCGATTCGAAAGTGGGAAGAGCGAGCATGTTCGCCTGATCGGGATCGATACACCCGAGAGCAAGCCCAACAAAAGGGCTGGACTCCAAGCAAAACGTTCCGGCCGCGATGAGTCGACGATCATCGCCCTCGGCAAGGAGGCTTGGCGCAACACTGAGCTGCTAGCGCCGGTCGGCACTCAGGTAGAGCTTGAATACGACGTACAGCCGCGGGACAAGTACAAACGCCTCCTCGCCTACGCCTACCTGCCCGACGGCAGGATGCTGAACGAAGAGATTCTGCGAGCCGGCTACGGAAACCTGCTCACCATCGCTCCCGATGTCCGATACACCGAGCGCTTCAGAAAGGCCTATGAAGAGAGTCGCTCTGCCGGGCGCGGGCTCTGGGGGCGGGGCGGGGACTGGTAGTCGCGGCTCCGCGTACGCGCGCCACGCACCTCTCGTAGTCGTCTCAAAGGCACACTCCAAGCCAGCTAGCGCGCAACAAAGCAGAAAATATTTCAGAATGACTACACCAAATCTCTCCTGCCCCCTAAAGATCGGGTAATGGTCACACCTCAGCATGCAAACGCCCGACTTCGTTAACAGACCCTCGCGTGAGGAGCATCCAAGGGTTCAATCTGGCTCACCTAATAGCCAAGGCTATCCGATCGAGCTCAACGATTCGAACTGGGCCGGATTCAATTTGGAAGAGCACTTGGACCCAGTAGCCCATCGAGCAAGCGACTCTAGGGAGCTCATCGACCCTGCCCCACCCTCTGGCGAGGGTAGACACGCTCCTTTGCCGAAGATCATTTCACTCTACGGCGAAGCGCTCGAATTACTGCAGCGACGTAGTGCAGCTGGTCAAACACCACGCGAGTCCCTCCCGACATTACCCAGTGAGCCGTTTGAGATCTGTGACACACTCATCGATGGCTTACGGCGGACGGCAACTCCTTCGGGCAATCTAGGTGAAGACACCGCTGTAAGACCATCCTCCCAACTGACGGAAGACGGAAGGCTCTTTCAGTCGGCTCTTCTATTCGCGTACCGGGTGATTGAAAAGCTGCAGCACTCGGGCGGTGAGCAGGGTGCCCCCGCAGAGAAGCTCCGGCACTGCGCGGAGGTGGCCATGACACTGGCCGCGGCTGGTCTCTCAAGAGACGTGGTCATCGCTGGAATACTCCACGATGTGCTCGAAGCTGCTGCTCCTGCATCCCCCAGTTACTCGCTCAGCAAGCCTCGCGCGGAGCTACAGGCTAGCTTGAGAGGTGCCATCACGTACCGATTCGGCGCAAATGTGGAGACGCTCGTGAGTGCTGCAACCGAGCCACCGCGCACTCCGGACACATTCGACTTTATCTACCGGAAATCGGCGGTCTGGCAACGACTGCAGCCTAACGAGCAGTGTGCGGATTTTATCGGTGAGCTTGCCGCCATCGTGTGTGCGTCGAAAACGAACACATTTGCGAAGGGACTGGAGTTTCTGGCAGAAAATAAAACGACACGGGGCTGGTCATCAGGCTCGCTTGAGGAGAATCTCTTCGTTTGCGACGCTCTACGGGCGCGATTTGTGGAGGCGAGAGTCCCTGCGCCTCTGCTCGATCGATTCGATAGTATAGTCAGGTCGTGGCGCCAATACCTCGAACAATCAAGCGCGCCCGCCTACACACCCGCAGGAATACCTGCCGCTTGCAGCTTCAACGCCGAGGCTCTCCTTCTCGCTAAGCAGATAACCGTCATCACCGGAGGCCAGACGGGTGTCGACCGCGCCGCTCTGGACGCAGCTCTGCAGCTCGGTTACCCGGTCGAAGGCTTCTGCCCAGCCGGTCGCACCGCCGAAGATGGCATCATCGACGTGCGCTACCCACTCCGAGCTTCCCCTTCGCCAGACAACGCTTGGAGAACGATTGCAAATGCCCGCGACGCAGATGTCACCGTTATCGTATCCCGCGGGATGCCAAGGGATGGAACCCCTCTTACTTCCTTCGCCTGCGATTTCTACCGCCGCCCGTACCTGGAGCTCTCCCTCGATACTCCAGTAGACCGAGCAGCATTCGTTGCTTTTGTGGAGAAGCACCAAGCAAAGAGAATTAACCTAGCTGGACCGCGGGAGAGCTTAGATCCGGGAAATGTCTACATCCCGGCGCTGCGGATGTTTCTCGACCTCCTCACACCCCGCTCCTGAGGGGTATCGCCGAGCCCATTTCGAAGGCAACCTGGGGCTTGAGGCCGAGCAGCGATTACCCCACTGCTCGCTTCGGCGCCCGTGGAATATCCTCCCCTCCCAAAGTGTTCTGATCTGCCGTAATCGTGAACCCACTCGAGCGCCACGCCTGCAGCCCCCCTTCGAGCGAGTAGGCAGCTGCTCCTATCCGACCCATCTGAGCAGCAAATCGACGTGACTGCTCTCCAATTGGGCACACAAACAATACGGGACGCTCCCATCCACAGAAGGGAACTCGGGACTGAACCAATTTCTCAAGCACCTCACTCGGGATGTTGATCGCACCGGGTATACTGCCCATCTCGAAGGCAACCGGGCTTCGAATGTCTACAATGAGAGCATTACTATTCACCACCCACTCGTCGGCTCCGGCGATAGGAAGAATAGGTGCCTGCGCCACCGCAACGTCACTCAGAGACGTTATAAGGTCTCGACGCTCCTTACCGCCGAAAAGCTCTGGACGCCGCTGCCGGATGTACGAGATGTACCACTCCACTCGGTCGCAGGCGATGAAGACTGCATTCGCAGGCTCGGTGAGCTTCGCGTCCACCTCGCGTAAGTACGACAGCGCCCCAATGTAATTTGCCCCCGCCGATGGGCCACACAACATGCCGCACGAGCGGATGAGCGTAAGCATCCCGTCAAGAGCCTGCGAAGACTCAACCGTAACCAGCGCGTTGTACGCAGAAGGCTCAAAGAATCCGTAATCCTTCATCTGGCCTATCGTTCGAATACCAGGGATGAAATCGTTCGAGCCGCTCGTAATGCCAACTGACACCAGGCCGACGTCGCGCTCCCGGAGACGGCGAGCGATGCCCAGCGTCGAGCCCGATGTGCCGAGCCCCGCGCACAGAAAATCAATTCGTGGCAGCGCCTCCAGTAGCTCTCTGCCCGTGGTCTCGTAGTGAGCGTCTGGATTCTTCGGATTGAAGAACTGCCCTGTGAAAAAGAGAGCCCCCCGTGATTCAGCTACCTCACGCTCGATGATAAAATTCGGATCGTTTGGATCATTTGGATCAAAACACTCAACTGCGCTCGGCACCTCCTGGATCTGAACGCCCATGAGGCGAAGGACATCCTTAGTCTCCTCAACCTTCGCCATCGCACTGACAAGCCGAAACGGCACTCCCCACATCCCAGCGAGAGCAGCGACCGCCTTGGCTGTGTTGCCACTCGAATTTTCGATAATAGTCCTCCTGTTTCTGCTCAGCGACGGCAGCTCGTCTTTCAGTATCTGCCAGGCAATCCGGTCTTTGACTGAGCCGAAGGGGTTGAGGTACTCAAGCTTGGCGTAGAGCGAGATATTCGTCAGGCCGTGCACGTGCGCCGGGATCCTCAGGAGAGGTGTGTTGCCAATAAGGTCGGTAATACTCTCGGCAACTTTCATGACCTAACTCTCCAATGCAAAATGCACAGCCGAGAACTCATCATCGAGTACCGTCTTCCACGAGGAAGCACGGCTGAGTGCCGCGACTTTTCTGGCTGTCGGCTGTAGCAGCATCTCTGACTCGATAAAATCCATGAGGTAGGGCGCCGTGTTGATGAAAGCGACCACGTCACCTCGCTCCGGGATGAATCCAGGATAGACGGTGTTCGGTTGCAGGAGGTCTTGAGCAACACACAGGTTCCCCACGAGAAACATCCCCTGCAAATTCATCTTGCGAGGCTCCCGGGGAATCACGATCGGCTGCGTGATGAGCTTCTGCTGCGAGCTTCGCAGGTTCGATTGGTTCATCTCGAGGCGAATGAGCGGCCTCTCACCGTCCGACTGCGTAGTGTGCGAGACCCTGGCGAGAGTAATTCCTGACTGATCGAAGATAGCTCGGCCGGGCTCTACCCACAGCTGAATCATCGCATCAGAGAGGATCCGCTCAATAGGCTGATCATCGAGCAGCGGGCACGGCATCGACAGCAATTCGGCGAGCTCGGCGGGCCCGTATATTTGGGGAGCGTGGTCTGTAAACTGTGGCGCTCCAGTAACCCCCCTGGAATCGAGACGGTACCCAAGACCATCGTTCTGCCAGGTGATCGGCTTCACCTCCGACCGGACTGCTCGTTTGAGGTAGTCATTAAATTTCTCCCAATGCTCATCTGAGTCAGCGTACCGGATCTTGTACCCGCCTCCGATATTGATGATCTCGGGGTTGAGCGCAAGCTGCCGGGCCCGGCGCAATGCGCCGAAAGCCACTTCAAAGGTGTCTCGTCGTTCCGCATTGGTAGCGCCGTGGATGTGGAAGTGAAACCCTTGAACAGCGATGTGCTTCTTTTGGGCGGAGAGCATCGCTAGCATTTCACTTACTTCTGACTCGCTTGACCCGAAAGTTGGCTGAAGCTCCTGGTTGGCCCGGAAGGTAGTGCGAAGCGGTCGAATCCGAATGAGAGCTTTTACTGCCTCGGGAGCAGAAACTGTCGACCTCACTGACTCAAGCATCTGCAGCTCTGAAGGGTTGTCGACTGTGACGTAGCTGCCATGCGCGATAGCGAGGGCGAGGTACTCAACTGTCTTCGGTCCCGTTGCCTGGATTCGGTCTCCAGGGATTCCACTCGCAAGCGCCTCCGCGAGGGCTCGACGAGAAGAAACATCGACGGAAGTGCCAGCATGAGCGAGTGAGGATAGCAGCGATCGAGAACGGTTCGGCTTCGA
>CAZZJR010000032.1:25321-28807 GCA_964654585.1 uncultured Bdellovibrionales bacterium
GTAGATCGGGTTCGAGCTTGCCGCTCGAAGGTAGAGATCTAAGAACTCAGGGTTAGCGTTGTAGCCGGCAACACCCAGCAGGAGCATCGCTTCCTCCGCCGTGCAGTCCTCCATCATAGTACCCTGGTGAGGCGCGCACATAAAAACCTACCTTTCTCTGGATTGAGAAAACATCGAACAACAAACCGTCTTTCCGCCAAGGAAGACGTTCTCAGGGGCGAATGGTGCGCCCCTCAAAACGTCTGCGTGACAAAAGTGCCTTGGATCCTACTATCCTGAGGCGAAGAGAAACCCCAGTAGGGGGGAGTAAACCTTACTCTGGACGCTTGCACGCACAGCCCGCTGGACACGCACGACCTCCACGCCAAGCGCAAAAGACTCGCACCGCTAGCATCAGCCCGAACACCGCATGCAGCCATGCCGGGATGAAGAGCTGGTCCAGTTGAAGAAAACCCACGACGCTCCAGCTGTTTCCGTAGTGCCCCAAAGCCTGCAAGCCACAGAGCGGAATCCAAGCAAAGAACAGCCCTAAACAGAGCGGGTCTTTGCGGGCAGCCGCTGCTCCTGCAGGCCCGATAACGAGCGACAGCAGCGCCGCCAAGGCCCCCTGACAGAGAGGGCACCCAGGGTAAAACATACAAGCCGCCTTTCGTTTGAGAACGGGGTAAAACCTAGTTAACACTGCGTATATGCCCCTGGGTTTACAAATTCAATGCGGCAAAACGCCGCATCCTCCTGCCCCGCACCAGCAGTAGCGGAGCCGGAGCCGCACAGAGGTCAGGATCACCAGTACCATTCTAAGAAACCAACATATCCGAACAGATCCGCTCAGCGTTGCTTTTGATAAGTTATTAGGAGCGGTTGCCTCTGCTCTGCTAAATCGGCATAACGAACAGCTGCTACCCGTCCGCGCCTTGGAACGAGCCCCTCGCCTTGGCAATTGAATCGCTCTCCGCCTGGAGGTACATGAAGCAGTCGATAACAGCCCTTTTCGTCGCCACCTTTTTTGCCTGGACGCTCGCTGAGCTTTCGGCCACGCCGCGTTGCGGTCGACTTGGCTGCGTGGAGGATTCCTCAGTTTCTGCTGCGGCCCGACGGCCCAATGACACGACAGGTATCCCTGCTCCAAACCTCTCGCAGTGCGCGCTTCTCGGCCATGAGATAGCGAGGTCGAAGTACTACGAGGAGCTCAAGAAAGACTCTCTAGAAATTCGTAAAGACATCGGTGCAACGGCTGCCCTCTACTTGGCGTGTGGTTTCCGGACCGGTTCAGATCGCAACTCGTGCTGTAAGGGTATTGCTGACACCTCGACCACAACCTGTCGCAATCGAATCACAGCACAGGAGCAAGCTGAGAATCCTTGTGCCGCCCGACCAGTCGACTGCAAGCTTCTTCGTCCCGCAAAGTGTGCGGTTGAGCGAATGATTGAGCGGAAGCGTATCCAGTGCTGCAAGTCCATAGACTCCCAGGTCCTAAGCAACTTGCTGGCGACTTGCAGTGCCGCAGTAACAGAAATCTCTGCGAGCTGTTTCGTTCCAGAGACTCCGACCCCTGTAACCACTTTCATTCCAACTGAGACGCCCAGCGTCCCGTCGCTGTGATCGTGACGCGTTTTGGACAGGTCGTTTTCTAGCTGCCGCTCTCTTTGAGTTCTCCCTGTTAACACTCGCCAAAGCCGTAAAGCCCCCAGGGCGCGCCCTGTACTACCCGCTGAAGCGCTTCTTTTGCCCGGGGCTTTGTTGCCAGGACTGGCCTTAACACGGTCCGTACAACTGCAACCGCCTGAAATGTCATGCCCCTGCAGACTCTCCCTCTCAGGGCTTCTCGGACTTCTCGGCAGGAGTGTCCTAACGTCCCGGGCGGCTAACCTGCGCTCACTTTAACGCAGGAGAGTTTATGCACAACAACCCGCAACACCAATCGAACGACAAGGAAACGAGGTCAGGCAAGTCTTCGGACCGCTCATTCTCAAAAGATGGCCAGGGCAAACCACAATCCGGGGGAGGGGATACGAGAAACTCAGGCGCTCAAGGCGCTGGTCCCTCTCAGCAGGATCACAGCAAGCCGAATCAGCAATCCGGCAACGCAGCAAAAACACCCGATCACAAGGAGGAGATGCTGCGCGCTGACCATCCTTTCAGGGATAGCATTCCTGAGTTTTTCGTTAACATGACGAGCAGAGATGCTCTCAAAAATTTATTCGAGCTCGATGCGCTCAGCAAGGACCTCTCTAGACCTTATGGCTGCCTGAACGCTGACGAGAACGAGGGAGCGCTAAGCACCATAGCATCAGCCCTTCTCCGCACGATGCCTCGGTACAGCGCGGCGCAGATGGCCCACATAGCTGAGAAGTATCAAGAAATGAACTTCTTCGACGCTGCGGTGTTCGAGCGCATAGCCTTCGAGATCGACCTCGGAGGCCCCGAACTAGGCGTTAAGCCGAGGGACCTCGTAAAGATTCTCTCAGCAGCCGCGCACCTACGCGCTGACAAGTACCTTGATCAAGAGCGGTACGATGTATCCATCAAGCCACTCGTAAGGAATCTTGTAAGCCTAATGCCCCAAACTTTGTCCAAGAATAATTGTCCCCTTTCTATGCCTGAGATGGTCTCAGCGGCGAGAGCTCTCGTCATCCTCAGCCCCGATGATGCGGCTACTTTCGCGAAATTTGCGATGATCAAGAGCAATAACAATCCGTCCCTGGGAGCGGCTCAAGACCTGCTGGAGGTCTTCTTGGCTGACTCTGCTTCTGCTGGCATGGAAATTCAAGCGAGCAGATGCCTCTCGCTTTTGAAACTCAATGCGAGTCAGGTGGCGGCCGTTGATACAATCAAGGAGGTGCTCAACGCCCAGAACTACCAGTGCCAGGTGATTAATTCCAGGAAACTGCTTGGCTCGGACAACTTGATGGTGGCAGATCTTGTGGTCACAGACCCAATAAGCAACCTCACCCACAACATACACCTCAACACAGGCGTCCCGATGCCGTGTCAGATCACCAATTGGCAGGGGGATCTTGCGCTGAGTGGAGGGGGCGAGCTGAGAAAACGCGCGTTCGCGCCAGATTCGCCGTTAGCGTCTCTGGTGTCGAAAACCTCTTCTCCCCTTGTTCTCAATCTTTCACCTCACCTTGTCGCATACCTCGCGGCTAGCCCGGACAGCCTAGAGCGTCGGTATGCCGTTGATGTAGTAACGCCACGGCTTGTCGAGCTTTTCCTCAGGAGCGAGGAGTCACAGACAGCTAGAGCCTCGGCGTAAGGGATCGCTCTTCCGGTAATCACGGGGGGGGGCTCGCGAGAGCCCCCGCCTCGTCTAGGCCCGCACAGCCCGGCCAAGCAGTGGATTTTCAGTGTGGTAGGAAGCGTGCCAAATATAGCTCTTCGTGGCTTCCTCCTTCCCCCTCCAGGATAGTGGACCCTGCCCAGACCGTGATAGAGTGCCGCGATGTCTCAGCCGCACTCCCACGCCACTTTCCATGACCCGCG
>CAZZJR010000033.1:0-28311 GCA_964654585.1 uncultured Bdellovibrionales bacterium
CCCGCCCCGCCCTGCCGCATCTGGTCTCCCATCGCGCTCACAGATCCAGTCGGCACATCAGTCGCCCACAGCGAGCCGCCACGAATGAAGAGCTTGCCGCTCACGAGCGGAAGCTCATCGTCTCGCAAGTAGAGCACCGTCAGCCCGTTTGAGAGCGTCCAGCGCTCCGGCTGCACCGGCTTAAACGACGCTACCTCAGCGGCGCGCTCAGGGTCAGAGAGGCTTGAGCCGCCGAGCGAGGCGCATCCAGCAACGTGCGCGAGTGCCGCGCACACAACGAGAGAAAAGATCGTGCGTTTCATCGTGCTCCCTCCTGCTTCTCAGGCTCAATCACCGCTATCGTGCGGGAGTCGGAGCTCAGGTACTTTTCGGCGACTCGCTTAATGTCTGGCACCGTAACCTTGCTCATCGCCTCGTACCAATCCACCGAAGCCTTCCACGTTCCGTACTCAAGCTCAGAGGAGGCGAAGTCGAGTGCCAGAGACTCGTTCGACTGAAGATGCCCGAGGTACGCAACCCCGATCGACCGCTTCGCGACGTCGAGCTGCGCCGCAGTCGCGCCGCTGCGCTTGAAGCGCGTGATGACCGAGTCAAAGGCGTTGAGCACGTCATCGGGCGAATGAGGCGCCTTCACCGATGCGCTAAACATCAGCAGGTTCGGGTAGGCCGTGCCCGGCCCCTCGTCGTTGCCGATCGTAGTTGCGACTTGGCGGCGCTTCACCAGCTCGGTGTAGAGCGGCGAGATCTTGCTGCCAGCGAGTATCTCCGCCATGACCGAGATCGGCGCATCGTCTGGATCCGGGTAGTTCGGCTTTCGGTACGCAACGATTAGCTCCGGCGATGCCGCCATTCGCAACGTCACGCGACGCTCACCCTGCTGCGGGCCCTCGCTGTCGATGTTGCGCACAACTGCCGGGCCGGCCGGGATGCGGCCGAAGTACTTCTTGATCACCGGCATGTCGCGCTCTGGGTTAACCTTGCCGACGATGCTCACCACTATGTTCGAGGGCACGTAGTAGCGCTTGCGGAAGGCCTCAAGCCTCGTGGCGGTGAGCGAGCGGATGTCACGCTCGTACCCAATGACCGGCGCACGGTACGGGTGGCGTTGGTAAGCGACTCCGAGCAGCAGCTCGTAGAGCCTCCCGCCTGGATCATCCTCGAAACGCATGCGGCGCTCCTCAAGCACCACGTCGCGCTCCTGGTAGAACTGGCGCATGACCGGGTCGATTAGCCGTTCAGACTCCATCTCGCACCAGAACTCAAACGCAGAGCGCGGAAGGTTTACGAAGTACTTCGTGAACTCTTTGTCAGTTGTGGCGTTCTGCCCTGTGGCGCCCTGCTTGTCGTAGCGGCGCGTGAAGTCATCCGAGATCCAGAGCTCTCGTAGCTCTTCGTGAATCTCGTCCCACTCCTTCTTCTGTTCGGGGCTCAGGTCCTGTGCGGCATTGGACTCTCCCGCCAGCTCCTCCAGGCGCGCCAGGAGGCGACGCTCGCGCGAGTAGTTGTTCGTGCCAACATCTGAGCTGCCCTTGAAAGCCATGTGCTCAAAGAGGTGCGAGATGCCGGTTTCTCCCACCACTTCATCGCTGCCGCCGACCCGCACCACCACGGCACCCGCGAACACCGGTGCCTCGCCGCGGTCGTACAGAATGACCCGCAGCCCGTTGTCGAGGGTAAACATCCGGACCTTTGCCGCCATCTCGGCCAGCGCGCCGGTTGAGGCGCTCGACTGCGCCGAAACGGGGGCGGGCAACAAGGAAGCAGAGATAGCTAGAGCAGCGAGGATAGAGAGTGTGAGTCGACGCAGCATAGGCAGCCTTTGTGGCGTTGAAAGAGACCCCGGAAGGTTAGCGCAAAACGTAGGGCTCCGACACCTCAAACGGAGGAAAGGTCGTAGGCTTTCAAATCGGTGCTGTTTCGACTTTTCTGCCGAAGGAGGCCTCTCTGGATTATTAACGCGCGCCGATTAGAGCGCTACCGGCAGCACCAGGCTCACGATCGAGCCCCCACCATCGCGGTGCTGGAAGCCTAGCCTGCCGCCGTTGATGGAGGCGAAGTGGTTCGCTATCGGCAGGCCAAGCCCCGAGCCCTGCTGCTCACGCTGCTCACGCCCGATTTGGCCAAAAATTCCTATCGCCTCCTGCAGAGAATCGAGGTCGAGCCCGATGCCTCTGTCCTTCACGTTGAGCCAGATGTTTCCGCCCTCACACTCGGCAACGATCTCCGCGCCGTGCGCCGATGGAGAGAACTTCACAGCGTTCGAGACGAGACGGTCGAGGCAGTCGATTACTTGAGACTCGACGATTCGAACCTGCGCGCCGCCTGTTCGGTCATCGACCACGATCTTTGCTCCGTCGCGCTGGTAGTCACACCCCTTGCTCTCCATGAAGCTGTAGAGCAGGTCCGAGATGCTGACATCGCGCGCTGAGTTGTTGAACGCCTGCTGTGCCAGGCCAACCTCGATCTGCTGGAGCGTCATAAAGTCGTTGACGAGCCTCTGCAGCCGCGTTCCGCCGTGCTTAATTGTTTGCAGCAGGAGCTGGACCTTCTGTTCTCCCAGGGCCTGCCAGTTGTCAATTAACAGCTCGACCCCGGTATTAATCGCCAAGAGCGGCGTACGGAACTCGTGGCTCAGGGTGTGAATGATGCGAGAGCGCAAGGACTCATTCGACTGCTCTACCGGGTGCGCAGGAAGGAGCGAGAAGGAGATCGAGCGACGAATCGCGTCAACTAACGTGCGGGTTCCCGCCCGCTTCGGCACGGCCGCGAAGGGCTCCAGGCTGTTGTGGTAACGGATGCGCGAGAGGGTCTCACCCTCCGAGAGCACGAGCAACGGAACCTGCGAAGTCGGCGCGCTGCGCCGCGCGTACTCCACCAGGTGCTCGCCGCCAAACGAAGGCAGCAGCTCATCGACCAAGACAAGGTCGACCTGCGAGGCATTGGTCTCGCGATCAAAATCGGCCTTGCTGCAGGCGACGGCGGGCGTAAAACCGGCTTCGCTCAGCACGTCCGCCAGGCGCTGCGCCTCCTCGCCATCAGCGTGCACCACCAGCACGCGCGGAATCGCCAGCAACCCGCTGACACAGTATGGGTATCCCTCGTCTCTTGACATCAGGTCTCCTCCCTAGAATTATCGGCAGCTCGGAAGCCCCCCTTGATGGGCTTACAGAGACTCTCAAACGAGGTGCTATATGTCTAAGATCTTTGCGCTTTTTCCTGGTCAGGGCTCACAGAAGGTTGGCATGGGGAAGGATCTCTTCGATGCCTACGAGGTGGCGCGAGAGCTTTTTTCACAGGCAGACAAGGCGCTTGGCTTTGAGCTGTCGAAGATCTGCTTCGAGGGTCCAGCCGACAAGCTGACGCTGACCGAGATCGCTCAGCCAGCGATCCTGACCGTCAGCACGATCTGTTTCCGTCTCGCGCAGCAGCAGCCGGGCGCTTCCGCTCACCAGATCGTCGCTGCAGCGGGACACTCTCTCGGAGAGTACTCGGCTCTCGTAGCTGCAGAGGCGATTTCGTTTGAGGACGCTGTGCGTCTCGTAAACAAGCGCGGCAAGTACATGCAAGAGGCTGTCCCAGTCGGCACCGGCAAGATGGTTGCCGTGCTTGGCAAAGAGGTCGCAGAGATCGAGGCAGCGATCAATCCGGGTGCAGAAGTTGCGCAGATCGCGAACATCAATGCTCCAGGCCAGATCGTCGTCGCGGGCTCAGCGGCCGGCGTGCAGCAGTTCGTTGAGCGGCTCGGCGCGGCGAAGGTAATCGAGCTTCCAGTGAGCGCTCCGTTCCATTGCAGCCTGATGAAGCCAGCCGAAGAGAAGCTGCGCGTTGATTTGGCAAAGATCGAGATCAAGAAACCGAAGTTCCCCGTCTTCCAAAACTTCACTGCATCCGCAACCGACGATGTTGAGATAATCCGCGAAAACCTCGCCCTGCAGGTTTGCGGACGGGTGCGCTGGGTCGAGTGCGTCGAAAACGTGCTGAGCAGCAAGGCTCCAGAAGCAGTGTGGGAGTACGGCGCAGGAAACGTCCTGACCGGCCTCGTAAAGCGCATCAACAGCTCAGTGGCGCGGGTGAATATCGACTCGCCGAATGCTGTGGTCGGACTGGCCGCGTAGCTGCGGCTGTTTTCGGCTCTCGCATCGAATCTCTTGCAAGACTGGGCCGTCGCCCAGCCCTGTGTTGCTGCCAGGAGAAGCATGTTCCCTCCTTGTCTGGGCGCCTGCCGTCCTGTGATGATGAGGAGGCAGCTTCGCCTGCTGCTGCATCGAACTGAACAGGGAAACAGAAGCTGCAGAACACCACAGGAATTGACTGAGTCCGTATGAGGCAATTCTTTCTCAGAGCTCTTCCCGCCCTCCTCTGCGCTGGCTGCTTCGCTTCTGCCGACAAGGCTGCGCCTCCCGCCCCGGACCAAAATGACGACAGGATCATCCTTGCCGAGCAAACCGCCGCAATTGTCTCAAGTCTGGAGCGGTCCGGCAGCTTCGTCAACGACGCGGCAACTGACCGGCTCATCGCCACCATCGTCGCTCGGCTTCCCCTGCCGCCCGAGCAGGGCAACCCGCGGGTGCGGCTCGTGCGGAATCCCGCCCTGAACGCCTTTGCCCTCTACGATGGGACGATCGGAATTCACGTCGGCGCTTTTGCAAAGACGACTCACCCTGATCACCTCGCTTTCCTGATCGCTCACGAAACTGCCCACTGGTCCTCTCTGCATGCCGTCCAGAGTTTTAGCCGGGCATCGGACTCTATTTTGGCGACCCAGATTGTCGACGTGATCCTGACCCCCTTGTCCTCACGCTTCAGCCTAGAAGATGTCGCGGAAGAAGGGATCGGGTGGGCCGCAAACGCCACAGTCAACAGCCTCAGCCGAGAGCTCGAGCGTGAAGCCGATGCCGCCGCGCTGCAGATGCTCTACGCAGGGGGATTCGACACGCGGCGCTCTCTCGACATCATTCGAATCTTTCAGGGGATCGATGCGCAATCGCCGCTGCACTCCGGTTCGCTGCTGCTCTCTACGCACCCAAGCAGCTCGGATCGCACCGAGACGATGGTGCTCTTTCTGCATGAGCGATCGCTTGAGCCGTTCGAAAGCCTCTCGTTTGACGCAGCCTTCGTGCGTGAAACGGCACAGCTTCGGCTCCTCGATGCCCGGCTGCAGCGGCTCGGAGGGCGCTACTTTGAGGCGCTCGATGACCTGTCAATTGTTCAGCGAGCCTTCGACGGCTCTCGCGCCAAGCTGCCGGCCAGCTTTCAGTGCGAAAGAGGGCTCACGTACGCCAGCATGCTGCGTGACTTCCCCCAGACAAAAGCATCTGTGCCCGCGGATTACTGGAAGACGCTGTACAGCGAGCGTTCTGACTCTGAGGTCCAGCAGCTATGGGGACAGAGGGCCAAAGAGGGCCTCAGCTCGAAAGAGGCTGCTACGGGGTGTGCCGCTGCCGCCGAGCGAGCGCTCGCCGACCTTGAGAAGCCCGCTGCCGCCGCAACCGATACTGTTGGGAAGAAGGAATAGGACGCAGAATGCCACTCCGCAGCCTCACTTCTCGCGCCACTTCACCTTCAGCTAGACTCGACGTCTTCCGTTTTGCCAAGCATTGTCTCCGCCTCGGGGCCGCTGTGCTGCTGCTCTCTGGGTGCTCCCGCAGTCATCGAGTTTACCCGGCTTTTCCAGAAGCCGAGCATCCGCTTCGTAGCGTGGCGATCATCCCACTACAAGTTTCACTCCGCACACAGGCGATCGGCAGCTTCGTCGGAGCCCCCGGCGAGAGCCAGGAATCTTTCCGCCGCAAGCTGCTCGAAAGCATGCAGACGACTCTCCTCTCGTACGGGATTCAGTCCGCTGCGCCCTTTGACGGCCCGGAGGTTGCTGTCACTCCCCTGTCGGCTATCGCCGAGGCCGCTGTTGAGCACAATAAGGCTCTGGCGGATATTGCTTTCCTCGATGACAAGGAGTGGCTTGAGGACCGGCAGCCAAATCCGCCGCTTGAGTGTGTTCTGTCGGAGGCGATGCCTGAGCTCGCCTCCCGGCTGCACGTCGACGCGGTCATGCTCGTAAGCCTTTCGGCAGTCGAGCGTAGCGCCTCTGGCTACAGCCTTGAGGTGCTGCGCTCAGCGCTCATAACTCTCGCAACTGGGTTCATCGACACTACCCTGCCCCATCGCTTCTCTGTTTCAGGCGACGTGCTGCTCGTGGACGGCACCTCGGGGCGAGCGCTCTTCTTCAACTCAGTCGAGGGCTCAAGCGCGGACCCACAGGACGCGTCTGATTTGAGCGAGCTCTCCCAGAAGCTTCTCTCGCCGTTAGCGGCGGTCATCTCGCGGGGAAGCAGCGCCCGCTGAGCCCGGCGCCGGAGTCGGCGTGGTGGATGGCTCAGGCTCAACGTAGAGCGGAAGCCGCTGATCATCCTCGACCAGCTTGCCGGGCCTCAGCCCATCGACACCGTAGATCCCAGTGCCACGGCTGCCGCCGCCGCAGCCCAAGCCGTATGCCGTTACCGCCACACAGATCGCAAGTAGAATGCACCTGCCGAGCCTTAGCTGTACTGAAAAAATGTGCCCTGCCATGCTGTTCTCCTCGTATGCTAATTTATCACACGGTCAATGGTTCTACTGCCGCCCGCCCTCTGCCCTTGCTTGAAAGATATCGGCCGCTCACGTAGATTCCCGCTATGAGCAAACCATCCGAACAGGCACAGATTGTCCGCCAGATGTTCCACGGGGCAATCAAGTTTGCCCTGCGAAACTCGCTCCGCCAACGCGAGCTTGCAGAGCTGCTCAAGCAAGCGTTCGTGGAGGCTGCTATCGAGGAGCTTCAAAAGAAGGATGCTCCCGTCACCGCTGCCCGAGTATCGGTGATGACCGGCGTCCACCGCAAGGATGTCGACCGCATCGTGCGCCAAAAAACGACTGCACTTCCCAGCGAGAGCTCGCTCGTCGCCCGCGTCATTGGCCAGTGGCGCTCTGACCCGAACTTTTCTGGCAAGAACGGCGAGCCGAGGATCCTTTCGAACAAAGATGGCCAGGACCAATTCGCCAAGCTCGTCAGGTCGGTCAGCAGCGAGCTCAATCCGTCTCTCGTGCTTTCGGAGCTTGAGCGCGTAGGTGCGGTCACCCAGCACCCACGTGGCCTTAAGCTCGTCGTGCGGGCCTACGTTCCGGATAGGGACCAGCTCAAGCACTACCAGATCCTTGCCGACGATTCGCAGGACCTCGCTGAATGCGTCGAACAGAATCTCTCTCTCCCCGGTACCGGGAGGCACCTGCACATCAAAACCGAGTACGACGGAATTCCCGACGCCCTGATTGACGAGGTGAGCAAGTGGCTTCTGAAGCAGGGCTCTGCGATGCATGAAAAGATCGCCTCCTACATGAGCGCGAGGGACAAGGACCTCAATCCCTCGCTGCGCAAGTCCCCGGGCCGCAATAGGGCCAGCATTACATCCTTCAGCCTCACAACTTCGGGGAAGGACGGAAGCGGCGCAGAGTAGCTCGCTCTACGCCGCCTCTCGAAAGTATTCGCCCCCAAAGAGGCATGCTCTCGTCGCGAGCCTCTCTCTGTAAAACAGTGAGCAGCTCTCACTCCGCCCACACCTTCAGCTCCCACGATTGCACCCTGCCCTCCCGGTCGACGACCACGTACCGGTACGGACCGCCAGGAAGAAACACCGAGTCCATAATTGACTCCGATATTCCCTCAGCGAGACCCTTCTGGAAGGCGTCGCCAATCGTGTCCTCATTCTCAAGCGGGAGGCCTGTGTCCACTATCCTCGATGTGGGGTACACCCAGATCTCCGTGCCGTTCGCACTCTGAACAACCTGGGTTGGGGGCCCTACGAGGTCGAGCAGGTGCTCCTTCGGTTGCCCTACAGCCCTGTCGAATCGGGCGGCAACACAACCTGTCGATGCCAGGATTGAGAGCCACGCTGCCATACAGCAGCATGCTCTCATACAACCAACAGCCGCCCTCATGCCTCCCCCTTACTTCCTGGTGTGCGCCTTCTGTGCAGATGCGAGGGTCACTGATTGCGAATCTGGGTAGCTGTTGTCAGCTCCCGTTATCGAGTCGACACCAAGTGTGATCAGGCCCCACACGCCAAGGAACATGTTTGCGTAGCTGCGCCGATCAGCGCCCGAGGGAAGCACCGTCTCGGTTGGCAGGTATCCGTCCTTGCGGCACACCATCCGAATCTCGTCCTTCGTCTTGCGAACGTTTGCGGTCCCGGGCGTTGACGGAATCGCCCCGATAGTTGCCCCATCTCTCACGAGCTCACACTCTGCCCCAGCTGGGGTCGTGTTCACCGAGATGTTTTGGTCAGTCCCGGCCAACAATGTAGCGCAGCCCGAGAAGGCCATCGCAATTACCATTCCTGTTACTGCATGTACTCTCATACGTATCTCCATAGTTTGTTGATCTGCTGTCACCGAGGAATTCCGGTTTCGTTGCAGCTGCGTCCACGACGCATCTCCTGATTACGTTATGTGACTTTTTCGCATAACGCAACCTACGGCGAGGGGCAGAGCAGGCGCAAAGGCCTGGGGCAAGGTCCACAGGCTGGCCTCAACCCCTTGAACTCACAGCCACAAATAATTTTTTGAGAATGGCAATTATGGGGCTCTGCGCGAGGCGACAGGCCTCGATTCCCAGCCCACTTGGATTACAGCCTGCTGTACTGGAAGAGAGTAGAGGCGCGCTTGGCAGCGGAGCGCCGATGTTGGGCTGCTACACCGCCGCGCTCTTGCGCCGCACGTGGTACGCGCAATTCTTCGAGCAAGTATTCTTGTCGGCCTGCGGGATACAGTGCTTACAGATGACTGAAGTCTTGTTGCAGTTGGCGCATGAGATAGCCTCCTGCGCTGGGTTGCCGCAGTGTGGGCAGAGCTTGTAGAGCTTCGATGGCTGAAGATTCTTGTCGACTGCCACTCGGTGGTCGAACACGAAGCACTCGCCCTTAAAGAACCCTTCCGGGTACTCCTCTAGGTAGCGCAGGATGCCGCCCTGGAGCTGGTACACCTGGTCGTAGCCGAGGCGCTTCACCTCCGGCACGGCTTTTTCGCACCGGATGCCGCCGGTGCAGAACATGAAAAGCTTCTTGTCGCGCGGCAGTTTTGAGTCTTCTACCCACTTCTGGAAGTCGCTGAACTTCTTTATCCGTGGATCGAGCGCGCCTTCGAAGGTGCCGACCTCGACCTCGTAATCGTTGCGGGTGTCGACCAAGATCACATCGGGGTCGCCGGCGATCATCTCGTGCCACTGCTGCGGCGTAAGGTGCGTGCCGGCGGATTCGTTGTGGTCGATCGTCACGTCCTTGGTGGTGATAATCTCTTGCCGAACGTCGACTTTGAAGCGAGCGAAGGGGATCTTCTCGCAGGCAGAGTCCTTGAACTCCATCTCGGGGTCGGCGACGAGCTCGCGCACGAGGCTCTTCACCCCTGCAATTGCTGCAGGCGAGCCGGCTACTGTCGCGTTGAGCCCTTCATTGCCGAGCACCACGAGCCCCTTGAGCCCGCTCTGCTGCGAGTACGCCTCGAGCCGCGCCTTGACGCTCTTGACCGCGTCCTCAGAGAACGAGGCGAACTTGTAGAATGCCGCTACTGATACTTCCTGAGCGCTCACTCTCTGCTCCCCTTGCCCTAGTACGCCTTGGCGAAGATGGCGTCCTTCGTCGCCGGCCGCCCGGTGATAACGCAGGTGCCCTCGGTTCCGCTCTGCTCAAGCGGCATGCAGCGCACTGTCACCTTTAGTTCAGCCAGCTTTTCGAGGGCATCAGCTCCGCCGGCCCACTTCGCGAGCACGAAGCCGCCGTGGATCTCTGGCTTATCAGCGTTCTTCGGCGTGAAGAACTGCTTGAACTGCTCAAAGGTGGAGATGTCGCGACGGATGTTGGCGTCGAGGAACGCCTTCGCCTGGTCGAAATAGCTGCGCTGGATGCTGTCGAGCGTCGCCGAAACGCCCTCAACCGCCTCGTTGACCGGCACGAACGCCTTGTCTCGCGGCCCTTTGTCGCGGCGGTACAGGACACACTGCTTTGACTCGATGTCGCGCGGCCCAACCTCAATCCGCAGTGGGATGCCCTTCTTGATCCACTCCCAGCTCTTGTCTCCGCCGCGAATGTCGCGTCGATCGACGATTACCTCTACTGGGCGGCCATCGTACTGCTGTGCGCGCAGCGCCTTCGCTATCGACTCAGCGTACTCGAACACAGCCGCTTCAGTTTCTGGCTTCGGCGTGACTGGAATGATGACAACATGCTTCGGCGCAATGCGCGGCGGAAGCCTGAGCCCGTCGTCGTCGGCATGCGTCATGACGACGCCGCCAATCAGCCGCGTCGAGACACCCCAAGACGTTGTGTACGCGTGCTCAATCTGCCCCTCCTTGTTGAGGAACTTGATCTCTGAGGCTTTGGCGAAGTTCTGTCCGAGGAAGTGCGACGTGCCTGCCTGAAGCGCCTTCTTGTCCTGCATCATCGCTTCGATGCAGTACGTGTCGACTGCGCCTGGGAATCGCTCTTCAGCAATCTTCTCGCCCGTGATTACCGGCATCGCGAGCACCTCTTCGGCGAGCACCCGGTACACCTCAAGCATCTTAAAGGTCTCTTCAACTGCCTCTTGAGCGGTTGCATGTGCGGTGTGCCCCTCTTGCCAGAGGAACTCAGCGGTGCGCAGGAAGAGCCTTGTGCGCATCTCCCATCGCACCACGTTCGCCCACTGGTTGATGAGCAGCGGGAGATCGCGGTACGACTGTACCCAGCGCGAGAATGACTCTCCGATAATTGTCTCGGAAGTCGGTCGCACAACGAGCGGCTCATCGAGCTCGCCAACAGGCACGAGTTTGCCGTCTTTCGCCTCAAGCCGGTGATGCGTGACAACCGCGCACTCCTTCGCAAAGCCCTCCACGTGCGAAGCCTCCTTCTCGAGGAAGCTTAGCGGAATGAAGAGCGGGAAGTAGGCGTTGCTGTGGCCGGTGGCCTTAATCATGCCATCGAGGTGACGCTGCAGGTTCTCCCACACGCCGTAGCCCCACGGCTTGATCACCATGCAGCCGCGAACAGCGGAAGTTTCTGCGAGGTCAGCGGCCTTTACGACCTGCTGGTACCACTCTGGATAGTCCTGCTCTCGGCGGGGCGAAATCGCTGTTGTCTCTTTGCTGTTCATCACTATTTCCTTCAACCTCGCGCGAGCCGCGCGGACGCTGGAATCTACCACCCACGCTAAGTGCAAGTAAACGCTAGGGGAACTCTAGTCTGAAGGAAGGCCGCGAGAAAAAACGTTCAATATACTCAAGCTTCTACACCCTCTCTTTGTGGCTCAAACCCTCAAGATTTCGCGAAAAAGTGTCGCTTCTCTAGGTAGCCGGAACGAGCGTAAGGCAGCGCCCCAGCGCTCCGGCACACGTGGAGCAGTATGAGCGAGAATGGAAACAACCAGCAGAAGCCGCCTCGAAAGAAGGGGCTCACTTCGCTGACGCTTGAGTGGCTCGCGGAGAAGTTTCGCAGGACCGAGCGCATCAAGGATGCGCTCAGCCGCGGGACGTACCGCGTCGACTCAAACGAGGTGGCGAAGGCGATGATCAACTCAGAGCAGCAGCAGAAGTAGCTGCTTGGGCGAGGGACTACAGCCAACCCTCGTTTTGATTTCGCGCCCCTTCGATTGCTCCTGCCTGTGGAACTAAACTCTCTCAGCTACCCCCATTTCCCCGCCCAACCCACCAATAACGCACCCGAATCAACTCACTACTGCGCGCTAAAACGTCAGTTGTCCTTAGCTCGCTCCGCATGCCCGACATCGGTTCCTGGTAACGCCAAGGCAAAAAGGAGTGCCACGCGCTTGCCGCGGGAGCTTTTGTGAAGTGATAACTGCCGGGATTTTCATCTTAACTTGAGAGACTCACCGCCCAGCCGAGCCCACTGTCGGGCACGGCCGTGTCTCGCTGCCGAAAACGCCCAATGCTGGGCGCACAGCCCGTGGCTTCGATTCATCGCATGCAGGAGTCCAGCTTCTCTCACAAGTTCTCCGCCGGCGGCCTTCTTGTGGCCCTCGGTATCATCTACGGAGACATCGGGACCTCGCCCCTGTACGTGCTCAAGGCAGTTGTCGGAGACCAGCCGATCACCGAAGAGATCGTGCTCGGCGCACTCTCCTGCATCGTCTGGACCCTCACGCTCCTGACCACGGTGAAATACGTGATGCTGACCCTGCGTGCCGACAACCGCGGTGAGGGCGGCATCTTTGCGCTCTACGCGTTGGTGAGAAAGAACGCCCGCTGGCTGCTCGTCCCGGCGATCATCGGCGGAAGTGCGCTGCTCGCAGACGGAATCATCACGCCCCCCATCTCGGTCTCCTCTGCGATTGAGGGACTCCGCAAGATCTACCCGAACATCGAGACCGTCCCGATCGTGCTCCTGATCCTGACCGGGCTCTTCTCGATCCAGCACTTCGGAACGAAGATCGTCGGCAACTCGTTTGGCCCGATCATGCTCGGCTGGTTCCTGATGCTGGCGGTGCTCGGGATCATCTGGATCATCCCCAACCCGGGCGTGCTGAGGGCCATCAACCCGATGTACGCCTTTAACATGCTCTTCATGCTGCATAACGGCTTCTGGATCCTGGGCGCTGTGTTCCTCTGCACGACGGGCGCCGAAGCGCTCTACTCTGACCTCGGGCACTGTGGCCGGAAGAACATTCAGGTGTCATGGGTTTTCGTGAAGCTCGCGCTCATCCTCAACTACATGGGCCAAGGGGCTTGGCTGCTCAGTCGCGGAGGAGCGCCCCTCACTACGGAGAACCCCTTCTTCGAGCTGATGCCCTCGTGGTTCCTCATCCCAGGGATCGTTATCGCAACGCTTGCAACGATCATCGCCAGCCAAGCCCTCATCAGTGGCTCCTTCACCCTAGCAGTTGAAGCGATGCGACTCTCGGTACTGCCCAAGGCAAAGATCGTCTATCCCACCGTGCTCAAGGGGCAGACGTACGTGCCGGCAGTAAACTTCCTGCTCTTCGTCGGTTGTGTCGTGGTCGTGCTACACTTCCGGGACTCGTCGCACATGGAAGCTGCCTACGGACTCGCGATCACTCTCACGATGCTCATGACGACGCTGCTCTTTTCGAACTACCTCTCGCGCCGTCGCATCCCGAAAGCGCTCGTGGCGCTGTACCTCGGCGTGTACCTCTCGATTGAGCTGGCGTTTCTTGGGGCAAACCTGCTCAAGATTCACCACGGCGGATGGTTCACGCTCCTAGTGGGAAGCGGCCTCGCAACAATTATGTACCTCTGGAACGCAGGCTCCAGGCTCAAGGTTGCCTACACGGACTACGAGTCTCTTCCGCAACATCTGCCAGCCCTCGAAGCCCTGAGCCGCGACCAGAGCGTGCCGAAGTACTCAACGCACCTGGTCTACATGACCGGCGCGCCGTTCCCGAAGCTGATTGAGTCGAAGATCATCTACTCGCTCTTTCACATTCATCCGAAGCGCGCAGACGTCTACTGGTTCATCCACGTGAACGTGCTCGACGTGCCGTACACGACTGAGTACGAAGTCACTACGCTTATCCCGAAGAAGGTCTTCCGCGTCGATTTCAACCTCGGATTCCGCATCGAGCCCCGCATCAACTTCTTCTTCAAAAAGGTAATCGAGGAGATGGCTGAGCGCGGCGAGGTTGACCTCGTCAGCCGCTACGAGTCGCTGCGCAGCAGCAAGATCGCCGGAGATCTGCGTTTCGTCGTGCTGCACAAAGAGCTCTCGTACGAGAGTGACCTGCCGTGGCTCGACCGGCTCACCATTGAAGGGCACTTTCTGCTCAAAAAGGTGAGCTTGTCGGAGGAAGCGAGCTTCGGTCTCGATACCTCATCGGTAACCAAAGAGCTCGTGCCGCTGGTGCTCTCTCCAGCCCGAGACGTGGAGCTGCGCCGCATCGACCACGAGCAGCAGCTTGTTCCTCGGCGGTAGCGGGACCCTGCACCAGGCGAAACGTGGCGTTTGATGTCGTTCTGCTCCTCAGCAAAAGTCGGTCGGCCGACTCCGCTGTCTGGTTCATTAACGCGGAGGGCGCAGCCGTGCCTCGTGCCCAGCCGGCTGGCCTCCTCAATTTGACTGCTCTCCTGCACCAGCTCCCTTGAGAGCTGTACTGTTATCCATTCTGCGAACTCCGCGTTTTCCGCGCCGCCGTGGCGTGCATGCGGAAGCCGTGGGGCGTTGCCGGTGGCTTGGCACCTCTCGTCGCCCTCGCCGTTCTCTTTGTTTAATTCCCCTCCGTCCTCGGAGCCGCGGCCGGAGCCGTTGCCGTTGCCGGTGAGGCGGTTACTCAACTTGGGAGTAATCCTCAGGCACCTGAACTTCAAAAATCTCGTCCGCGATGATCGGATTGAGGGTGATCTTCTTGAAGAGGAACACGCCGGTAGCCTCGTGCGGCTCGTGCACCATCAGGCTCATTGAAGCCGGGCTATTAGAGCTCGTGTAGTAGAGAGACCCTTCGGCTACAACCGAGTTGTCGTCCGCCGAAAGGATTGCAAACTTCTTCACCTGCGGAGTGCCTGAGGAAACGGTGTAGGCAACGCGGGCGGAATTGTCCAGGAAGGTGACATCTCCTCGCCCCTCCTCGTACGCTCTTGTGTCGTTGCAGGCGAGCACCGGCGGGATGCCTGTCACAAGCGCCTGGACCAGCTCCGGAGTGATACCAGACAGCCCGAGGAATCTCTCAGTGGCTGCGGCTGCGTTAGGAGAGCGCTCGACCGTCTTCTCCTGCACGTTAATCGCCTGAACCTCACCGCCGTGCACCACGAGCATTCCGAGCGTGAAGGCTCCCTCATTCGGCAGCAAGTCGATTCGCAAGCTGTCTGGCTGGCGGCCAGCTATCGCGTATCGAAACGAGAGCGACTCGCCCCGAGCGCTGACTGTCGACTCTGACAGCGACCTAAAAGACGACACATTCGGCCGCGCTGCATTCATCTCTTCGCACAGGGTCGTTGAGTCAGCACGGGAGAGCGGCGGGCTCACGGGCTCAAAGACGTGCGCGGCAGAGCAGCCGGTGCCAGCGACAGCAACCAAGGAAACAAGAACGCGGCGCAGGAGCTGGCGTGTCATCTCTACCTCTCAAACTCTTCTAAAATCATAAAATCGATCTGCGAGTACTGAGGCGGGACACTCGCCGCTCGCTTGAGCGGGCTCTTCTCAACGCTCTGCAGCTCGGGGTGCTGCTGGAGGAGCTGCTTGAGCCGCTCTTCGATGCGCTTGAAAGCGGCTGCTCGCTCGGCATCATCGAGCTGCCCACTCTGCGGCGCCTGCTCAACAACGGCCTTCATGACGGCGACAGCCTTGTTTGACTTCCCTTGAACGAGGAGGATCTCGATATAGTGCTCGACAATCACCAGGTCATCACCTGAAGCGCTAATGGCCCGCGCGAGACTCTGCTCGGCTTCGGCAATTTTTCCCTGCTTGTACTGAATCCAGCCGAGGGTATCGAGGTAGAAGCCGTCGTTGGGGCGGAGCTGAATCGCTCGACGCACCATCTCCTCAGCCCGTGGCAGGTCCCGGTTCTGCTCCGCTAGCTCGTACGCAACGTAGTTTAAGGCGTCGGCGTTGGCCGGATTCTTCTTGAGCACCGACTCCATCACGCCAGCCGCTTCTGCACGCTGGCCGCGGTCGTGCAGGACGAGCGCTAGGTTAAAGAGGTATCGCTCATCCTCAGGGTCGCTCTTGAGGGCGGTTCGAACCTGGTCTTCTGCCTCTTCGTACTCCTCTTGGTCGCGCAGCAACAGGATGCGGTACAGGATAAGGTTCTTGTTATCTGGCTCTACCGTCAGGGCCTCTTCAACCGCATCGCGCGCCTTGTCGAGCTCCTCGTCTTGGCGCAGTATCAGCGCGGCAAATGTTCGGCCCTTTACGTACATCGGGCTGTCCTTGTCGATCTGGTCGAGCTCTTCGAGAGCCTCTTTGTGCTTCCCTGTGCCAGCGTAGATTGAAGCCAGGTAGTAGCGCGCTTCAGCGTGGTGAGGATCCTTCGCGATCACGAGGTTAAGCTCGCGCACCGCTTCCTTGTAGTTCTCCTTCTCGATCTGGATAAGGGCAACCTTGAAGCGAGTGTCTGTCGAGTCCGCTTCGAGGTCCTTGAGAACGTCAAGGTGCTTGAGCGCCGCATCGAGCTTGCTCTCGCCCAGCATCAGATGCCCGATTACCTTGCGCGCGAGCTGGTTGTTCGGGTCTTTCTTCAAGATCCGGTCGCAGACCGCTTTTGCTTTCTCTGTCTTCTTCTGGCGCAGAAGTACTCGCAGCAGGTCGACTGCTCCATTTGAGAGCTCCGGGTCTGCCTCGAAGACCTTGGTGTACTCAACTTCAGCTTGCGGGAAGTCGTCAGCTTGCTCGTACGCCCGACCGAGGTAGTAGTGGCCGAGAGCCTCCTTGGGGTGGCGCGCAACGAGCGTCTTTAGAATATCGATCGCCTGGGGCAGCTTCCCCTGCTTCACGTAGAGGTTAGAGAGCAGCACGTAGGAGTCGAACTTTCCTGGGTACTCCTGGATCAGCCCCTTGTAGATCGGCTCTGCCTCATCGTCTTTGCCGACGCTCTCAAGGACTCCGGCGTACAGGAGGCGCGTGTGGGGGTCTGTTGGATCCTCACTCAACGCTTTCTTGGCCGCCATGAGCGCCTTGTCGAGTTCACCGAAGCGCAGGTAGAGCTCAGCGAGCTTAGTGTGAATCGCCGGCGCTGGCCCATCGCTTAGCTCGTCTGCCTTTGCAAAGCTTTCAGCGGCGCCCTTGAAGTCTTCATCGTTGAGCGAGAGCTCTCCGACGAGGAAGGCATGCATCGCTCCGGATTCGCGCTGCACATCGGGGGTAATCTTGCCCTGCTCGGCATTAGCTACATCTGTCTCGATCGTGCTCGGGAGTTCGCTCGGCTTAGGAGCAAGGCGAGCCGTACAGCCGGAGGCCACGAAGGCAATTACAGAGACGACGGGAAGTAAGGAGGCTTTCCAACTCATGACTAATGACTCGCCCGGGCAGTGTCTCCTGTATGACGCAACTTGCTGTCCGAGACGCGCAGCGGCTGAAAGCCACGGCCCGTTCGGAAACCACGTTAGGGTACACCAGGCTAACTGCTTCGGCACCGGAGGAAACGGAGGCTTCTGCCGAGAATTACTACGTCCCTAATCAGAGTAAAGTGGTTCGCCCGCAAGGACTCGAACCTCGATTTTCAGGGTCAGAACCTGACGTGCTGCCATTGCACCACGGGCGAACAGGGACATCGTGCGTTCGAAGCGCCAGACCTTATCATGCAGGCACAAGCGCATCAACTTTCGGCATCATGTTCGCCACGTGGGCAGAGACCTCTTGGAAACAGCGCCTCTGGCGCACGAGAGTCTCCCAACCCTTTGGTATCCCTAGGCAGACTAGCCCGAAACAACGACGGGCGACCAGCCGTGACTTGCGACTGCCGGTTGCCTAAAGCCACCCAATTTGCGCCATTGTCCCCGTAAAGTTGAATCGGATCCCCCAGCATGCTAGGGTCGCCGGATTGTTCGTTGTGGCCCCATCGTCTAGCGGTCTAGGACGCTGGCCTCTCACGCCGGAAACATGGGTTCGAGTCCCATTGGGGTCACCACTTCTCGCTCTTCTTTTTTTTCGACTGTTTGAAAAAAGCCGTGAGCACACACACAAGCACACCAAGCAACTCCTCTGACCCTATCTCCAACGGCTCGAACTCCTTCGACATCAAGGTCGGACTGGCTCGTATGCTCTGCAACGGCGTGATCATGGACGTGATCGACGTCGAGCAGGCGCGAATCGCGGAAGACTGCGGCGCTATCGCTGTCATGGCGCTCGAGCGTGTCCCTTCCGACATCCGCCGCGATGGCGGCGTGGCTCGGATGAGCGACCCTAAGATGATCGAAGAGATCAAGGCCGCTGTCAGCATCCCAGTCATGGCGAAGATCCGGATCGGGCACCTGGCTGAGGCCCAGATCCTTGAGGCGATCGGAATCGACTTCATCGACGAGTCCGAGGTTCTTACCCCAGCTGACCCACAGTTCCACGTCGACAAGCACCCCTACCGCACCCCGTTTGTTTGTGGGGCAACCAACCTCGGGGAGGCGCTGCGTCGAGTACACGAGGGGGCAGCCATGATTCGCACCAAGGGCGAGGCGGGCACCGGCAACATCATTGAGGCCGTGCGTCACCTGCGCGAAGTGCGCCGTGGCATCGACCAGCTCCAAGCTCTCTCAGATGAGCAGATGATTGAGCGTGCAGCTGAGTACCGGATCCCGGTTGAGCTGTTGCGGCAGGTTCGCTCAATGGGCCGACTGCCGGTCCCTAATTTTGCTGCTGGCGGAGTTGCGACTCCAGCCGACGCGGCGCTCTGTAGGCAGCTTGGCGCCGAGTCGGTCTTCGTCGGCTCAGGGATCTTTAAGTCCGAGAGCCCGCTGAAGCTCGGCAAGGCCGTTGTTGAGGCTACCTGCTTCTACAACGACCCGAAGAAGCTGCTAGAGGTTTCTCGCGGCCTCGGCAAGGCGATGGCCGGGCTTGAAATTAGCCGTATCGAGCCACAGGCCTTGCTCGCTAACCGCGGCTGGTAACCCCTCTCCATGACGCAGACGGTCGGCATCCTCGGGTACCAGGGCTGCATCGAGCCACACGAAGAGAAGCTCTCGCGCCTCGGCGTTAGGTCTCTGCGCGTCCGTACTTCAGACGATCTCGCTGCTGTAGATCGGCTAATCCTGCCAGGCGGCGAGAGCACTACCATGCTGCGCTTCATAAAGCGCTACGGAATGCTTGAGCCGCTCAGGCTCTTCGCTGCGAGCAAGCCAGTCTGGGGAATCTGCGCCGGGGCGATACTATCCGCTCGCGAGGTGCACAACCCAGAGCAGGACTCGCTAGGGCTCATCGATATCGCTGCGCACCGAAACTTCTATGGCAGCCAGCTCGACTCGTTCACCACGACGCTCGACGTGCACGGCTTGCGGGAGCCGATTGCGGCGCAGTTCATTAGAGCGCCGCTGCTCTCTCCGCTTGAGCCCACACAGGGCCGGTCCGTGCCGAGAGTCGAAAGCTCACTTCCTGGGCAGCCAGTCTTTATTTCGCAGGGGCACCTGTGGGCCTGTTCATTTCACGTTGAGCTCGGGGAGAGCCTCGCGCTGCATGAGCGCTTCATGGGGCTTACGGGAACAGCTCCGCGTCAGCAAACAGCTTCCCTGTAGCGTCTTTGGCTGATACCAGAGGCTCTCCGAGCAGCTGCCAGTCGATAGCGAGTTTCGGATCGTTCCAGACGATGCAGCGCTCGTGCTCTGGGGCGTAGTAGTCGGTCGTCTTGTAGAGGAAGTCGGCGCTCTCCGAGAGCACGTAGAAGCCGTGCGCGAACCCCTCAGGAATCCAGAGCTGGAGCTTGTTCTCTGCCGACAGAAGGTGAGCTACCCAGCAGCCGAATGTGGGCGAAGACTTGCGGATATCAAGAGCCACGTCGAGAACTTCGCCTGAGACAACACGGACCAGCTTCCCCTGCGGCTTATTTACTTGGTAGTGCAACCCACGCAGAACGCCCTTGGCAGAACGAGAGTGATTGTCCTGCACAAAAGACACCGGGTGCCCGACAGCCTGCTCAAAGCGGCGTTGGCTGAAGCTCTCAAAGAAGAAGCCTCGATCATCGCCAAACACTTTGGGCTCTATCAAAACAACTTCGGGGATAGCGAGTCGAATAGCTTGCATGGTCAGCGGCTCCCGTAGTTCGTGTCGAGCCACTTGCGGTACTCCCCACTCGTGACAGTTTCAACCCACCCGGAGTTCTCCAAGTACCATGAGACGGTCTTCCGTATCCCAGTCTCGAAGGTCTCTGCTGGCTTCCACCCTAGCTCCCGCTCAAGCTTCGATGCATCGATTGCGTAGCGACGATCGTGTCCTGGGCGGTCGGTAACAAAGGTGATCTGCTCGGAGTATGGCTTGCCGTCGCCGCGCGGGCGTAGCTCGTCGAGAATGGAGCAGATCGAGTGCACCACATCGAGGTTCGCCTTCTCGTTCCAGCCCCCGACGTTGTAGGTCTGCCCAACTTCGCCGGCCTCAAGCACTCGACGAATCGCAGCGCAGTGGTCCTTGACGTACAGCCAGTCACGAACCTGCTGTCCATCGCCGTAGATCGGCAGCGGCTTCCCCGCAAGCGCGTTGAGGATACAGAGCGGGATGAGCTTCTCCGGGAAGTGGTACGGGCCGTAGTTGTTTGAACAGTTGGTGGTCAAGACTGGCAGCCCGTACGTGTGGTGCCAGGCCCGAACGAGGTGATCTGAAGCAGCCTTAGACGCAGAGTATGGGCTGTTTGGCTCGTATGGGTTGCTCTCGTTAAACGCAGGGTCGAGCGGCTTGAGCGAGCCGTACACCTCATCCGTCGAGACGTGCAAGAAACGGAAGTCGCGCTTCTTCTCCTCCGAGAGGTCGTTCCAGTACGCGCGCGCCTCGTCGAGCAGACGGAACGTGCCCACGACGTTGGTCTGTATGAACTCAGCCGGGCCGTGAATCGACCGGTCGACGTGGCTCTCCGCAGCAAAGTTGACTACGGCGCGCACGTTGTACTTTCGAAGGAGCTTTGCGACAGCCTCAGTGTCACCGATATCAGCACGCACGAAGATGTGCAGCGGGTTGCCCTCAAGCGACGAGAGATTGGCGACGTTCCCAGCGTAGGTGAGCTTGTCGAGATTGACGACCGCTTCGCCGGTTTCGGCGACCCAGTCGAGCACAAAATTTGAGCCGATGAACCCAGCTCCACCAGTGACAAGTATCGTCACGCAATTCTCCTGCAGGCTTTACGAGTGCAGGGGATTGTAGTGCAAGGCACGCAGCGTTGTCGATACTCGCGAAACCCCCGAGAAACAGCGGAAATCCGCCCCTGCCTGCTCTGTAGAAAACGTCTGCGGGGTCAACTCAAGTCGTCGCCGGTTCATTTCATTCCTCGTCCTGATCCTAATCCCTCTCTCCCTCCTGCACGTGCAGCGGCCCCTGCTCTTAATCAAGAAATGCTGGGGGTTGCCCAGAATATGTCCAGAAAAAAGGGCGGAGGAAGACGCGCGATCGGGCGCAAGCCCAGGAGAAAGAGAAAGAAGAAGATTAGGCCAAGCACGAGGAGGAGGACTGCCGATTAGTGCCTCATTCGGGAACAACACCTCTGCTACAGAGCAGCCCCTGCCCCTACTCTCTGGCTAGCAGCCGGAGCAGCTCCCCTGGCTCCCGCACGAACGAGATCACCCCAGCGGCCTCTAGCTGTGCTCGGCTGCGGTAACCCCACTCGACCGCGACGAAGCGCATCCCCGCGCGGCGAGCAGTCTCGGCATCCACCTCGGAGTCGCCAACGAAGACGCAGCTTGATGGAGCGCAGCCTAGCGTTTTTGCGACTGCAAGCGTTCCACGTGGATCAGGCTTAACCGGGGTGCACTCTGACTCTCCCCTAACTTCGCCGAACCGAGACCCGGGCAGCAGCTCAAGCACACAGGCCTTCGTAAACTCATCTCGCTTGTTTGAGATGATCCCCATCGGCACGCCTCGCTCACCAAGGGCTGACAGCAGCTCGACGATGCCGGGGTACGGCCGTGTGCTCTCCTTCCAGCTTCTGCTGTACTGATCCTTAAACCTGCTGAGGAATCGCTTCACCGTCTCTTCATCTCGGTGTTCCTCAGGCAGGACCTTGCGCGCAAGATTCACCACGCCATCACCAACGAAATCCCGGTAGCGAGCAGTGGCGTGTGTTGGAAAACCGAGCTCTAGCAGCGCGGCATTGCCGCTGGCTGCAATGTCCCCGATCGAATCGAGGAGAGTGCCGTCTAGGTCGAAGATGAATGCGCTGATGGGCATTGTGAATTCCTTACGAAGAGACCCAAACCTGCAAAGCTCCCAGGGAATCGCTGCTTTTCATGCTCGCCGAGCTATCGAGGTGCCGATTAGTTTGCCTGCTGAGCAAGGAGACCTCAACCTTCACCCCACGGTCTCCCAAACGACCACCATAAACAAACATGGGTTCGCTTCGCACAAGGCCTGCGTGATGTTATGCCCACCGCCCCTTTAGCAGGTCATGATCCGACTATAAAAATTGCGAAATTCATGGGTCAATAAGCCAGTATTTTTGTTCCGGCCGCCTTGTCGTATCTTCCTCAGCACGGGGAGATTCTTCGTATCTTTGCCTATGAACCTATCAGACACCCTCAGAAAAGCTGTCCTCGCGTGTAAGAAGACTCGCTACGCTATCGCCATCGGGTCGGGGGTAGATCACGCCGTGCTGCGGCGCTTTATGCGAAAGGAGCGTGATATCAAGCTCTCGACCGCAGAACACTTGGCAGAGTTCCTCGAGCTTGAGCTGACCAAACGCCGCAACCGCAAGCGGTGAAGGCAGCTAGCGCTTTACCCGAAACACGCTCATGAGCCGCTCTCGCCGCACCGGCTCCAGCCTCAAGCCTGCTGCTGCGGCAGCAAATTCTATATCTGCCACTGACGAAGCATCGCCCCGTCGACGGTCCCTAGCCACAAGAAACTCTGTGGCTGGGTCAAGGCGCCGCAGATCTTCTTGTACGTGAGTGAGGGATACAGACTCTATCTTTCCCTGAACTCCGTACACTCGCAGTGGCGCCCGGATGTACTCAGCGAAATCGGCGGAGTCTGCTCCGCTGCCGGTCTCGGCTTCAACGAGACCGCTGTACAGTGCGACCGGTCCGGCCGACGTCCTGACAAGCTCGGCAGCTCCGCGCCAGTCCTCGATGTAGCGAACCTGCGTTGTGAGGCGCAGCGCGCAGAACCCGGCGAGAGCGGCGAGAGCGACGTTTCGGCCGCGAGCGCCCGAGAGTGCGGAAACAAGCACTCCACCGAGCGCGGCCCACGCCGCTGGCTGCCATCCCCAATAACGAGTGACCCAGAGCGAGCCATCACCGAGCGCGCTCAAGGCGCCGAAGAGAAGCGGCGGCACCACAATGTACGGAACGAGAAACTGTGCCCCCTCGGAGAGCCTCGCGCGGCCGGAAAGCTTCGCTCCCCAAACGAGCCCTAGCGCCACCCCAAGCAGTGCTGGCACAACGACTGGAACTGGGACTGCTCCCTCAAAGACGCTCTTGAGAGCAAGCGGCGGGGCAAAGGAGAGGCCCTCCCGACGGGTAAAGAGGCTTGCGAGCTGCGGCGCAGCCGGAAGCACCGCCACAAGTGACAGTAGGATCCAGCCTGCCATGCGGCGAAAGAGACCGGGCGTGCGAAGGATGTGCCAGCCGTGCGCGATACAGATAGCGGCAAAGAGGTAGTGGGCATACAAGGCGGCGCAGCAGCTCACGGAGAAGAGTACAGCTTCACGCCAAGAAAACGACTCAGTAAGCCGCCGCACGTAGAGCAGCGAGAGCAGCGCTGCCAGGAGCCCAAGTGCGTAGGGGCGCGCACTTAAGACGGCATCCTGAAACACGTTAGCGCAGAGAAGCAGCGCCACTGCAGCGAATCCGGCTACTCGCTGGTCCGTGAGCCTGACCACGATTCGGAAGAGCACTGCGAGGCTGAGCGCCCCACACGCGACGCTCAGGGCTCGCAGCGCGATTTCAGAGTGGCCGAGCAGGAGCCCACTTGCCCACAGCAGCACGTAGTACAACGGAGACTGCCCCTGAAACTCTGTCGAGAGACGCACCACGTTTGCAATCCCACCACTCACGATCCACGCAGAGATCGTCTCGTCGAGCCAGAAGCTCGCGGTCCATGGTGCGCGAACGGCGAAGAGCAGCAGCAGCGCCACACTCAGCATCGCGCCGATACGCGGCTCCCGTGCATCCCTCTCTTCCGAACTCTCGCTGCTCATACCTTACGAGTACACGCTCTCTTCTCCCTCTGTCGGCCTGGTCTTCCAGCGCCGGTGCAGCCAGAACCACCCTTCAGGGAAGCGCCGAATCATTTCACAGTAGTGGTCCGAGAGCCTCTGGGTCAACCGCAGAACCTTCTCATCTGACGAGAGGCTGTCGTCTCGGTAAATGTCAGCCGTTTCACACTCGCACGCTTCGATCGAGTAACGGTCTGCCCCACAGTACCGCATCGAGGCGACAACGACGGGAGCCTCCGTCTTTATCGCTGCTAGCGCCAAGGCTCGCGTGGTGGCAGCCGGCACTCCGAACCATGTTGGGAACACTGCGTGGTTGCGCGTCACGTTCTGGTCAAAAAGGACGGCAACTGAGCGCCCGGCGCTGACGTCTGCCACCATCGCCTTGAACGCCCCACGTCGGTCGATAATCGAGTTGCCGCGCGCCTCACGCAACGATGTCCACCAGCGGTCAAGCTGCGGCGAGCGGAACTTGCGGGCTATCGCGGAGAGCGGCATGCCGAAGAGCCCGATGGCGTGCCCAAGCAGCTCAAAGCTCCCCAGGTGCCCGGTAGCAATCAGCACCCCTTTTCCCCCGCTGCCTGAGAGCAGCTCGGCGTAGCGCGGGAGGAACTCACACGACACGTGCTCGCGCGCCCAAGACTCGCTGAGCTGAGGAAGCCTGACCATGTCGGAGAGCAGCCGAGCCATCTCAGTTTTGCTCTTCGAGAGGACCGTGCCCCGCCAGGCGGGATCTCTCTCCGGAAATGCAATCTCAAGATTTCGAAGCGAGATGCGCCTAAGCTTCGGCATAATCAGGAACGCCAGGCGGAAGAGCAGCGTGAAGAACGCCACGCGCAACGGCTGCGGAAGGAGGCCGAGGACAAAAAAAAGCCCGCGCACGAAAGCGTAGGCTGCAAGGTCAAGCAGCGCCCTCATTCCTCAGCTCGCGCGGTTTGGTTCATGGTGTCCACTGGGCCCGAAGAGGCGCCAAGATACGAAAGCGTTCTCCTGCCCCCAAAAAAAGAAGGATTCCTGGTGGTTGTAGCGTATGAGGGTAAGCTTTGCCAGACCTCGAAGTTAGGCGCCTGAGAGCGCAAGACGCCGCCACCACGAAGTCGTCTTGGTTTCTATGTATTACCGGAACCGGAAGCGCCGCAGTCATGCTCACCAACGCATCCCCGCCATTTCAACGGGGTTAGCGGCGCGTGGATGAAGCTGCGGAGGAGCTTGCAAGTGCTCGTCGCAAGAGGCCTCGGTCTACACCGAGCAGCCGCGCTGCCTGCACCTGATTGCCGCTGGTCTGCTCAAGCGCTCGCGCAATCGCCTCTGACTTGAACTGCTCTACCTGCGCATGAAGCGAAGAAGAGTTCGGAGCTCTACTCCGCTCCCGTGTGCTCCCCGCAGCCCCGAGGTCGCTCGGCTCTATCACCGAGCGTCCTGCGAAGTGTGCCTGGTACGCTGCTGCCTCGACGACTGCCTGAAGCTCGCGCACGTTTCCCTCCCAGCGGCGGCGCGCGAGCTCCGCCAGAGAGTCTGGCGAGGCCTCAAAGACGTTGAGCATGTCGCGCTCTCGCAGCCGCTGCAGAAAGTTCTGCGCCAGGGCTGGGATGTCTTCCACCCGCTCACGGAGAGGTGGAACCTGCACAACACACTGCGCGAGGCGGTAGTGCAGATCCTTCCTGAGCTTTCCGCTCCCTATTGCGTCGGTGATGTCGCGGTTCGTCGCGGCGATGAAGCGGCAATCGACCTTCTGCACCGAATCGGCTCCGAGTGCCCGAAAGCGGCGCTCCTGCACAAGGTCGAGAAGCTTGACCTGCGTCTCAAGCGGCACCTCATCAAGCTCGTCGATGAAGAGCGTTCCGCGGTCCGCCTCAAGCACGAGCCCACGCCGCGACTCTGTTGCCCCTGTAAAGGAGCCGCGCACGTGCCCAAAGAGCTCACTATGCACGATATCTCCCCCGCCGAAGTGCGGCTGGTAGTGCACAAACTTGCCGGCGCGGCGCGTGCTCAGCTCATGAATGACGCGCGCACACAGCCCCTTCCCTGCACCGGTTTCGCCCAGAATCAGGACCGACTGGGGCGTGGCTGCGATAAACGCCAACTTCTTCCGCAGCTCCACAATCACCGTGCTTGAGCCGCACAGGAGATCCTGCGCCGATCCTCCAAAGCGGGAGAGAAGCCGTGCATGCTCGCGCTTCAGCTCGGCTGTAGCAGCGGCATCCTTCACGAGCGCAGCCAAGTGCGACAGCTCCGCCGGCTTCTCCAGGAAGCTCGCAGCACCAAGCGACATCGCCCGGACCCCATGCTCAATTGAGCCGTGTCCAGTGAGGACGATAACTCGCGCGTGCGGGGAGCGTGCCCGGATCTCGCCTAGCAGGGAGAATCCGCTCTCTACGCCCCTACGTTCCCCGAGGCAGAGGTCGAGCACGACTACGCTCGGAGACTCGGACTCAAGGAGCTTTAGCCCTTCAGAGGAGGTGGATGCGGCACACAACGAAAGCCTGCCAACCAGGGGGGAGAGGGCTTTTGCAAGGCTCTGCACCAGCTCAGCATCATCATCGATCAGCAGTATCTCTCTCATGCGGCCTCCTGCGTGCTTTTGCGCAAGCCCTCTCCCGATAGAATTGCCTCTACGGTCTCCTCGTGGACCATGACCCGAACTGAGTACCTGAAGTGTTGCCGAAGTAGATCGCAGATCGCTGCCCGGACGACACCGCGCTCACCTACCTCAGCACTGACGAAGCTACTGAAAGAGCGAAAGGTTCCGTGTGTCGTACTGCGGTGCCGCAATGTCATTCGGACACGCGGGGCGTCAGAGGATTGCTCAACCACTGCTGCGTAGCCCGACGAGCCAAGCATCGAAGGCAGAAGAGAGAAAATTGCAAGGAGCGATGCACGGTCACCCCGCAGGCTCCACTCCGTACCTTCGCCGTTGCCACCTGTCTCCGCGAGAAGCTCAGAGAGCCCTACCGCCTCTTGAAACGGCGGCGCGTGCGCGAGAGTGAGCTGCCCGAGCTGCGCTGCAATGCTGCGGCAACGGGAGAGCGCCCCACGCAGCCGCTCTTCACCGTGCTCTGACGAGAGTGCCGAGAGCTCGTTCTGTATGAGAGAGAGGTCGCCGCGAACTGTGTGGAGCAGCGCCCGCACGAGGCGCTCGATGAGCACAAGTGGCGTCTCATCGTCGGGGAATATCGCGTCACCGTGGGACCCTGGCATCGGAGGCTCTCCTGCTCAACGGGAGAGCGTTTACTACCACCATGACGACGTTTTTTAGTTGATGTAGTTTGCGTTGCGAACTACTTCGAACAGATTCCGCCCTCTGTTTGCCGGCCGGCTTTTTACTAGGCTGACGTAACCCTCTATTCTCTCTCGGATGTTGAAGAGAGACCAAGCCGCCCACCAGAGCGCCCCGACCGAGGACAATAGCACCAAACTCGCCTCGCCCACCGTTGATCGACTCGTGCTCGACTCAACGTTCTACCGAAAAACCTCGCGCGCTGTTGTGGACTGCTGCGGACACGAGGTTGGCACGCCTGACTACCACTCCGTTCTGGACATGCTCAACTCGAGGCTTTTCCTCGGACTTGATCTGCTCGATCGCACCGCTTTCTCGCTCATGCTCACTGGGCTCTCGAACTCGCGTCGCTTCGCCGGCGAGATCCATCTCGACCCTGTACAGGGAGAGAACTCTGCCGCTCACTCATGCCACGCCGTGGTGCTCGGGAATGAGATAGTGCGTAGGGCTGGCCTGCTTGAACCGGAGCGGGCATCAGCAGAGGTCGACGAGTTGCGCCGCAGCATCTCGATCGGCTGCCTCATTCACGACATGGGCGAAATTCTTGGCGAGCTTTCGTCGCTCGCGCAGCGTAACGCAAACCACGCTCTCGAAGAGCTTCCAGACATCGAACGGGAGATCTTTCGCATCACCCTCTCAGAAGCCTACCGCGCGGCGAGTGTGGAGCCCTCCGACCCGGCGACATTTTATGCCTTCGTCCGCGAGCTTCGAGACCGCGCCGGCCTCAGCAAGGATGGAATAGCCGGCACCTCGCCCGAAGCCCTTGCCGGCGTGCTCAAAGAGTTTTCCCAGCGGCAAGAAGCATCCCCCTTGGATGGAAGGTGCCGCGCTGCTGTTCAGGCGGCGCTCACGCTGTACGACATGGCTGAGCTTAAGGGGAGCGTGACAGGCGCGCGGCCACTCTTCATAGGAAATGCGGTCAAAGTAGTTGAGCACTTGCAGGGACTCAGGCACTTCATGCGTTTCGCAAGAGTAGACCCGAATCGGGCACGGCTGCACCTCTTCTCGCCCGAAACTCACGTTCGCAGCGAACAAGGAATGTCGGCCGCAGCTTCAGCACGAGAGAGCATCCCCCTGCAGTACGTCTCAAGCCAACGCTTCCTAAACAATATTAAGTACATTGAAAAGGAGCTGCCTCGGCTCTTTCAGTACTCCTCCTCGCCGGAGGAGAAGTCCCTCGCGAGCGCTCTTCGCAATGCCGCGTACCAAACGCAGATAGAATGGTTCAGCATCAGCCG
>CAZZJR010000034.1:0-2105 GCA_964654585.1 uncultured Bdellovibrionales bacterium
CTCTCGGCTCTGTGGCGGAGGGCGTCAGCACTGCCCCACTCGTTCAGCAGCTCGCCACAAAGGCAGGGGTAGAGGTGCCAATCACAGAGCACATCTCGAAGCTGCTCGCTGGCGAGATTGCGGCACGCGATCTGGCTGCTGCCTTGCTCGCTCGGCCGCTTAGGAGCGAGTTCTAGCGAAGAAGGGGGCGAAGCCTTTCTCTGCGGCTCCGGCACAGGAATCAAGGCCTCGGCTGTGCTCTGTAGAAAAGATGGCGCATAGCACTCCTAATCTTCATCAGAATCTTTCTCTTTCTCCTGCACCTTCCCTGACCCGTGCGCGTAATCGGGGAATTGCTGCGGGTCGTTCCTAATCTTCGTGTCGAAATAGCCTGATGAGGACAAAGAATTTAGTGCAAGTGCAGGAGAAGGAGGAAGACAAGGAGAACGACAAACGGAGTAGTCGGCTTTTACTGCCTCGGGGACGGAGCATGCTTTCTATAGAGCATATCGGTCTCCTTTTTCGCCCTTGATACCCGGCGCTCTCGCCGCGATACTCTGCTGACTTACTCTTTTAACGAGGTTCTCTATGGCGATCATACCTGTCCTCCGAGAGATGGCTGTCAACTTTACCATCATCTCAATCCTCGCCTGGCTCGTCGCGCGGCGCCGGGCCAACCTGGATGTGGGGAAGCTCGTGTGTGTGGTCGCCGGCTGGTGGGTTGGCGGGCTCCTGATATCTTTGTACGTGACGCCCCAGGTTGGGTGGCTCTCGGTGCTCCTGACACACGCCGTCCTGGCCGCTCTCCTCATTTTTCTCTGCGCAACATCGCTGATGCAGGCAGTGATCGTCGTCGCCGCTTTTGCGGTCATTAAGGTGGGAATGGAGACCGGGTGGGGCTCAATCATGAACGCTGAGCTGCCGCAAGTGAAGGCGCAGTTCGCGCCGGAGAAGATCGCGCAGGCTGAGGGGCGCTAGCTCTCACGCTGAGGCGTCGCCTGCCGGCGAACAAAACGCGGCAGCGAAGCCTTGGCAGTTGTTTCCGCTCCTTCCATGTAGGATAAGGGTTTCTCTCCCTAGAGCATCTCTTAGCTGGAACGCATTACAGGGGATGACGGGGGCCTGCCAGGCTGTCGATTGGCTTACGCGGATTGGGAAATGAGGAATTACTACACGCTCTCAGAAGTCGAGCGGCGGCTCATCGTCTCGTGGAACCTCTGCGCCGACATCTCCATCCGTGAAATCGCGCAGCGTGCCGACATTCGGGAGCACCGAGTCCGCCGGGCGCTTGAGAATCTGGTCCAGAACGGGATCATCGTCCCGACGTTTCTCGTCGATAACTACCGGCTCGGATTTTCCGATTACGGAATATTCTTCGCCCCCAGCGCAGAATCGACCGCCATGCGAACCCGCTTCGAGGAGAGCCTGTTGGCGCACCCACGCATCTACTGGCTGGCAAAAATGACTGGCTCCTTCCAGTACGGCACCACATTTCTCGCGAGGCAGCCGCACGAAGTCGTTGACTTCTTTGCTTGCACCCAATCTCAGTCCAAAGGCGCGTTCCCGCAGCGAACGGTGCGAATCGGCGTCGACTGTACCTGGTACTCGCCAAACTATCTCGCACCGGAGATATCCCGGCGGGAAAGCGTCTCAATCTCCTCGCGGGAGCAGGTGAAGGAGCTGAGCGAGATGGACCGGCAAATTCTTGTCGCAATGACCCGAAATCCAGCCGCGAGCACCACGCACCTGGCTCGGGTGACGGGGATGAGTGCGTCCTCTCTGGCGTACCGTATCGACAAGCTACGGGAAGAGAAGATTGTGCGCGGTCGAATGTACTCGATTCGTACCACCCAGCTCGGAATCCTCATGTACCGAATTATGGTGGTCGACTGTGGGCTATCAGCTTCGCAACGTGAGCAATTCCTATCAGCATGCGCGGAGTGCCCAAACGTTGTGGCGGTTGTGGTGTGCTCTGGCAGCTGGGACTTTGAGTTGCGGTTTGAAGCCGAAGATCCTGACGCGCTTGAGCGCTTCTGCCAGGTTCTTGTCGATACCTTTGGAAGGAGCATCGGCTCGCTGCTAATCTCACAGCAGCTCTCGACGCTGAAACGAATTGCATACCCGGA
>CAZZJR010000034.1:2205-4045 GCA_964654585.1 uncultured Bdellovibrionales bacterium
GCCGAGCACAAGGCTCCATTGAGCCGCAGGGGGAGTCGGCAATTGCGTTGGGGGCTGATTGCCCGGTTGAGAGGGATTCGTCGCTTCCTGTAAGTTGGACGTGGAGGCCGTATGCTAGAACGATCTGTCGCCCAAAATAAGCGCGAAGAAAAGGGGCAAATAAATTATTGAGGCCTTCAGCAGCCGCTTGGCGTCTTGCACTGACCGAGTTCGGGAGAACTGAACTCCGATCGCAAGCATCACGATCCCCAGAATTCCCATGCCCCATGCGTAGAGCGGCCCAGCCATTCCGACGAGCGATGGCAGCAGCGAGATCGGAATGAGAATGATAGAGAACCCGACAACCTGGTTGAAGGTGCTGCGCCCGTCCGGATGAACGACTGGCAACATCTTGAAGCCACCGCGCTCGTAGTCGTCCTTGTACATCCATGCAATCGCGTAGAAGTGCGGGTGCTGCCACACGAAGAGAATCAGGAACACTATCCAGGCCCCGTAATCGAGGTGCCCAGTAACTGCCGTCCAGCCGCCTACTGGAGGCAGCGCTCCCGGGATAGCTCCTATTACTGTGTTCCACCACGTCACACGTTTCAGCGGTGTGTAAACTAAGACGTACAGGAAAACGGTGAGCAGCGAGAGGAAGCCCGTGAGCAGATTCACCTGCCAGGCGAGAATGATGACCCCCATCAGGACGAGCTGGAGACCAAACGAAAGCGCCTCGTCAGCAGTGATCAAACCCGCGGGTATCGGGCGCCTGCGCGTGCGGTGCATGAGCTGATCGCTATCGCGCTCAAGGTAGTTGTTGAGCACAGCGGCTCCGCCTGAGCTGAGCGCCGTCCCGAGCAGCATAATCAAAAAATTGTCGAGGGGCCGCAGGCTGCCGCCTGCGCCCATGAAGAAGCCGGCAGCGCTCATGATCAGCACCATGAGCAGAATACGAGGCTTGGTGAGCGCCACGTACGCCGAAAGTTTCTCTTTATGTAGGCCTAAAAATGCCATGGAGTGCGATGGTAGGGAGCCTGCTGGCTGGTGTCAATCTTTCGCGGCGTTCCAGTACACAACAGCCGCCTTTCCAACGACTTGCTCCGCTGCTACGTACGGATCATCCCAAAAGCGCGAGTCAAAGGAGTCGCCCCGGTTGTCGCCGAGCACAAAGAGGCTTCCTTCTGGCACCAGGAACGTGAGTGTGCCCTTCTGGATGTAGCTGCCCCACTCAGCATAGGGCTCGTACAGCAGCTCGCCGTTAACGAAGACCTCGTTCCCAACGAGCTCAACGATGTCGCCCTCGACACCGATAACGCGCTTGACGAAGTCCTGCTCGCTTTCGTCGGCGCCCGTCGTCGGGTTGTCCGAGCGCTTAAACACGACGATATCGCCGCGCTCTGGCTGCGACCACGGCACAACGGTGCGGTCAACAAAGGGCATCCGGAGACCGTAACGGAGCTTCTCAACAAGAATGTAGTCGTTTGTCTTGAGCGTGGGTGTCATCGAGCCAGACGGGACGTAGAACGCTTCAACCACCGTGCCCTTAACGAGCAACGCCCCAAAGATGAGGATGATTGCTAGCCACGAAGCTACACGAGCTTTACGCTTCGCCCGGCGACGCCACTTGTAACGATCTCTGCGCTGTTTCTTGAGCTGAAAACCCTCGCCAAGAACATCACGAAAACCGGACCTAAAACCGCTGCTCATGAATGAGCCCGCCATGGTTCCTCCGGAGCGACCTGTCGTTGATGCACTGCTTTTTGAGTGCGGTTACGGTCGCTTTTCGTCAGGTATGGTGCGCCCAAGGCGCCGGCTAATCAAGCTTCGACAGCTCGTCGTCTATCTGCCGCTGAAGCTC
>CAZZJR010000034.1:4145-6172 GCA_964654585.1 uncultured Bdellovibrionales bacterium
GAAGGACAGTCGTTTAAGGACCGGCCGGGACAAAATGGGCTAAAAACCTGCTGGTACATCTCGTACGACTGTTTGTCGAGCGCTTCACTACGCTCGTCTGCTTGCGCAGGAGCCGTGCAGAAGACGAGCAAAGAAAACAGCGCGACCCTGGCGATGAGAGTCATCTTCACAATCCGCTACGCCTCGACAGAAAGGGCGCCAAACTCAGCGCGGTACTCGTCAATTCGTGTCTGCAAAGCAGCGTCTATCTGAAACCCCGAAGAATTCGGTTTCGAGAGGTAGGAAATAATGTCTGAGATCGTAACTATCGGGTGAATCTTAATACCGAGCTCCTTCTCAGCTTCTTGGACCGCCGATGCCGTACCTTTGCCACGTTCCGCTCGGTCCACGAGGATCACGACCCCGGCAACCTCAACCCCAACTTTCTCCTTGAGAACGGGAACTACTTCCTGAAGCGTTGTGCCTGCCGTGACAACATCCTCAACAAGAACAACCTTCATGCCCTTGGCCAGTGGAGTGCCCACAAACTCTCCGCCTTCGCCTCGCGTCTTCGCCTCTTTGCGGTTGAAGCTGAAGCCGATGTTGGTGTCGAAGTGCTGCTTGAGCGCGATGGCGGTTGAGACGCACAGCGGTATCCCCTTGTACGCCGGACCGAATACCACGTCGGCCTTGTGCAGTCCGAGCGACTGAAGCTTCTCGGCGTAAAAGTGTGCCAGCTTCGAGATCTTCTCGCCGTTGTCGAAGCAGCCCGTATTGATGAAGTACGGGGCTTTCCGCCCTGACTTGAGCATGAACTCGCCGAACTTCAGAGCCTGGCTCTGCACGAGAAAGTCTATTACTTGCCCCTTGTTCATCTGTTTACGCTCCCTTCGTTGTTAGTTGGCGCGGCACAATATCGCCCGTTTGGCCCTGGCATTCAACGCGCTCGGCGCTACGATATTTCCCGGTGCGCAGAAGGGCAAACAGAAACGTCGAGCTATTCTCGGGGTCGACCACAGCGGAGACAACTTTGCCGAGTGTTTCGCCCGCTGCATTGAGCAGCAAAGCGCCTGGGATTACTTCAGCGGCTCCATGTAGCTGCACCAGTTCGAGCGTCCGAGGCACCTTCCCAATAGCATCACTACGCTCGATAACCTCTTGCCCAACGTAGCACCCCTTGGTGAAGGATACTGAGTCGCGCATTCCGGCTTCCGTGAGGATGACCTCTCCGTTTATCTCCTCTGGGTAGGCAGGAATTCCCATTCTCATCCGACGCAGCCGATAGTCGCTCGGGGTAAGACTACCGCCACACTGCGACTCGAGCCGAAGGAGAGCTTCCCGCGAGGCATCTCCGACAACCAGACAATCACTCCCCGTTTCGGCAACCCGCCTCTTCGGGGCGCGTAGCAGAACCTTCTGTCCACACCCAGCAAGGATCTGCTTGGCATCATCGATACCTGTGGCGATATGCACGAAGCTGCTCTGTCCCGAGAGATCCTCAACGATGACTCGGTCCGCAACTATAAAGCGCTTGAGCGCGGCCGTTACCTCTTCTCGTGGTCCAGCATCACAAACCAGGAAGAAAGTCTCCTCCGGCTGCGCAAAGATCGTAAAGAGCCCCTCAACTCGCCCTTGGGCAGTTAACGCGGCCGCCGATGTGCTCTCTCCAGGCTGTAACGTTCGAAGGTCATTTGAGAGCCGATTGTTCAGGTATCGTCGAGCGTCCTTGCCACTCACCCTGAGCACGATTGCATCGTTGAAGAGAAACCAGGGAGCTCTCATCGAATTACGGTTCCGATCCGGGAAAGCCTGTCCCATGACCAGAAGATCAGGACTGCTTTGCCCTTAATGCGGCGCATGTCGAGAAAGGGATCTGTCCAGAAGCGGGAGTCTTTCGACTGATCACGGTTATCACCAAGCAACAACACATGACCGGGCGGTACTGTCTTCGGGCCGAAACGTCCCTCTGGCGCGCCGCCCTCTACCCAGCGTGCATACGGCTCCGTGACTGGTTGGCCATTTATCAAAAGCTGCCCGGCTGAGCCCTT
>CAZZJR010000034.1:6272-12156 GCA_964654585.1 uncultured Bdellovibrionales bacterium
ATGAGTGTTCGGAAGAAGGAGACAGCCTCCTCCTTCCAATTCTTCTTCTCTTCCTTAGGGTCTAGAGGGGACGGCAAGCGGACTCTCCTGGGCGCTAAGGAGCGGCAGCGCTCCTTGCAGGCAGGCTTAAGGTACTAGGGCACAGCAAGGCGCGTCAACCTGCCCCCGGAAAGCCGGAAGCCGCATCCAGGGGCTACCCAAATGCGGCTTCCGTCGTGTTGTAGGAGGAATCGAGAGAGGATCTCTACGCGCTGAACCCCTGGCGCTTGCCAAAGACGACCGTGCTGCAGTCGACCTCAACCTTGGGGTCCTTCGACGTGACCTTCGAAACGAAGATTCCTGGCTCGAAGGCGCGCTCCTTCAGGAGCTCTATCTTCTCACGGTCCGGAATCGTCATGTTGGCCTTGATCGAGAAGTTAATCTCAACCACCACGTTGCCCGGCGTGTCGTCAACGATCTTGGTAATCATCCCGTAGAGCGGGTAGGTAGAGCCGACCTCTACGTCGCCAAACTTCACCTCGCAGTTTACCTTGTCAAAGAAGTTGGCGGTCTTTGCATCTTCCATTTGAGCACCTTTAAAAAGCTCTACAACCTATACCCCCATGTCTGCTGCGCTTGAGAAAGTGCTTCTGCTTGTTCCAACAAATGGCTAACGCACTGAAACTTCTGGGCTTTACTCGCTCCACAACTAGGTGATTCTCTTAGTTTTTCCGGCTTTCCCGCTCAAACATCGCCATGCCAGCGAAGGTGACGGCACACTCCCCGGGGTAATCGACCGCTTGGTCGTACGAGATCAGCTTCACTGCAGGGCGCCGATTAAGGCGCGAGAAGAGATCGAGAATCGTGTGCATCGTTGGGAAGCCACAAATGCGACGAGCATCTCCATCTTCGCAGATGTGGTCGAAGAGAGCTGATGGATCTAAGCGCTCAATCGCTGAGAGGTACACGCGATCTCTCGCTGCGACTCCCTCCATCTTCTGCGGCGTGAGCGAGTCCTCATCCCCAAAGCTCTTCCCAACGTGAGCCATATCAACTCCAGCGATAAAGCACACCTTCTTCCCTACCGCTTCCTGCTCAAGTAGCACTTCACACAGCGCGCCTACGAAGGATTCGTACTCATCTATTTCTTGTGGTGCACGCTGCTCCACCACTGCTCGATGCAAGCTACCCACCAGAATCGGCGCAATCGACACACCTGGCTTCACGGTGCTCACAAAGGGGAGCTGTAATTCAAGGGAGTGCTCGCGCTTGTGAAGAAACTGCTCCTTAAACGATCGCTCGACACCGTAGCGAGCCGCGAGCTTAGTCATAAAATCGGTATCGCACGGGAGCTTTCCGAGGGGAGACTCAAAATCTTTGGCACAGAGGTGGAAGATTCCGGGGCTGTACTGGTGCGCTGTTCCCATCAGGACGTAGAGATCGGACGAGGATCTCCGAAGCTCCGGGTACGTCACACCGTAGCAGCGCCCGCCGCGCTGGTAGTCTATGTGCGGCGCGACGAGGCAGGCTACCTCTCCATCATTTGCTTCGCTAGCTGGGGCCTCCACAAGGCACGAGTCCACGAGCCCCTTGAGCTGCGCAGCTTCCGCTGGGTACGCGCGGCCGGCAAGGGCTGGCGAGCGCACGTCAGCTCTCTCAAACGCTTCGCGAGCCTCCTGCCCGGCGGCAAAAAACTTCCCGTTCGCCAGGAAGAGATGCTGGTCAAGCAGCAGAATGAGTTCAGTGAGCGTCTTCTCAGTCAGCCCTTGGGGGCCGAACTGCGCCAGGATCTGCTCACGCGAACGCGAGCCGTCAAAGAGCGAGAGTATCGGGCCCACAGCGGGCACAAGCACCAGAGGCTTCTCCGAGATACCGAGGGGGCACTGAAGCACGAGAACCCGCTTGCCAGCGGCGTCGTGCAGCCGGAGGTCGATCGGCCAGCGAAGTTTAGGGTAGGTGTGAGATGCATCCATGCAGACTTCTTATACTACGCAGTCACCGCGCTGAACGCCAAGCACCATCCGAGCTTCTCCTTGTGCGCGTGCCTGCCGGGCTTATACAATCGGGCACGATGCTCCCATCCATCCGCCTCATCTTTCGCCAACTGCCTTCTCTCCCTCTGGTGGGGCTTGCTCTCTTTTCCCTCTCTGGCGCTGGATGCTCCCACGAGAAGGTGCCTGCTGAGCGCATCATGGTAAAAAACGACTCACGCGATCCGGAGTACAACGTTATCGCTGTCGTGGCCGGCTCACAGCGGTTCACCCTCAAGCCCGGCCAGCACGTCGTTCTTCCCAAGAACACTCGATTCTTCTCGGTGCAGCGAGCATACCGCGACTACACGCGCTACTACTCGGTGGACTGTCCCCCTCCCGGCAAATCAGGCACCTTCATCAAGCTAGTCGACATTCACATGCGGCAGATTGATGGCGGATGTCGCACAGTAGATATCTACCAGAAGTAATCAGCGAGACGGCTTCCGCGGGTCCTCCGCTGCGGCCAACGTTTTTAGCTGGCGAAGAAGCTCCCGAAGCAGCGCACGTTGCGGCTCCCAAATAGTCTCTGCACGGATTACGTTGCCCTCCTCAAGCTCCCACCTGCGCTGGTCAGGCGCGATCGATGCTATGAGCTCCTGCAAGGGCTTCGTCGAGTTAAGCTCGTACGGGTATCGCGCCTCAACCTCTTCTACCACTTGCGAGAAAGGAGCCCGTGCTGCGAGGAGGTTCTTCGTCAGCGCGCTCGTGCTCCGTGCGTCCTCAATCCGGCGCTCTATCCGCCCAAGTGCCGCCTCTGTTTCGCGAATCTGAGCCTCCAGAAGAGCCCGTACATCGAGCAAGGCCGAAAGCTCTAGCTTAAGCGAGTGCGGGAAGTGGGCGCCTTCTCGGGCGACAAGAGCCTCAAGCCGGGACTTGTAGCTCTTGAGGAAGCATACTCGAAAGAGAGTCGCCGAGGGCTGCAAAGATGCCCGCACTGACACGATCCGCGCCAAGAGCTCAAGCAGCCCGAGCCGGGTGAGGCGAAAAAACGTCACCTTCTTCTTCGCGTTCTGCTTCGCAAATCCAGCTTCAACCAGATCGCCCACATAACGGGCGAGTTGGGTGTTTTGAAGTGCGCTGCCCGAACTCTGGTGCGCCTCTGTCCAGTTAAGGAATAGCTCGGTAAAGAATCGAACATCGCGCAGCCGGAAGCCCTCTTCGATGAAACTTGCATGGGCAGCGAGAGTAGCGCTGGCGACAAAGATCTCAAGGCGTCCGACGGTAGATGCGCTCTTCACGGTTACAATGTAACATTTTACAGCGCGCTCCGTCATCTATATTTAGAACATGCTTCCAATATGTTAAGGCTATTTTTTATCTAATTGTTACTTTGTAACTAAGTGATGCACAGGTGCGGCGGCGCCTCTCTGATACCTTCAAAAGAGAGAACAACTTCTCTTTTTTGGAGGAACTATGAACAGCCTACGGAGAATAACTGCCAGCATCATGTCGAGTGTCGAAGGGATCGTCGGCAAGCTCGAAAATCACGAAGCCCTCGTCACCGCCGCAATCCGCGAGGCGGAGCACTCATCCGGGAAAGCTAAAGCCCGGCTCGGCCGAGTCCAAAAAGACGGGGTAGACATGCGAAAACGCGTCGAGGAACTGCGCGAGCAGGCCGCACTCTGGGAAGAGCGCGCAAAGCGTGTCGCCGCTCAGGATGAAACAAAGGCTCTTGAGTGCATCAAGCGGCGGCAGCACTACGCCTCGCAAGCAAGGTCGCTCGAAGAGCAGGCAGCCCACCATGCCAAGCTTGAGCGGCAGCTCAGCACAGATCTCGTAACTGTCAACGAGAAGCTCAAGGCGCTCCGACAGCAGAGAAATATCCTTCGGACTCGTGAGTCTCGTGCTGAAGCCCTGCGCGCGGTCAACAGCATCGAGTCGTCAACCATCGGCGAGATCGATGACATCTTCGATCGATGGGAGGCGCGCATCGCCGCCTGCGAGGAGCACGTCGATTCGGCTGAATCCTGCCAGCAGGACGAGTTGAGCATCGAGTTCACCTCCAAGGAGGAGGAGCAAGAGCTCCGCGCAGTGTTGGCTTCCCTGGTTACAACCAAATCGTAATACCTATCAGCCACAAGGAGATATTGAGAAGGAGATGTATGAACACTAACAGCGAACAAGTCGTTCAAGAGGTACAGGAGGCGCTCTCCCTGGAGCGCACCGCCATTGAGAAGCGCACAAAAGACAGGCTTGCGGATGCTGCACAAGAGCGAGACCGGCTGTCGCGGATCGGCTCGATACTGCGAGTCGTCGGCGCATCTGTCCTCGCTGCCGCGATGCTTACCTTTTTGCTGGGCAGGTGGGACGGCATGTCTCAGGTAGCGCGCTACTGTACCTTCCTCGGGTTCACCGGGGTGATGTGCGGATGCGGGCTGCTGTGCGGGCTGCGGATCGGGGAGAGCAAGGGTGCGCGCACCCTGCTCGGAGCAGTCGCTCTGCTCATCCCGATTCACTTTGCACAGATCGGAGCAATGCTCTACTCGCGAGTCGCAGCTAATGTGTCGGCGAGTGACTACCCGAGCATCTTCTTCTTTTCAGTACCCTCGCTCAGCACAGCTCTGCTTGTCGGAGCGGTGGGACTGATAGCGCTGCTGCCCATGGCCTACATGGCCTACGCTGTCTTGGCGAGAGGCCATGCCAGGAGGCTCCTGACAGCCACTATCGTAGTGAGCAGCATGCTCCTGGTGCCTACTCGCGAGCCGCTCTTGGTGCTGGCTATCGTCAGTGCTGGCGGCCTCGTAGCTGTGCTGAGTGAGGCTTCCTTAAAGCTGACACCCGATCTGCGAACGCGCGAGGCGGTAGTGGCGCGGATGGTGCCATTTGTGGCCCTCGGGCTCATTCTTGGCCGCCAGTCGCTGTACCGCGCGCACGATCTCTTCATCGGGGTATCGTTCGCTCTCGTAGCCGCATTTCTGTTCAGCACAGTTCGGCGCGTGACAAGCTCGGGTACGCTGATCGGCTTTAGCGAGCTGGGCGCCCTTGGATGCACGTCGCTTTCCGGCCTGGTTCTCGCGAACTCTCTCGGGCTGGCCTTCAGCCCGTACGGAGACCGCTTCGTTACTCTGGGATTTGGGCTGTCGATGATGGGGACCTTCACCGCAATGTCGCTCCGCGTGACTCAGACTGGAGCATGCTTCAGGCTTGCCGCCGCAATGTCCTTGCTGCTGACCGGTGTCGCAGAGCTGACAGGTGCCGGCGGGATGAACAGCTGTATTACAGCTCTCGTGCTGGGTATCCTCGGGGTAGCTTACTCGTGCGTACGGGAAGCTCGCTTCCAGCTCTACGCCAGCGTTATGCTGACCGCGCTCGCCCTCTTGAACGCGTGCAGCATAGCAATCACCACTGTAACGGTGAGTCCATGGCTGGTGCTGGGCATAATCGGCACGGCTACTATCGTGGGCGCTTCATGGATTGAGCGAAACTTCCCGCTCATACGCGAGACATTCTCCTCCGCGCGCGCGCGGGTCGCGCACTGGAGGTAACGAGCACCCCGGCGAGCTATCTTGGGCACCGGCCTGGGATCTGCTCGCCGGGGTTCCTTATGGCGAGCAAATCTCTTGCCCTTCTCCGCCTCACCCTGGATTATGATTCAATCGCCGCCGATCCACGCCCAACGTATTCACTGGCTTGCATTGAGAACGCTCCGCTCCGTCCTACTCCTATTTTTCCTCACCCTCGCGGGCTGCTCAGGCGACCGGCCACCTCCCGGCCGTATCATGGTCAAGAATGACTCCCAGGACTCGGAGTACAATGTCATAACCGTTTCGGGCGGGGGGACGAGCGCATCCCTCAAGCCGGGAGAACGCGTGGTGCTGCCGCCGAGCACCCGGAACTTCTCCGTGCAGCGCCGCTACAAAGACTTCACCCGC
>CAZZJR010000034.1:12256-28081 GCA_964654585.1 uncultured Bdellovibrionales bacterium
GCGAGAACAGCGAGGGGCAGACAACAAAGCAGCCCTGTATGCTATCGCCGCTCTCTTTATTCGCGCCCTCACCTATTCGATTCCACGATGAGCCAAAAAAGGCCCTCGCTGGCTAGAGGGAAAATCCGCTACTTCCCTATGCAAAACTTGGAGAAGATGCGGCCGAGAATGTCTTCGGTGTAGGTCTTCCCCACGATCTCGTCGAGGGCTGCGAGCGCCTCTCGCAGGTCGGCGACGAGAATTGCAAGCGGTGCCTGCTTCGCCTGCGCTTGGTCTATAAACGCAGAGAGAGAGTCGTAGGCCCTGCGCAGGCAGTCGCGGTGTCTCTCGTTCGTTATTACTTCGCCAACATCGCCCTTCTCTGGCATCTCGCGCGCTACGTCATCGACGAGGGCCTCAAGCAGTGGCCCGATGCCTGCGCCTGTTTTTGCAGACACGTAGAAGTTCTGCTGGCACACCGAGGAATCGGCCTGGAAGAATCCGAGCGCTGCCGGATTCGCGTCGATCTTGTTCACCACCATCCATGCTTTCTTCTTGGAAGCTTTGAGCACATCGAGGATCTCCTTCCAGGCTGAAGAGGTGTCGGTGCCATCGACGACGAACAGAACGAGATCTGCCCAGGAGAGCCGCTCTTTGGCGAGATCAACGCCGATCTTCTCAACTTCGTCGTTAGTGTCGCGAATGCCAGCAGAGTCGCAGAAGACGAACTTGTGGCCAGCGAGCGATGCCTCCTCTTCGATCAGGTCGCGCGTTGTGCCTGAAACAGCCGACACGATCGCCTTGCGCTTGCCGACGAGCAGATTGAGTAGGCTCGATTTTCCGGCATTTGGCCGTCCGCACAGCAGAACGCGCACTCCCTCTTTCACGATGGAGCCGAATGAGTACGTCGCAAGCAGCCGAGACACCTGCGCGCGCGCCACCTCTGCGCGAGCTGCAACCTGGTTGAGTGCATCCGGCTTGATGTCCTCCTCAGGGAAATCGATCGTTGCCTCAAGCTCAGCGAGCGCATCGCGCAGAGGCTCTCCGATCGAGGAAAGCGCCTCGCTCAGGCGGCCCTTGAGCTGCTCTCCAGCGAAGCGCAGCTCCTCCTCTGACTTGGCGTTCACGACATCGGCGATCGCCTCAGCTTGCGCGAGGTCGAGCTTGCCGTTCATGAAGGCCCGCTTTGTGAACTCCCCCGCGGGCGCTGGTACAATTCCAAACGCATACAGAGATCGGAGCACTCGCTGCACAAGCACCGGGCTCCCATGAAACTGAAACTCTGCGATGTCTTCGCCCGTGAAGCTCGCTGGGCCGGGCATAAAGACTGCCAGTCCTCGATCAATAGGCTCGCCGCTCTTAAAATCGAGGATCTCCCCGTACACCATCAGGCGCGGGTTCGTGACTGGATCTTTGCTGCCCCGAAAGAGGGAGGAGAGCGCGGTGCGGGCACGTGAGCCGCTCACGCGCACCACCGCCACGCCGGCGGGCGCGGGGGCGGTCGCTAACGCGGCTATCGTTGAGCCATCCATTAGATCAGGGTCAGGATGTATCCGCCCGCGAGCAGCAGAATGCTCACCACGGAGGTCGCTACGTACACGGAACCCTTCTCCGTGTTTCGCATGTACACCTGCTGCGTAATTGAGATGATGTTGTTGACGAGCCAGTAGAGCACAAGCCCTGCCGGCATCGGGTAGATGATGAACATGATGGCGAAGATTATCGGCATCATCATCATAATTTTCTGCTGCTGCGGGTCAGCCGACGGATTCGGGGTGGTCCACTGCTGGATGATCATCGAGGCTGACATGAGAAGCACCATCACCGGCACTCCGATCCCGAATACCTCTAGCCGCTCCGGAGCTGATAGGTCAGTAATCCACAGGGCGAATCCAGCATGGCGCAGCTCAATCGAATTAGAGAGCGCGTTGTAGAGTCCGAGGAACACCGGGATCTGTATGGCCACCGGGAAGCAGCCTCCCATCGGGTTGATGCCGCGGCGCTGGTAGAGAGCGAGCATCTCCTGGTTGAGCTGGGTTGGATCCTTGATGCGCTCGCGCAGCGCCTTAATCTCTGGCTGCACCTCCTGCATCTTCTTCATCGAGGCGAAGCTCGCCTTCGAGAGCGGAAGGAGTGCGGTCTTCACAATCAGGGTCAGGGCGATGATCGCCAACCCGTAGTTGTGCAGGTACAGGTAGAGGTAGTGCAGCAGCCAGAGCAACGGCAGCGCGAGGAACGAGAACCAACCCATGTCGATCGAGCGCTCTAGGTGGAAGTCGCCAACGTACTCAAGCGTCTTGTAATCCTTCGGGCCGGCGTACGCCTCAAAGCGCCCGCTCTCTGTGCTGCCCGGCTCGCGCGCCAGGTAGACCTCCCCTTCGCGCCCAAGCACCGTGTTCGAAGCCTGCGTCATCGGGATGATTGCCGACATGAAGTAGAGATCGCCGAGCGCGGCCCACTTCGTCGGCCCGAACCCGCGCACGCCCTCGACGATGTCGGTGAGGGCCACATGCTTAATCTTGCCGGCGCCATCTAGGAGCGTAATGTGCGTGACCGGCGTCCGGCCAGTCTCTGCTGCCTGCGGAAATGAGTGTGTCCACTCAAGCCACACTGCCTGCCCCTCTGGCAACCTGCGCGACACTGAGACGTCGGCAGCGAAGAGGTACGAGCCGCCACGGAAGGTGAGCTTCTTCGTAATCTCGCTTCCGCTCGCGAGTGTTCCCTTTAGCTCGACGACGGCAGCGGCGCCTTGCGGAACAGTAATCGACGCTGTCGGCTGCGCTGGAGCGCCGTTAATCGAAGCAAGCGTGTACATGACGCGCTCGTCGCTCTCTGCGCCAGCGTAAGCGCCGAGCGGGAAGACGGAGCCATCCGGGTTGTCGATCAGGTCGAGCCCCTCGTCCGAGTTGAGGCCCACCTTGTAGTCCTTAAGGCGGAGGCTGAGGACCCGGCCGCCAAGCTGCGAAAGAGTGACCTTCGCAACGCCAGTATCAACCACTGCGCCCGTTGCGGCCTCGAGCTCAGCACGACTCGGGTGCCTAGCAGCCTGTGCGGCGACTGGAACAACCTCTTGCGCCCCTACAGGCTGGACCTGAATCGGCGCTGCTGTTGCGCCAGCCTGAGCAGCTTGCTGCTGTGGCGGCTGAGCCGGCTTCTGCGGCTGCATGAAGTTCGACCAGATCAGCGCGATGAAGATGCAGATGATTATCGCCTGAAGAGTTCGAGTGTTCTGTTCCTTGTTAGTATCGAGCACGAAGGTCCTTGTTTGATGACGCAGCGCGGCGAGAAAATTACACACGTGGGAGCCCGCGCCCAGCGCATGTTGTAAGAAAATGCTCCACGAAAATCAAGGCGTTAGGGCGTTTGATTTCAGGTCCCTACGGAACCGGATCGAGCCCACCGGGGTTGAGAGGGTGGCAGCGACAGAAACGTCGAGCTGAAAGCCAGCCGCCACGAAGCCAGCCGTACCGCTCCACGGCTTCGAGGGCGTAGTCTGAGCAGCTCGGGCTAAAGCGGCAGGCGTTTCCAAAGATCTTTGAAAGGGTGCGCTTGTACGTCCAGTGCACCGCCCGGGCTACCGGCCGACTTTTGGCTTCACAAGAGCTCGCTGCACCATGCTGCGACATTAGGCTCGCTTCTCCTTGGGCAGCAGCCCCTCTGCTCTCCAAGCCCCGATCAGTTCGCGCTTTACATCGGCGAACTCGCACGACTGAACATCGCGGCGCGCAATCACCACCATATCAAACGGCTTTGCAAAGTCCCTTCGGACTGAGCGGAAGACCTCGCGGACGCGGCGCTTAATTAAATTGCGCACAGCGGCGCGCTTCTCAAGCTTAGTCGTCACCGCTATAGCGAGACGACTCGTTGATCCCTCCGACGGGAGGAAGAGAACGAGGAAGTGCTTACAATAGATCTTCGCGCCACGGCTCTGACAATTGGCGATATCGGCGCGTTTCCGAAGACGGGCGTCAGGCCCGTGAGGGAAGAGCTTAACGATAGTGCCCCTTGCGCGGTGACTTTACCGAGATTCGCTTGCGGCCACGGGCACGGCGAGCTTTGAGAACTTTGCGGCCACCCTTTGTTGCCTTCCGCTTGCGGAAACCGTGAGTGGAGTGGCGGCTCTTCTTGCTGGGCTGGTACGTGCGTTTCATAGTTAACTACCTGATAAAGAGTGGGGAAGTTTAGATAGTTTCTATCTGAGGGTCAACCAAACCGGGGGTTCCTGATTGCACAAATACCTAATCAAGATCGCCGGGTCAGCTTTTGGTGTCGAACCGATAGCTCCAACAGGTCGAAAACAGACAGCATTTTCGAATATTCGGAATTGGGCATCATATCTTCTACCCTCAGATAGATATGGCCCTAGTTGTTAGCCAAACCCGAGTCGGCTACCCTGCATCAACGGTCTGCATGACAGTCTATACCCGATCGCGATTCTGCATCTTCCTGGCTCTCCTGTTGTGTACGGCTCTGGCGCTTTGCGCCCTGAGGGGCGAAGCCCTCGCAAAAGAGGACCTCAGCGATTTCCGTGAGGCGCCGATCGAGCAGCTTGTTGCCCCGAGCGCTCTGCCACTGCTCTTCTTGGTGCGCGTACCGGTCGTTGTCGACACCAGCTCATCAAGGTTCGCCACAGTATCGCGGCGCAATGTTGTGCGATCGATCGAAGAGACGATCCTCATGCCAGGCCACGGCGCCTCTGACCTAAGTCCTCCCCTCCTCAGCACATTGGCTTAGCCTTACTCTGCGCAAGTCGGTCGTCCCGGCGCAGAGCTTCGGCCCTTACGCTCCGACTTGGGGCGCCGGAGGGGCGACCAGCCAAATGTAAGATCTTAAGAGTTTTTCATGCGCCCAAAACGTGCTCTCGGACCGCTGATGTTACTCGCAGCCGCGACTTTAGCTATGTCCGCTCCCATCGCCTTCGCTGACACCAAACCAGCCTACATCCCCACACCACCGCCCCAGGGCTTCTACTACGACGGCTTCGCCCGAAATCGCTTTGAGTACGACGACTGGTACGCGCCCGTTGAGCTCGACCGCGCTTCGCGCTTCGACACCCTCAAGGCGCAGCTAGGCGGCGGATACCGCGACGACCGCTTCGAAGCATACGCACAGGCGCAGTTCTTCGGAGGAGTGAACATACCCGACCGTGCGACCGGCACGGGAGGCGCCTTCTACCTGCAGAACAACCACGAAAATTTCGGCGATGTCGGCTACCGCCAGGCGAACGTGACCTTCAAGCAGAGCGCCGAGAATCCTGTCTCGGTGAAGGTCGGCCGCTTTCTTTACTCATCCGGCGAGGAGGTTGGGCTGCAAGACGTAAACCTCGCGTGGCTGCAGTCGTTTCGCATCGCGCAGCGACTGATCGGCGTCTCTGACTACAACATCGGCCGAAGCTTCAACGGAGTGCGGCTCGACAGAAACGACGGCCCACACACTGTGACACTCACCTACTCGAACCCATCACAGGGAGTGAACCAGGCGAACATCAACCCCACGCTGTACGGCGTGGACATCGCGACCGCTGCCTACACCTACGCGACTAGCTCGCTCGTGGCGCAGAGCTTCTTCTACTACTACGGCGACGGCCGTGGCGACGTCCCCGCCGACAACCGCACGATCGAAGAGCGCAATCTCGACCGGTCGTTCATCAACATCTACTCGTTCGGCGGAAGCGCCGTGAAGCTCTTCGACATGGGCGACAATCAGTACTTCGACACCGTCATCTGGGGAGTCGGCCAGGCCGGAAATTACGGGGACCTCGATCACAAAGCAGCGGCGCTAGTTCTTGAAGCCGGCTACCAGTTCCGAGACGTTGCGTGGCAGCCGTGGTTTCGGGCCGGGTGGAACTACGCCACTGGCGACCACAGCACAACAGACAACGCGCACACCACCTTCTCTCAGCTCATACCGACCGCTCGGCGCTACGCGCAGATCCCCTTCTACAACATGCAGAACACAGACGATCTCTTCGTTCAGGCAATCGTGAAGCCAAACCCTAACTGGAAGGTGCGGTCCGACCTGCACTACCTCCAGCTCAGCAGCAACAACGACCTGCTGTACGCCGGCGCTGGCCCGAACGACAAGGATCGCTTCGGAATGGCGGGCATCCCATCAGCCGGCTCGTACAACGTTGGCATGCTGCTCGATGCTGATGTCACCTACCAGATAAGCCAAACGGTCTCGAGCTCGGTCTACGTCGGGCACCTCTTCCCGGGGGGCGTTATCGATGGGAACTTCCCTGCGGGGCGGCGAGACATCACCTACACGTTCTGGGACGTGAACTATAAGTTTTAAGGGCCCGACTAAAACCGAGTGGGTGATAACGGGCACAGAGTTAATTCGCCCGCTGTTTTGGCCAATAAATCACGGCGGCATAACGCCGCTTCATGCCCACTCGATTGGAATGAGGAGCCGATATCGACAAAGAGAGAGGCCAGAACAGCGAAGGGGGAAGGAACCCAACCGGCCGAGGAGGCTGTGCCGGTCGTGCTGGCACCAGCTTTTTTTGAACATGCTCTAAAATCTCTCGGGCAGGGGTGATAGCTGCTCAGTGTTTTCGGCACGAAAGGTGCGGAAAACCAATAACCCTAATGCTTCACTAAACGGAATCAAGGCAACGAGACCTCTTGGAAGCAGCACTAGCACAAAGCACCTAGACGTATGTGGGGGTTACGGAGAGAATGAGCAGGGTCGAGCCAAATTCGATCCCATTCAAAAAACAGAGGTCTCCAAACTATGCTCCCTGAGCGCAACACCAGCAAAGCGAAGCGCACCCGCGCAACGATCCTCGAAGCAGCCCTCTCCCTCTTCCGCGAGCAGGGCTTCGACCAAGCAACCATGCGCGAGGTGGCCGACCGGGCTGGGCTCGCCGTCGGGGCTGCGTACTACCACTTCCGCACCAAGGACGAGATCCTTCTGGCCCTCTACGAGTCGACTATCGACGACGCGCTTGAACGCGCGCAGTTTAAGAACGCAAAGAGCGCAGACTTCGCCGACCGCGTTAAGGACGCGCTTGAGTTCAAGCTCTCGCTGCTCAAGCCCTTCAGGGATTTCCTGGGTCCGCTGGCTGGGCACGCTCTCATGCCCGGCAGCGCTCTCTCGCCCTTCTCCGACGAGTCGAGCGAGATTCGGGCGAGAGAGATGCAGCTCTTTAGCTCAATCATTCACGGCAGCAGCCTCAAGGTGGCGCCTGAGTTTAAGCAGCACCTCCCGCGGCTCCTGTGGCTCTACCAGATGTCGGTGATAGCCTTCTGGCTGCGAGACACCTCGGCCGGACAATCGCGCACGCTTCGGCTCATAAGCGCCAGCCTTTCGCTCATCATGAAGCTCTTCGCAGTGACTCGAGTTCCGGTGCTGCGGCAAGCCAACGGGCTTATCCTCTCGCTGCTTGAGCTGACTGAGCCCGACAACTCCGAGAAGCAGGCCGCCTGCGCGTAGCGAGAGATCCCCGCTACATGCTAGTCTCCAGCCTCATGGGCACCTCTACCACTCTTGAGCGTGACGTGCGGGCGTTTCTCGCAACGGCGCTAGAGTCTACTAACCTTCAGAACCTGGGCAGCCGCTACGTCGGCAAGGTGCGTGATGTCTACTCGCAGGGAGAACGCAGCATCCTCGTCGCAACCGATCGCCAGTCGGCCTTCGACATCTCGTGGTGCTCTGTGCCGCTCAAGGGGCAGGTCTTAAACCAGGTGAGCGCTTGGTGGTTCGAGCAGGTGGCGGAGATAATTCCGAGCCACATCATCGACGTGCCGGACGAAAACGCCACCGTCGTGCAGCGCCTCGACATGCTCAAAGTCGAGATCGTTGTGCGTGCGTACCTGGCAGGCTCTACATCGACATCGGCCTGGGTAAACTACTCACAAGGCGTGCGCTCTTTCTGCGGAAACTCCCTTCCGGAGGGGCTCGTAAAGAACCAGCGGCTCCCATCTGGCCCAATCCTGACCCCAACTACAAAGGGAGAGCACGACGAGCTGATCGCGCCGAGCGAGATTGTGGCACGTGGCTTCGCAACGAAGGCGCAGTGGGACGAGATCTCCGAGAAGGCGCTCGCCCTCTTCCGCCGCGGCCAAGAGTTCGCGGCCGCGCGCGGCCTCATCCTCGTCGACACGAAGTACGAGATGGGATTCGACAAGGGCGGCACCCTGACACTCGCTGACGAAGTGCACACACCTGACTCGTCGCGCTACTGGATCGCCTCATCGTACGAGCAGCGGCTTGCGCAGGGGCTTGAGCCGGAGAGCCTCGACAAGGAGTTCTTCCGCCTCTGGCTGCGGGAGCAGGGCTTTGAGTACGGCGGTTCGAAGCCGCAGATTACTGATGAAGTGCGGGTCATGCTCGCCCTAAAGTACATCGACCTGTACGAGCGAATGACGGGGGAGCGTTTCGTTGTGCCCAAGGAGCCGGATATCGCTGGGCGGCTGCAGCGCAATTTGCGCGAGTATGAGGTTTCGTAGCGGCCTAATTCCCATTCCCTCCACCTCTCTTTTTCCTTCTCCTGCACCTGCACTAGCTTCCTAATCCTTATCCTCATCAAGAAGAGGTCAAGGATGAGGAGGAGGAAGAAGAAATTGGATAATGCTGCAGGCTCGGCGTGACCTCTTACTGCCGCACAGCCGCCCCAAACAGCGGCGAGATCTCCTCCTGCGCGCGAATAGCGGCCCAGCGCTCACGCTCTGCGCGGGCCTCATTCGGCAGCCCGGACTCCTCAAGCGCGTTGGCGAGGAGGTAGTGCGCGGGACCAAAGCTAGGATTCTTCTCGACGAGCGCCTTGAGCTGCGCGACTCCGGCGGGGCTGCTTCCCAGCCGAGCTGACTGCGGCATCCCCTCAAGAACCTTGAGCGCTGCGTGCCACAGCTCATCCGGCAGCACGAGCCCAAAGCCGTTCTTTGCGCGCAGCACTGAGAACGGATTGCGGCGCAGCTCAAGCGCAATTTCGTCCACGACCGACGAATTGACGTAGAGCCTAAAGGGCTCCTCTGCCTGCCGCTGCTCGCGCGATGGAGAGCACGGAAGCATGTTCTCGCTTGAGAGGCGCCAGGCCTTGTGGGCCATCATGACGAGCAGCCGCTTCAGGCTGTAGTCGCTCCCGTCTAACTGCTCACGAATTTGGAGCCCACCGGAGTCGAGCCAAGCGAGCTTACGCACCACGAAGTCGATCTCAGAGAACGAGAGATTAAACGGTCCCGCCGGGTTGAACATCAGGCCCCCAGGAACCGGCGTGAAGAGCGTTGAGCGCACCTCTTCAGTCAGGTTGGGAAACACGAGCCCGATGTCATTTCGGGCGAAGCAGTTGACGGCGTTAAGCACGAAGTCGCGCGGAAGAGCGTTGTGAATATCGAGACAGGCAACGATGTGAGAGCGAGCTGCGCGAACTCCTGTGTCGATCGCGGTCGTACGTGAGAGCGGAGCCCCTTCTGCGTCGAGCACACACTGGAACGCGACCGTCGGGAACTTCACCCCGAGTGCGCCCACCTGCTTGCGAATCAGGTTGGAGGCTTGGCGGCTGTTGCCGTAGTCGACGACAACGATCTCAGCGGCAGCGAGCGACTGGCTCGCTACTGCCTCGGCAAAGCTCTCGAGGCGGCGGTCCTCTGCCGCCAGCGGAACAACAAACGAGAGCTGCTGCTCAGGATGAATTCGGCGCGATGCGTGGCGCCGGAACACTCGCGACATCTCACGGTACGCTCCGGCCATGTCCGCGCCGGTCTTGTTCGTGTCGTAGTTTCGAAGGTAGGCGAGCGTCTGATGGATTCGACACGAGAATGGGTAGCGCTCCAGCATGCGCAGCCATAGGTCGTAGTCCATCGTGAAGTAGAGCCCTTCGTCGAAGCACTCCATCGGCTCGATTCCGAGCTCATCGAGCACGCTGCGCCGGAAGAAGATTCCTGGCTGCGCCGGCACTGAATTGAACACCCAGTACTTCATCGCATCGAACCAGGTTCGCTCGATATTCTCGACCGTCTCTGTCGGATGCCCCTCCCTGTTCGTGACACAGGTAGCTCCCATCACGATCGGGCTCTTCTCAATCTGCCGAGCAACAGCGTGAAAGGCTCCGGGAGCGTACCAGTCATCGGAGTTGATCCACGCGATCACATCCCCCGTCGCCTGCGCGAAGCCCTTATTGAGGGCGTGCGACTGGCCCCGATCCGGCTCGGATGTCCACTTCAGGTGAGGATACTCTTTCAGGATTGAGATCGTGTTGTCGGTTGAGCCTCCGTCGACAACGATGTGCTCGAAGTTTGGGTAGTCTTGCTTAAGCACAGACTCAATCGTCTGGCGGATGAAATCACCGTGGTTGAACGAGACGGTGATGACAGAGAATTTCGGCAGCGGCATAGCAGTTCTCGAAAAGTCCCCGCCGAAAACGGCGCACGGCCGGAGGGGTGGTTCAGTCGGTGTCGATTAGGGCCCGGAGAGGGCCGACAGCGGTAGCTTCCGTATCTTGGTGGATAGGATGAGAGCTTGATCAGGGAGGCTTCCTTGAGTTGGTTGGGGCTTGTAACATTTCTTCCCCGTTCCGGGACGCCTAGAAAAGCATACGTATCAATAGGTTACGGTCTGGCCGGTCAGTCATCAGTCCGTCTGAATCCTCTTCGCTCGCTCCTCTGAGGCGAGATGTGAGAGAGAACTCCCCAAAGCCGGAGAGAAGATTCTCTTTGCAGCTCAAGGCTTTGGTGGTACTTAACCCTTTAGTTTATTTAGAGGTCGTCCTCGGTATGCCTTCCCTCTCAAATGACATCCAGCTCAAGATGCCGTCGCTCTCGGAGCTGAATTCCCTCTCGATGCCCTCAGTAAGCAGCGTGGTAGGGCTTGAAGTCTCCCCTAGTTCAGAGTTGCGCGATATCGCAAAGAGCGCCTCGAACGAAGAGCTCTCATTCTACAAGTTCCAGGTTGATCGCCGCGCCGATCTCGTCGGTCTAGGCGATTCGTATATTCAGGGCTCGATGCCGTCGCCTCAGTCTCTCCTGCGCGCTGCGTAGACGACAGAATCCAAACAAAAGAGGACGCGGGCAGGCTCCGTAAAGAGCATTCCGTCCCTATGGAGTTAACGGCTGACCGCTGCTTTCCTAATCCTTTTCCCTTTCTTCCTCCCTCTCCTGCACTTGCACTGAATTCCTCGTTCTAATCTGATTGGTCCGACACTCATATCGCCGAAAATCCGCCGGAATTTCTCGATGATGCAGAGAAGTCAGTCCAGGCGCAGGATTACGAGAAGGATTAGGGCGAAGTTGTTCAATTCTATGCTCCCCTAAAGCCCACTTTGAGACTCCCCTTGTTTTCTAAGGAGCAGGACGGATACCTTTTATCCACGGCTGCTCCCGATAAAAGCTGTCCTTCCCCTTTTTCGCACTTGCACTGCAACCCCTCCGGGCTGACCATGTCGGGCAGCCTCTTATGACTCGTCGCCTCCTCTACACCCTCACTTCTTTCCTCCTCCTCTCGCTCCTTGTCTCTGGCTGCAAAGAGAGGTCTATCGGCGAGGGTCCTCACATTAAGGTCCAGCTCGTCTCTGACCATCAAGCCGTTTCGCCCGGCGCAGCGTTCACTCTCGGCGTAAAGTTCATGCCGGAGCCTGGCTGGCACGTGTACTGGCGCAACCCCGGCGACTCGGGGCTTCCTCCTGAGTTTGCCTGGAAGGTCACCTCCGGCGTGAGCGTTAAACAGCCGCTGTGGCCCTACCCAGAGCGGATCGAGGTCGGCCCGCTCGTCAATTACGGCTACGGCGACGTGCTGATTCCCTTCCCCGCATCTCTTACCGCGAGCGCCCAAGCTGGCGACTCGCTAGCGCTTGCGCTGCACGTGAAGTGGCTCGTGTGCAAAGACGAGTGCTTGCCCGGAGAGGCGATGCTTGAGCTAGCGATGCCAGTCTCTGACAGCGTTGGCGAGCCTTCAAAGTTCTCCGGGCTCTTCTCAGACACCTTTGCCAACATCCCCGCGCCGCTAAGCCGGGTTTCAGTTGCCGTTGAAGAGCAGGAGAAGGAGATAACGATTGCGCTCATTCCCCTCGAGAAGCGCTTCCTGCCCAACCTCGTTCACTTCTTCCCGGAAGATCGCCGGGTGATCGCAAATGCAGCGCCCCAAAAGATCGAGCGCGGCGACAACTCTCTCTCAATCACGCTGACCCGAGACCCAAGCAACAAGGAGCCGATCTCCCGCATCCGTGGCGTGCTCTACTCGCCGCAGGGCTGGTCGGAAAAGGGCACTCCGAAAGCGGTCTCCATCGACACCAAGGCCGAGGAGATGATGCCCGACGGCGGCAGCCAGGCTGATCAGCCAGCCGCCGTCACGAGCCTCCCGCCGAGCGACCAAACAGGATTCTTTGCCGCTGTAATCTTGGCATTCCTCGGCGGCGTGCTCTTGAACCTGATGCCCTGCGTGTTCCCAGTGCTCTCGATTAAGATCCTTGGTTTCGTCGAGCAGTCAAAAGAAGACCCTCGCACCATCCGGCTGCACGGCATGTCGTTCGCCGCCGGAGTGCTGGTGTCCTTCTGGATCTTGGCTGGACTCCTGCTCTCGCTGCAGGCGGGCGGAGAGCAGCTTGGCTGGGGGTTCCAGCTACAATCGCCGACCTTTGTCGTACTGATGATCATTGTCTTCCTTCTCCTCGGCCTGATGTTCCTGAGCGACTTCGCGCTAGGAGCCCGGATCCAGTCGCTCGCCGGGAGCGCTAAGCTCAGCAGCAACTTTACTGGCTCGTTCATGAACGGCGTGCTCGCCACCGCTGTTGCAACTCCGTGTACCGGACCCTTTATGGGCTCGGCCATCGCGGCAACTCTCACGTTGCCGGCTTTTCTGAGCCTGATCGTGTTCACATCGCTTGGGCTCGGAATGAGCGCCCCGTACCTGCTGCTCTCGTTTAGGCCCGCACTGCTGCGCTTCCTGCCGAAGCCAGGAGCCTGGATGGAGACGTTTAAGGAGCTGATGGCACTCCCGCTCTTTGCGAGCGTGCTGTGGCTGGTGCGCGTATTCGCGCGGCAGATGGGGATGGATGCCTCAGGCCTCACGCCGCTGATGGATGTGCTGTGGGGATCTCTTGCTCTTGGCTTCGGGTTCTGGATCCTGCTGCGCGCCTCCCACGCGCGGCGGCAGGAGTGGCGCATGGCGCTCAACCTCGCTGCGACCTTCTTCCTCATCTACGGCGTTATCCGCGCGCTCCCTACACGACCGGAGATTCAGTCGAGCAGGATCAAAGCGTGCTCTGCCGATGGCGCAACGGAGCCAGAGCCCGACCAGCATGGACTGCTCTGGGAGCCCTACTCCGAGGCGCGCGTCAACGAGCTCGTCTCAGGCGGACGGATCGTCTACATCGACTTCACTGCTGAGTGGTGCATAACGTGCCAGGTCAACGAGGCGCGCGTGTTCGGCTCAGCCGAAGTTCGCCAGATGCTGATGGCGAAGAACGTAGCTCTGGTGAAAGGCGACTGGACTTCAAGCAACCCCGTCATCACCCAAGCGCTCAAGAGGTACGGCAGAAACGGGGTGCCGCTCAACGTTATCCTGTCGAAGGGACAGCAACCCCAGATTCTTCCGAATGTTCTCTCCCCTGGCATTGTCCTGGAGGCTCTTAGGAAGCTGTAGGCGGAGAGTGGCTGCCATCACCTGTTCGAATTTTTCTGAATTTGCGCGGATGATGTCGGGGGTGAGCACTCAAGGGGATCCACCTCGTAGATTTTGTTGATGCACGCGGTCCAACTACTCCTACGGAACTCTCTCCTGTCGATACAATCTTGCTGACGGGTTAACGTAGCTGTAAGCGGGTTGTTCCCGCCTCCGCTTGATACCTTTGTTGGCCTATCACGAAACATTTGAGGCGATCTCCCGATATCTCAAGTATTTGACTATTTGGAGGCGCTGTCGTGACCAATCGAATTGAATCGCTCATATACATTATCCGAGAGGAGCGGGTCATGCTGGACCAGGATCTCGCAGAGCTCTATCAAGTTGAGACCAAGGCTCTGGTTCAAGCTGTTCAACGAAATGCCAAGCGATTCCCCCCTGATTTTATGTTTCAGCTATCCTTTCAGGAGTTTGCAGCTTTGAGGTCACAAATTGTGACCTCAAAAGGGAGAGGAGGACGGCGAACAGCTCCGTACGCATTCACCGAACATGGAGTTGCGATGCTCTCTGGTGTTCTACGAAGCGAGCGTGCGGTGGAGATCAATATCGAGGTCATACGGGCGTTTGTGAAACTTCGACAACTTGTTACCTCAAATGCTGAGTTAACCAACCGATTAAACAATCTAGAGCAAAAATATGACTCGCAGTTCAAGGTCGTTTTCGACGCAATCCGACAGCTAATGAGCGAAACGATTTTGAAAACCCCTGTCAGTCATGACTTTCCGCTTTTTCGGCCTGCCGACCCTTGGTAGACGCGACTGAACCCCAAGTGAGCGATCACGACAATCCGCTAAAAAGTCGGAAAGTCATGACTGACACAAGTTTCCGCCGCGCGCAGGTTGAGCTGGAGATGTGGCTGCCAATTTGGCTAGCGCCACGCCTGCGTGAACGTTAGGATTTAGCCATGCCTGACGCAACGGCGCCACAACTCATGCGGAGCTTCCGTGCCGTATTCGCGAGCTCGCTTCTCTGGAACACCCAGCCACATCTAGTGGTGTTTACCCTTTTGTTCCTGCAAAAGGGGCTGTCGCTCTCGCAGTTCTTCATCATCCAGTCGATCGGCTCAATCACCGCGTTTATTCTTGAGGTTCCCACAGGGGTCCTCGCTGATCGCTTGGGCCGAAAGCTCAGCGTAGTGGCAAGCCTTGCCCTGGCGCTTCTCATAAATCCGATCTTCATTTTATCGGACACGCTGTGGGTGCTCTACGGCGCATCGATCCTTGGGGGTATTTGCGGCGCCCTGCGCTCGGGGGCGGATGAGGCACTCTTTTATGATTCGCTTAAGGCGATGCAGCGAGAGGGTGAGTACACGCGGCTCAGCGGCAGCCTTCGATGGTGGTCGGGATGGACGGGGATAGCGGCCTCGATACTTGGCGGCATCCTCGGCATGGTGAGCTACTCGTGGGCGTGGTGGTGCTGGGAGGGGATTGTTGCCCTTTCTTTTGTGAGCGCGCTCTTTGTCATCGAGCCCCAGGGATCCACCCATAGCCGCCCACCGACGATTCAGTCTCACCTTGCCGAGAGCCTGACGATAACGTTTCGGACACAGGCGCGATATTTCGTGCTCTATTCGGTAGGCGCGTGGCTTTTCTTTAGTGTCGCCTTCTGGCTCTGGCAGCCGTACCTGCGCTCAATCGGCGTAGGGGTTGAGTTTTTCGGGGTCATCTTTGCGCTGACCGGGGTGGCAAGCGGCTTCGGCTCGCGGCGTGTCAGCGCGCTTGAGCAGCGCGTCTCACCCCGAGTGCTCCTAGCGATGCCGCCTGTTATCCTCGCCGTGGCCTTGGCCGGACAATCGCTGTGCGCCGTGGCTGTGGGGGTTGTCTTCCTGCTGCTGCACAGCTTTGCGAGCGGGATCTTCATGGTGGTGTCCGATCAGGCGATCCACGCGCGCATAGATTCGGCGACGAGGGCTACGGTGCTCTCGGTGAAGAATATGCTATCGACCCTTCTCTTTGCGGCGATATCTCCGGCGGTGGGGCTTTTGGCGGACACCAGCTCGCTGTCGGTCGCGCTGATGCTGCTCGCTTTAGGGGCTTTGGCTGTTGGAGCGGCAAGCCTGGGCAGTTGCCCGCCTCAAGCGCCGGCGGCTCCGCTCGTAGAAAACCCCTGTCAGTCATGACTTTCCGCCTTTTCGGCCTACCGACCCTTGGTAGACGTGCCTGACCCCCAAGTGGGCGATCACGGCAATCCGCTAAAAAGTCGGAAAGTCATGACTGACACAAGTTTCCC
>CAZZJR010000035.1:0-5479 GCA_964654585.1 uncultured Bdellovibrionales bacterium
TCGCACAGCGTAGCGAAGGCGACGCAAAAAAGACGGACGCACATTTTCGTGAAGGGAATACCCACGAAAATGCGCTTCCGTCTTCTTTTTTGCCCTTCTTTAATCTTCCTCCTCCTCCTGCACTTGCACCTCCCTCCTAATCCTCGTCCTCAGTCTGCCGCCTGCTGGCTAGTAAGGGTTCTGAGATGGGTTTGAGGATTAAGAGGAGGTGGCAAGTGCAGGTGCAGGACAAAGAGAAGGAGAAGGATTAAGAATCCGTCACCGACATGGTCTCTGCCTCCCTTTTTGCGCTACGATGGTCTCTGGCATGACCGACCAAACCACCCTCAGCACTCACCACAACCGCAACCTGCTCCTCGGTGCAGTAGTCGTCACTGCGCTGTGCGCGTACCGCCTTATGGTGACAGCCGCAGAAACTGGAAACTGGCGCGGCGCGTGGTTCTCGCTCGCGCACGTTGTGATCGTTGCTGTTGGCTCAGTGCTAGCGCTGCGGGAATCGCGGTAGCCGCTTCTCTTTTACCGCGGCTAGCCCCTCAGCAAACTCCGCACTCGCGTAGTTCACGCTCTGGCAGATCGCCTCACGGGCGAGAGCCTGCTCAAGGTGGGCACCATCTCCGCGCATCGTCTCAAGGAGCTGTGCTGTTGCCGCCGGGCCGCAGGCCAGGATCTCCTGTGCAGTAGCGCGCGCCTCATCGAGCAGCTTCTCGCGCTCGCAGAGCCGCGACACGAGCCCAATTCGAAAAGCCTCATCAGCGCTAATGACGCGCCCCGTGACCAGGAGCTCTGTCGCCATGCCCGGTCCCACGATTCGCGGAACGAAGTAGGTGCCGCCCATGCCCGGATGCAGGCCGAGCTTGAGGAAGGTGAAGCCAAGCTTCGCGTCCTTGCTCGCGATGCGCACATCGCACGCGCACGCGAGGCACAGCCCAGCGCCGACGGCTGCGCCGTGCAGGGCAGCGATCAGCGGCACATGCAGCTCAAGAACGCACAGGAACGAGTCGTAGAACTTTAGCATCTGGGCGCGGTTCTCTTCGCCGCTCAGCGCGCGCTTGGCATCCAGCATCGCCAGGTGCCCGCCGGCAGAGAAGGCCTTCCCGCTTCCGGCCAGGATAACGGCTCGCAGCGACTTGTTCCCCTTGAGAGCCTGGACAGCCGCCTTGAACTCTTTGGCCATCTCCTCGCTCATGGCGTTTAAGTTCGCCTCGTCGCACAAAGTCAGCGTTGCGATGCCGTTGGGGTCGATGGTGGTGGAAACGAGGCTCATGCTGGGCTCCGATGGTGGCAGATTCGAGAATCTGGTCTATCATCAGCCAAAACGAGCCTATGTCGCAACGTAAAGGTGTTCGCTCCCTGAAAGAGTTCCTCTCGATTCTCGGGCGGGAGCGCGAACTAGTAGAGATCTCGACCGAAGTCGATCCTCACCTCGAGGTCGCCGAAATCCATCGGCGCGTCATCGAGCGTGGTGGTCCCGCCCTGCTCTTCACTCGGGTAAAGGGCGCAAGCTTTCCGCTCGTCACCAACCTGTTCGGCACGACGCGCCGGGTCGACCTCGCCTTTGGCGGGCGGCCTGAGGAGCTGATGCGCGAAGTCGCGGCGATGCCGCACACCCTGATGCCGCCCAGCCTCTCGAAGGTATGGGACCATCGGCACACCCTTGCCGGGCTCGCGCGTGTCGGGCTCAAGCGCAAGGCGTTTGATTCTTCGTTGATCGTTGACCAACCGTCGCGCCTCACGCGGCTTCCGATGATCACCTCCTGGCCGCTCGACGGCGGGCCGTTCATCACGCTGCCGCTGGTGTACACCGAGCATCCACAGACGAAGGTGCACAACCTCGGCATGTACCGCATCCAGCGCTACGACGACCAGACGACGGGGCTTCACTGCCAGATCGGAAAAGGGGGAGGGTACCACCTCGCTGCGGCGAAGGCGCTGGGGCAGAGGCTCCCGGTCAACATCACTGTCGGCGGCCCTCCAGCGCTGATCCTCGGCGCGATAGCGCCGCTGCCAGAGAACGTGCCGGAGCTGCTCTTCACCTCGTTCGTCTTGGGCGAGAGGCTCAGGCTGCTCGACAACCCGATCGGAGAGCTGCCGATTGTTGAGAGTGCGGAGTTCACCCTTGTTGGTGAAGTGGACCCCGGCGAGATGCGCCCCGAGGGGCCTTTCGGTGACCACTACGGGTACTACTCGCTCCAGCACGACTACCCAGTTTTTCGTTGCAAGGGTGTCGTGCGACAGCCGGATGCTGTCTACCCCGCGACCGTCGTGGGGAAGCCGCGCCAGGAGGACTTCTACATCGGCGAGTACCTGCAGCGGCTAATGAGCCCGCTCTTTCCGCTCGTGATGCCGCAGGTGCTCGACCTCTGGTCGTACGGCGAGACCGGCTTTCACGCGCTCGCATCAGCCGTGGTGCAGGAGCGCTACGCCCGCGAGTGCTTGCAGTCGGCGTTCCGAATTCTCGGTGAGGGGCAGCTCTCGCTCACGAAGTTCCTGCTCCTGACTGACAAGCGTATCGACCTCGCAAATTTCCGTGCGGTGCTGGAGCACATCTTGGAGCGCGCTGACTTCAGCACCGATCTCTTCGTGTTCTCGAACACGGCGATGGACACCCTCGACTACACCGGTCCGAAGGTAAACCACGGCAGCAAGGGAGTGCTCGTTGGCTGCGGCGAGGCGCGCCGCAGCCTGCCACGAGAGGTGCCTAGCTCGCTGCCGGGCGGCGTCACGAGGGCAGGCGTTTTCTGCCCCGGGTGCCTCGTGCTCGAAGTGCCAAGCTTCACTCGCGAGCGCGACTACCCGCGGAGCGCTGCGCAGCACTCAAGCCTGCGCGACTGGCCGCTCGTGGTGCTCGTGGATGACCTAGACAGCACGCTCAAGGACGCAAGCTCGTTCCTCTGGACGGTATTCACCCGCTTTGAGCCAGCGGCGGACATCTACGCCGCACAAGAGTCGCTCGTGCGCCACCACGTGAGCTACACGCCGCCGATAGTGATCGATGCGCGCTTCAAGCCGTGGTACCCGGCGGTGGTTGAGTGTGACGAGGATACCAGGCGGCTCGTTGATGAGCGATGGGGGGAGTACTTTCCGCGGGCTCTGCGCGAGTAGGCGCGCTAGGTATGCCTCTTTGCGATCTTTTGTAGCCCCGCCAGGGCTGCCGCCGTGTCGGGGTTTCCGAGCAGAGCAGCATTCTCAAGGATCACCTCGATAGGCCAGTCCCACCAGCGCACCTCAAGCAGCGCTTCGACCGTCTGCGGGCTGAATCGCTGCCGGAGAACAGTCGCTGGGTTTCCGCCGACAATCGTGTACGGCGGGACATCTTTCGAAACAACAGCACCCGCTCCGACCACGGCGCCGGAGCCGATCCTTACGCCGCTCAGGACCGTGCAGCCAAAGCCGAGCCACACGTCGTGCTCGATAATAGTCGGCCCCTTCGTCGCGGGGTGGCCAACAATCGCCTTCTCGCCGAGATCGAAAACTTGGCTGAACGGGTAGGTTGAGACCCAGTCAGTGCGGTGCTCGCCGCCTCCGAGGATGACGACGGCTTCTGCTATTGAGCAGAAGCTGCCGATTTCGATTCGATCAGCTTCTCCCCAGACTTTGAGGAGTGGAGTGCCGTACGAGTAGCGACCGATGGTTACTCTCGAATCCTGCGACTGAAGCATCGGGATCTTCGGCTCTGTAGATACGGCGTGTGTGATCGGCATACGGACCCTATCCTTACTCAACTCTCCACTCGTGCTCAGGAACGACGACACCCTCGGCGACGTACGGCCCGTGAACCTTAAACGGTGCACAGTGCTCCAGGAAGTCCCACTTCACCATGCCTGTTGAGTCGAAGACGCCAACCTTGCAGAAGTAGTCGCCACCGAGCAGGTTGACTCGCGGGATTGCGAGGGTGATTGAATGAGAACCGATCCCGGCGGGAGCCTCGATGTTGTCCAGCTTCGTGTTGAGGCCGGCGATGTAGAGCTGGTCGTTGCGCAGCAACGCCACGCCGACGATGAGCCCTGAGCTCTCCTGGTGCACATCGTACGATACCGAGACGCGGAGTTCGCCGCCCATGCACACCAGACTCGCAGGCGCGCCGTTGTGATCGCTCACCGACACTGAGCGAATCGATGCGGCACCTGCAGCCTGTTTCTCTGCGGCGCCAGATGGGCGTCCACCGCTGTTGTCGCCCGCTGGCAGCGGCTTCTCCTCCGGCGCACCAGACTTCGCGCGCATGAAGCTATCGTACTGGTCAGCTATCTCGATAGCCGGCCCCGATGTGACGAGGTTTCCGCTGTCGAGCCAGAAGGCACGGTCACAGATCTTTCGCACCGCCGAGGTGTCGTGCGTCACGAACAGGATGCTCATGCCGCGCGAGCGCAGGAGCTGAATTCGCTCCATGCACTTGTACTGAAACGCGGCGTCACCGACGGCGAGCGCCTCGTCGACGAGCAGCACCTGCGGCTCAACGTGAATCGCAGTCGCGAAGGCAAGGCGAACAAACATCCCGCTTGAGTAGGTCTTAACGGGCTGGTCGACAAAATCCCCAAGCTCCGAAAATTCGATGATGCTCGGGAGCTTCTCCTGCATCTCGCTCGCGGAGATTCCGAACAAGGCACCGTTTAAGATCACGTTCTCTCGGCCCGTGAAGTCAGGGTTGAAGCCGGCACCAAGCTCAAGCAGGGCAGAGACCCGGCCGGCTACTGCGCAGGTGCCATGGGTTGGCTCAAGTGTTCCAGCTATCATCTGAAGCAGCGTCGACTTGCCCGAGCCGTTCTTTCCGAGGAATCCGACGCATTCACCTCGGGCGACGCTGAACGAGATGTCGTGCAGAGCCCAGAACTCGTGGAAGAACCTGCGCCGCCCGCGCCACAGCATCTGCTTGAGCCTGCTGCTTGGGGTCGGGTAGATGCGGTAGGCCTTGGCCAGTCCGCGGACGTCGATTGCTACGTCAGACGACATCGGCGAAGCCCCTCCGAAGCCGCATGAACCACCAGTACCCGGCTGCTGCGAAAGCCCACGAAGCTACAGTGAGCCCGAGCAACGAGGCGGTTGAAGGGGGTTGGCCAAGAAAGAGTGCGCCACGGATATTCTCGATGATGCCGGTAAGCGGGTTCAGAAAGATTAGGTCGCGAAAGCGCTCGGGCACGGCGCTTATCGGATAGAAGATCGGGCTCAGAAACATGAGGACGGTGGTGATGATCGCTGTGCCGTGCTGAATGTCACGCAGGTACACGCCAACCGAGGAGAGGAACCACACGGCCCCCAGCGTGCCAAGGCACACGGGCACGAGGAGCAGTGGCACGTAGAGGCTCGAGAGTGGCGGCGCGCCGAAGCAGAAGAGGTAGAACACCATGAGCAGGGCGGCAGAGATGAGCGCCGTAATTAGCCCCGAAAGCAGCGTGACCCAGGGAAGCACCTCGAGCGGAAACACTACGCGCTTTATGTACGACGGGTTTTGCAGGATGAGTTGCGGTGCACGGTTGAAGGCCTC
>CAZZJR010000035.1:5579-6999 GCA_964654585.1 uncultured Bdellovibrionales bacterium
CCGGTGATTGCGCCGGTCGGTGTTACAGTGCGTGAGGTTGCAATTTGCAGCACAGGGGTCGATCTACAAAACGGGCGTGGAACGAAAAACACGCCAGGAGACGATTGGGGTCCGCGAAAACAGGCGCTTGTTAGGCGGTCATTCCGCCACAGCTCGCCTCAGACGAGCAACAGCGTCCGAACTTTAAGGTAATCGATACTCGACTGCAATAATCAACGTTGTCTTTTCAGCTAGTTATGCGCCTCTTTGGATCGGCAGTCGAGTGGGACACCCCCCAGTGGAGTGTGGTACAGTCCCGCGGCTATTTCCTTAATGGCACCAAACTGATGTCGACAGAAACAACCCTCCTACAAACGCTCGCCAAGCCGGTGGTCTTCCAGATGCCGCGCAGGCTCACTGCGCCGCCGTCTTGGACGATGCACGCGCCGCTGGCGATGTGGCTGATCGAGATGCTCCGGCCGTCGGTGTTCGTCGAGCTTGGAACGTACAGCGGCACCTCATACTGCGCTTTCTGCCAAGCGGTGCAGCAGCTAAGCATTCCGTCGAAGTGCTACGCCGTTGACACGTGGAAAGGGGATCCACATGCGAGCATGTACGGCGAAGAGGTTTTCAAGGAGCTGAGCGCCTACCACGACGTGAACTACGCATCCTTCTCGCGCCTCGTCCGGGAGGACTTTGACTCTGCGCGCGCCCATTTTGCGGACGGCAGCATCGACCTGCTGCACATCGACGGCTACCACACTTACGACGCGGTGAAGCACGATTTTGAGTCGTGGCTGCCGAAGCTATCAAGTCGCGGAGTAGTGCTGTTCCACGACACAAACGTGCACGAGCGTGACTTTGGAGTCGCGCAGCTGTGGGCTGAGCTCAAGCAGCGGTACCCCTCGCTTGAGGTTTTGCACGGACACGGTTTGGGGATCTTGCTAGTGGGCAGCGATGTTCCGGCTGGGATACAGCGAGTTGCGGAGCAGGTCCGCGCGTCAGCCGACGACCTTCGCCTATTTCAGGATTTCTTCTCGCACCTAGGACGAGTTTGCCTGCAGCAGGTGCAGAACGATGAGGTCAAGCGACAGCTCTCGGAGATGCAAAATGGGGTCACGGAGCTGCAAGCCTACGCCGCGCAGCTCGAGCAGGATCGTGCAACCCTTCGTGCGCGCTGCGACCAGCTTGAGGCGGAGCGAGAGGAGGTTCGAAAAACCTTAGAGAAAGAGGTAACCCACCTACAGGGTGAAGTCCTCAAAGAGCGCTCTCAGCCGAAGGGCATGCTCGCGCCGCTTAGGATTATGAAGCGAGCGGTGGTCGGGCCACGGACCGAGTAGCCCAAAGAATTTTTCTCCCAGCAGCATGAGCTACAGCTGCTTCTCAGCAAACTGAGTGACGAGGTAGCAGGGCCCGCTCTCGACCTTCAGGTCAGCCGTTC
>CAZZJR010000035.1:7099-27372 GCA_964654585.1 uncultured Bdellovibrionales bacterium
CCCTCAAGCCAGATCGGGCGCGTGTGGTCGCTCGGGAAGGGAATAGAGAGTCCTGAGGCCTCAGTCGCAAAACGGGGAGACGACGAGCGGACGAGCACATGTGTCTCGCTCATCTGGATCGAGAACGAGAACTTCTGGCCGGGGGTGTCGACCCCTTCGCCTTTCCTCTTCTCAAAGAGCACATCAGCGTTCATGTCAGCCTCAGCGACCGTCAGGGCAGCCTTAACCGCGTTCGGTGATGAGTCAGGCCGGTGGATCACCGAGCCACACAGCTTTTCGCGGGTTTCGTCACGCTCTTTAAAGTCTGAGCGCTGGGAGAGGTAGTAGAGTTGGGTGAGGAGAGTTTGGCGGGGTTGGTCGAGGGGGAATCCGCTGATAAGCGGCGATGTAGGGTACGGGGTCCCGAGGACCATACCTTCGCTCGGTGAGACGAGAGCTGAGACCTCGACTGGCGGTGCGGCAACCGCGGAGGTTGTACCCTCGACTGAGGGGATTGGGACTGTTTGAGCTTCCGATACAATCGGCAGAGTGGTGAGTGTGACGACCAGCGCCAGCGTGCTTGGTCGTGCGAACATACCGAAGAGAGTTGACCGAAATGGGGATATGTCTCTCGTTCTCATATTCATACTTTGGCCTTCAGAAAACATCACCCACAACACGGACTGGGAGACTCGGGAGCTGCTTACGTGGGTAATATTCGTTGATCAGCGCACAGTGGGCAATTAAGGAGTTTCTGAAGACGTATGCCGTACACGTTGTGCTGCCCCGGACCTATTCTCCACGGAGGTTGGCCTCCAGATAGATGTACGCGGGCACATTACAAGGCTAGCTCAGTCTGGAGCGGACCTTTTTTGCGATCCGCAGCGCATTCGCCATAAGAGTAAAGGTATGGTTTTTGGCTGGTAACGACGGGAAAGTAGCTGCATCGGCGACAAAGACACGATGACTGGAAGCAAGGAGCCCGTTCGCGTCGGTGCAGTAGCGGTTTTGTTGTGTGTTTCGCATCGGTAGGCAGCCTGCGTAGTGAATGCTGCTGCCAGGCGAGGGCCGCTGGCACAGCGACTCAAGCGCTACGTACCCCATCGTGCGAAGAGTTTTGCAGACAAATCCTTCTCGCTTCGCGCCATGCTCGCCTGAACGATGGAGCTCAAGTGATCCATCCTGACGCAGGCGCACCCAGCTGTCGCTTCGAGGGTCGTCTGGGTAGAATACCTGAACGATCAGCAATCCAGGCACAACATACTTCGTAGCAGCGAGGTTTCCGCGTAGGCTAAGCGGAAACTCGCGGAGAAGATCGGTGCGCATTGGACCGAGGAGGCCGTACACGCTCCCTTGAATAGGTCGCTCCTCCCGATCCCCTGGGCACACCATCAGCAGCTCTCCACCGATGTACGAGGAAGTCTGAAGAGGGGTGCCGATCTTTAAAAGATCCACTGCTGGAACAAACGACACTGGATTGTCCAATAGGGGAAGCCTGGTCTCGGAGTCATTATGTGATGACAAAACTATCCGTGCCGAATTAATCGCACCAGCAGCAAGGATTATAGTTTTTGCGTGAAACTCGACGGGGGAGTCAGTTGCCATGTCGAGGGCGGTGACTTTAACTCCTTCCGAGTCCTCCGCGTAACGAGAAACCAACATTCCGGGCTGGTACACCAGTTTTCCCACAGCGGCCAGTTCATTGATCGTGAATAGAGGTGAGTAAATGCTCTCTTGCGGTCCCCAGATGAAGTCCTGTCCGAAGGCGCGATACGGACGTCGACCGCGGTGCTCCTTGCTGAGCACAGCCATGCGAGAACGACCGACGAACACACCACGCCTCTGGAGCCTTGAGCGCCGTGACTCGTAACGACGGAGAAAAGCCGCAACCAGCGGTGAAAGCTCGAATGCCGGCTGTAACCCGTAGGTAGAGCCCAGGTAGTCAGTCAGGTCGTCTTGCAAGACGCCGTTTACCCCCATGTGATCTGTGAGCTCGTCGTACAGCGGGCTGAGCTCACTTTGACCGACGGGAAAGCCGCACAGATCTTTTTCGTTGTAGCGCAGGACCCCGGCGCCCCAAGCATTCGCGAGACCGCCTAGGGCGAAGCTCTGCACGGATTCGAAGCCGGAGCTGAGGTCGGGCGGCAGCTGATTTGGTCGTCGGGTTACGAACCGCAAAAAAGGGGACTTAAGTTTTGGGCTGATGCTCTCACCTGCTATCGGCGACATGGCTTCGCCCTCGGGACCCAAGAAGATATCATGCAGGTCGCAGCGCTCACTCCTGAGCTTGTACACCGACGCATCAGGAAGGGGGTTTGCGGGCGGTTTCAAGCCGACGTCGAGCATGAGGACTCGCTTCCCTTGAAGCCCTAGGGCAGCAGCAGCACCCGCGGCTCCCCCGCCGATAATGATAACATCCCAACGCGTGGCGAGAGTATCAGCTGCAACCCCACGTGTTGAGCTTGCTGTGTCGCTGCCCACAAGGTTCATGTGCGTGCCCTCGTCAGCAGCGCTTCCGCCTCTAGCTTCGGCCGTAGCAGGCTGTGACGTCTTGTGAGGTACGTTCCATAGGTCAGGCTCCACGCTGCCCGTAAGCCTGAGGTTGCCAAGACGGCGAAGGCCCTTAGGCGAGAGCTCTTGGTGTTGATAAAGCAGGGAGCACACGAAGGAAAAAGCTCTGAGATGTAGCAGAGGATCATCATTTTCTGAGTCAGGATAGTGTTCCTTCGCCGAACGGCAAATTCGATCGCTTCAACGTTGAGGCGTTTGTTGATGATTTTTTCGATATCGATCCATGTTCCGTTCAGAAGGGTAGGATGTTGGTAGTGGTCATACCTCACGAGTAGATCCGGTGGAGGGGTAGTGCGAAAGAGAGCCCTGAAGAGATACTCTCCCTCACTGGGGGGCGGGGTTGTGCCGCCGAGTGGCAATGACTCTTTTGTAATGGGATGGAGCTCAATACCCAGAGATTCTGAACCAAGATTCATGGTTCCACCTTGCCTTGACACGAGTCCCAGCAGGCTCTCTCGGTAGCTGAGTAGTTTGGTAGGCATGCTGGCGGAAGCTTTAAGCGCAAACGCGAACCAGCGCCAGTTAACAGGCAGAAGCCAACGTGAGCGGCCAAGCAGTGCACTCACGTCACGTACTAAATCCTTGAGAGGCATTGCTGGCAGCGCTAATTCGTACGTTTGGCTGACATATCGTCTTGGCGCACGAACGATCGCAAGGCAGGCGGCCACGACATCTCGCAATACTACGGGCGCGACCACTACCTCCTTGCCAGATGGAACGATGATAATCGGTGAGAGCTGAACGAGCTTGACGATGCTCGCGAAAAGGCCCCGACTGGTCGGCGCTACGATCAGTCCGGGCCTCATGATGGTCCAAGGAATAGCCGCCCGCCGAAGAACCTGCTCGGCTTCCCACTTGCCACGTCCATATCGTGACGTCGAGTGATTGCCCGCCGATTGGCTGGAAACGAATAGCAGAACACACGCGCTTCCTGATTTTGCTATGCCAGCGACCAGAAGCTCAACAGGCTTCGTGTGGGCATCAATCACTTCCTCAACCGGCTCGCGCCCGGATATCGGTGGTATCGCCAGGTGGATAACCGTGTCGTACTGCTCGAAAGGGATCTCCTGAAGCCCAAAAGGCCACGCGACAAGCCACTCTCTGGAGCCATCCTCCAAAACATCGCAGCGCGTTGGGGTCTCCAAGCCCTCTAGTCGGGTGACCGTATCAACGGCGATACCCGCTTCTCTTAAACCCCTCGTCAGCGCCGAGCCAACGAGCCCCCTGGACCCCGTTACAAGAACCCTCATGCTGAGTAAGACTCTCCTTTGGGGTTACTTTTGTAGCTCAGAGTATCCAAGAACTCACCCTTCCGAGAGTTACGGCCTTTTCCGCAACACTATCACGTGGTGCACGGCGAGGACTGAGCGCAGGGGAGAGAGGACCTGCTCCAGCCCCTTCAGTATGGGCGTCGAGCTCCGGGGCACGAGCGACCGAAAATTGAGACCACCTGATAACAAATAACGCGGATACGATGTCAACTGATCGGCATGGACGATCTCGAGCTGAGGGAACTCAGACTCGAAGATCGAGCGGTCTCTGAAGAACACGTTGTACGAGAGCGCCTGGTTCGCGTAGTCTCCGGTCGCCGCACGCGGCGTTTCCCACGCCGCCTGAGTCATGTCAAAACCCTCCGTGGGGAAAAGGCGCGGAAATAGCTGCCGGGCGAAGAGTCCGAAGTATGGCTCGACAAGGACACAGCCACCACCGGGTGAGAGGGTTCTCATGAGCTCCGCGAAGAACTTTCGGGGCTCCGGGAGATGGTGGAAGCAGTGGATACCGAAAAAGGCGCGAACCGAGCCGTCTGTAACGTTAGTCATAGCTTGCGCATCCATTACCTCGTCGAGGTGAGGAGCTGGCAACAGATCGGTAATCGAAACATCAGGAAAAAAGTCCTTCATAAAGCTGGCGCCTGCACCAAGCTCGATGCGTCTGCCGACACCTGTGAAGAGCCGCAGGTCGAGGTCAGCGCAAAGTGCGTACGTTTCGCGGCAGACAGAGCGCATTATCGGTTTCGCCTCAAGGATCTTTCGGTGCGCCGTAATCCGGTCTGAGGTCGTGATGTCTATTGTTTTGAGAGAGGGTTCTCTGAGTATGTCACTAAGCATAGAGACCTGGAAAATGTGGGCACATGGGTCCAGTAAGCAGTACGCTACACAGGCGAGGAAAAGGGTATCTCTTAAAACGAGAAGTCTCAAGCTCCGGCCCACCCCCGGCGGAAGGTTGAATTAAGTCGAGTTATCATACTGAGTTGGGTAACTGGCATGCCCTCGCCGAGAAGCTGCACAGCCGTCATGATGGTAGCCCGGACCGTGATGCCCAATGCGCGGTGCAGCAGAGCGAGAGACCAGTCGTTGTGAATACAGGTTCGACGTTTTTTCGCGGCTAGGATTAACCTCGGTTAGTGCTGCTTGCAAAAAGCTTTTTCACCTCGATCCAGTTTAGGGCAGCGCTTGGGCTGCTCGTTTGCTGCGCTTTTCCCAGAGAAAAGACCCTAGATATGGCTTGGAACTCATGCGAGGCTGCAAGGTCGTTACTTGAACGAGCTTTTTGGACGAGGCACTCTACTCCCCTGTAGTGCTCTAACGCTGAATCGGGATAAATAGCCCGTAATCGACGGTCCGATCGACTTGCTGCAATTGGGAGCGAAACTCAGAGCCATTAACGCCGCCCTCAGCCTGGGTAAGAGGCATGATAAAATAGCAGACAGACATCTCTTCGAAGACTAATTTGTTTAGGTCAGATGGATTGGTCGCCGCCGCAAGCTTCGAGCTGACCATCGGGAAGTGCCAATAGTTTGAAACTATTCTTGTTTCCGCCAGGTAATTTGCGGGTGCATCGATCAGCAGTCCTAGCGAGTCTCTTCCGCAAATCTCCGCTCCCCGACGAAAGAGCTTCTTAAAGTTGCTATGGTAGGACATCGTTGAGTGCTCAAGCGAGCCCGTCAGCGCCTCGACGATTGGGTAAGGTTCCGCCAAGTTCCTCCCCGAAACGAGAGCGGCGGCGTTTCCCATAAGCAGTATGGTTACAACAATCGAAGTCAGCCAGCGGATAGCGGAACTCTGAAGCAGCATCGAGTTGGTAGTAAGAGCCGCCAACAAGGCCATGACCGCTATCCCCCCCGTGAAGTATCGCATGTAGAGCCCCGTCGTCGAGTAAGTGAGAAATGCGTACGCAATAAGTAGAAGAAATAGCGCGGCGACATCTTTTTGCCCCTTCCAGTATCGAAAGGATCCCACCAGCAGAATTGCTGGCGAGAGCACTAGTAGGGTAAAGCCAAATGAGAACTCACTGTTTTCGATGAATCGTGAGCCATGGAACGTAATGTTCCAGAGCGTCCTGAGCGCAAACGGCTGGCTCCACCTAGAGTCGACAAGGTCTGGCCCCGGCCAGAAGGGAGAATGAAAGATAGAGTTGTAAAATGGGAAAAGAGGGTTGCCAGTAATCACGAAGTTGTAAGCAAGCGGCGCTGCGATCGAACCTAAGAAGGCGCATGTAGCCACGCCCAACAGAATGAGCACCCTACGAGGAGAGGCGACGAGCTGGGGGACGAGCAGAAGCAGGATTGGGGCGCTAAGGGGAATCGCTAGAAAGATAGTCTGCTGCTTTACAAGGTATCCAAGTCCAACGACCAGTCCGAGCCAGGGCAGGAGGCTTACGTCGCGGGAGCGCAGAAGCATCGTGGCAGTGGCGAGCAAAAGAGTGGAAAAAAGAAAGAAGAATGAGTCGACGAAGCAGATACCAAGAGTCCACTCTGTGAACGGCACTGTGCAGGCAAACAAGACGGCGAGAGCAGCTGAGCGGTTCCCCCAAAGCTGGCGGGTGAGAGCCTCCAAAAGCAGAAACCCAATGGAGTACATGCTAAGGTTGACGAGCCTGACGGCGTTCTCTCCTCCGAGCATAAAAGCGCTTGTGTAGGCGCCCATGGGAATCATCGATGGGTTAAAGCCACCGACAAATTCCGTTGAGAATGAGAACTCTTCAAAGAGGCTCGTCTGATGCGGGATAAACAGGTGCACGGCAAGGTCGTCGAAGTTGTACGACGGGACCAAAGCGAAGGGGAGAAACAGGAGGAAATGCGCTACGACCACCCACTGGCCGGCTGATAAGCTCCGCGGGACTCGAACGCGCGCCCTCTTGGGGGAAAAGCTGAGTAGAATAGCCTCTGCTGCGTATAGTACCCAGTACAAAGGGCCGACGTTGATCGGAAAATGCATCGCTATCCAGGTCAAGAAGCTGTTAAATGCCAGGCCGACACAGAACTGCATGAACGGCAGCGTAGAGCCAAGCGAGGCCACAGCAGCTGAGGGAAACCGATTGACGATGAATGATCCCAATATGAACGAGCTGATACTGAACAGGAGCCAGCCGAACAGCGCAAGTGAGTGGCCGGACCATATCGAGAAGAGCACTGGGATAATGAAGATACACAGGTCCTTCCGGAGCCACTTTCGGCAAACGAGACAGGCAAGGCTGATCACCAAGAGCGTGTAGAGGGCCCGCTCGATGCTGAGCACCTGAAATACCTCCGGCTTTCCGGCAACCGCGGCAATGGAGAGAGCGAGCATAAACGCGGTCGCCAGGAAGGAGCCGGCAGAAAATATCAGGGGCATATGTACGTCGTTTGCACTCTGACTCTTCATAGGGGATCATCGTCTCCCGTTGGCCTAACAAGCATGCTACAGGGCGCTCGATTGCTGAGAGCCCGTTCGACCCCTGTAGCCGCTGTTCCGAAGTCGAACCGAACTGTTGCTTAGTTGGCTTTCTTCGCCCGATTTGCACATTTTACGAGGTTACAGCTTAGGGAGCACCTTGGCTCCATCGTGTCCTAACCCGGGATCGTGGCTTTTGCAAGGCTTGCGCCATTAACAAGGACTCACCAACAGTGCCACCGCGCAGCGGGTTACGGCCCAGAAACTCAGCTCCGGGTCTCGTCGACTTTGCTTGGAGAGAGCGAGTCGCCCTCCCTTACCTCTTCCGGCCACCACACATCATTGGTCATCGCTAAAAGCAGCGACTCGATATGCTCAAAAACCAAAAAGCGGGTGCCTTCCGGAAGGTTGAGAGCAGTGGACGCGAAATCGTTGTTTGAGAACTTCGAGAGGCGGCTAAACGGGGCAGCGAAGCCGGCTCGCAGGAAGGCATCGCCGAAGGAGTCTCCGATGAATATCGTTGCCGGAAGAAGATTCGGATCCGAGGGGTTCTTGGCGACGTAGGTCCAGCGGTTCGGGTCTTTGCTCGGCTCAAAAGTCCCATCGGGATTACTCAGCGGTACTTTGAGCTCTAACCCAGTTTCTGTGGGGGGAAAGAACACTGCGAGAGAATTAATCTCGCCGCCCGCAAATCCTGGACGTTTCGAGGTTGAAACGCGGGCTAGGCTAGGCTCACGCTGTCCGGAGGCAGCAGCGAGCAGCTTGTGGAGATCCTTCCAGACAATAGCGCCAGCGGGGTCTGTCCAGTGAAAATCGGTTTTGTGGTAGGTGCGCATGCGTGGCTTGAGCTGCTCCAGGATGCCCTGCACGTCCACCACAGCGATCTCGGGATGCTTTCGAAGAAGAGCCCGGTACTGCTGAAAGGCAGTATGGTCCGCTGGCACTGGGTAATCAGCCGGCACGCGCTCGCGGTAGAGCGTCGTTTTCGCAGGACAGGGGACGACGACAAGCTTAACTCCTCGTTGTGCCAGCAGGGCGTTCAATCGAGAGAGTCGCTCAACGATCGTGGGCATAAGCGAAGCAGAGCTTTCGAGCCGCCGCATATCTCGCTCGTATAGCTTGCGGTAAAACAGCCAGCCGTCCTCGCCGATGAGGACCTCGTCGGATGTGCTGAACAGCCACATGTCGAGCTGGTTCTTGAGCTTGATGAGGAAGTCCCGAAAGCCGTAGTTGTCGTTGAAGTAGGCTTCGTACTTGTGCGCGTAGCCGCTCTCTGAGTTAAAGATTCCGAGGATGCCGTCGGGCCTTGGAGCCCTGACACGGTTCTCAACAACCGCCTCGTACGAGAAGAGCTGGGTGCGCTCCTGAAAAGCTGGGGCCGTGAGGAAGAGGAGGAAAAGCGCCAAGAACACCGATTGCACAGCCCTGGTTCCGCGTCCGCTGATGTATGCTTCTGTGTGTGACATCAGAACCGGAAGTAGATGAAGGGGTTGAAAGCTGACTTAGAGAGAGAGGCGGCTGCGTACAAGAGGAGCAGCAGCGAGACAGATCCCTGCGCACACGTGGAGACGATCTGCGGCAGCCGGACTGTCTTGAGCCGCTCGACCGGAAGCCACGCAAACAGCACAGCAAGCGCCAAGCCCCAGGCGACGTCTGGAGTGATGTATGAGGAGACGGGAACTCCTGCGAACGATGTTGGCTGTGAGATGCATAGCATCCGGCTCAGGAACGAAGCTGCTTGGCTGAGGGAGTCAGCCCTGAATGGCACCCAGCCGATTAAGACCAACAGAAAGGTGGCGAGGTTTCCAGAGATGCCTTGCGGAGCGAAGCCGAAGCGTTCCTTGCTCCAACGCTCGGTAACGAGCAGAAGCCCGTGCCACATGCCCCAGGCAACGAAGGTCCAATCAGCCCCGTGCCACAACCCGCACAGGAAGAATACGACCCACAGGTTGATGTACGTGCGGCGCGGGCCCAGCCGATTGCCGCCGAGCGGGATGTACACAAAGTCGCGAAACCAGTTCGACATCGTCATGTGCCAGCGGCGCCAGAACTCAGTGACGCTTTGGCTCCTGTAGGGCTGGTTAAAGTTCTCTGGGAAGTGGAAGCCAAACATGCGCGCAAGACCAATCGCCATGTCGGAGTAGCCGGAGAAGTCGAAGTAGATCTGGAACGTGTAGCACAGGGCACCCAGCCACGCTTCGGCGGTGCTGAGCTCGGCCATCGGCAACCCGAAGAGCCGATCGGCGACGGAGCCCAAGGTGTTGGCTATGACAACCTTCTTCCCCATGCCGAGCGAGAAGCGCCAGATCCCTTCGAAGAAGAGCTGGATGCTCTCTCTGCGTTGGCGGATTTCAACGTCGATATCGGAGTAGCGAACGATCGGGCCCGCTACGACGTGGGGGAAGAACGCCAGGTACGTGCCGTAGTCGAGCCAGCTTCGCGCAGGCTTGTGCTCACGTTTGTAAGACTCCGAGAGGTACGCGATGCACTGGAAGGTGTAAAACGAAATACCCACGGGAAGCGCGATAGGGGCGATAGCCGGCAGCTCAAACCCAGCGGCGTGCGCGAGCGCGGTAAGGTTGTCGTAAAAGAAGTTGAGGTACTTGAAGTAGGTCAGCCAAGCCAGGTTGTACGCGACGCCGAGCCAGAAGATGACGCGCGCCCGCTTCGGGGGCGAGCTGTCGATCAGTCGAGCCAAGAACTGGTTGACGAAAACGGCAGCGAGGAAGAGGAGCGCTATCTGGCCGCTGCCCCAGAAGTAGAAGAAGCAGCTAACAAGGAAGAGGAAGAGGTTGCGAAGCTGCGGAGCAACGCCGCGTACGAGGTAGTATCCGCACAGGCACGCGGGCAAGAAGGCGAAGAGAAAGAGGTTAGAGCTAAATACCATCGATCGAATGTCCGCCGGGTTGGGGCTGCGCGGGGTATTGTGGAAAAGCTAAACGGCAATATCAAGGGCAGACGAGCCTAAAGGTCGCAAAAACAGAAAAAGTACGGCTTTGCGTATTACACGGCACTGACCTGCTGTGCGTGCTGAGGGGCAGCTAAATAGTCTACAAAGGAACGCGTTGCTGCGCGAAACTCCTCGTAGGGAACCTTGAATCGAATCTCGTAGAAGAGCTTCCCCGCATGTGGCGGAACTCGATAGTTCCGGTCTTCGACACGGCGTAGGCAGAGCGCTCGGCGCAGAAGGATCTGTGGCAGGCAGAATGGCAGCAGCCCGAGGAACGCTCGGCGTTGTGAGGGGTACCGGCGCGCCTCCATAGCCCAGCTAAGAGCACCTGCGAAGGAGACCCTCTCCTGTGTAATTAATCCTGGGAATGGCACGAGGGACATGCAGCGGATGAGCGGCTTAATGGCTCGGTGGCAGTGGTAAAGCGAGAACTCAAAAACCTCGGAACCCTGCGTTCGAGCAAGAGCAACAGCCAAGAGATGCGCTGCATCGTGGTCAGCGTGACCCCCCTCCCAGGCAGGCACGTAGATTCTGGAGAAGTGATGCCGAGCCCCCATGGAGAGGATCTCCTGCCAGAGCGGCTCGATGGACTGAAATGATGTGCCGTCCCTGATTCCGAGCTGTTCGCCGAGCGGGAGGATGTCGCTCTCTGCCACCCCTCTCCGGCACAACACAGCCTTGCTCTCCTGAAGGCGCCGCTCTGGGCTCTCGCCGTACGCAGCACCGTCTGTGGTGTAAACACAGATAATCCGGTTGCCCGCAGCAATCTCGCGATCCAGGCGGGGCAGAACGAAAAACTCGTCGTCGTTGTGTGCGAGCAAGAAGAGCGCCGTTTGGGGCTCTGCGCTCTGCAGGCTGTTGGGTGCTGGTTTCATACGTAATCGTGCTCGAACCAGGTAAGATACCACTTCGCGAACGATTCTTCCGACAGAGCGAGTGTGCTGCCCTTGGGCTGATGAACAACGAACTCAAACTGCTCCGGGCTCTTCAGGAATCCCCAGCGGCGAAATCTCTCGGCGATCCAAGAATCCGGCTGCACGACAGTAGCTATGAGGTCCACTCCAGAACTTTTGCCTTCCGTGAGCACGTGCCTCATCAGGCTGGCGAGAACTTCCCGGTCTCCGTTGTTGGCGACGATGTCAACAATCGCCACAGCGTGGAACTGCTTTAGGTCCATCTCGCGGATAGCCACATAGCCACACAGAGATCCCTCGCGAAAGGCTCCGAACACGCGGTAACCGCGCTCTGGAAAAGAGAAGAATCTCCAGTTGAGAGTTTCCGGGTCCCGACACGAGGAGATTTCATTTGATCGCTGCCAGCCCTGTAGAAACGCGGCATGTTCCGGAAGGAATTCTCTGAGCTCATGCAGATCGAGCGTCAGCGACGTTTCGGGGCGGCACAGGAGATCGAGACAAGCCTGGGCAACGGCGCAGAGCGGGGCACTGATGACGCCAAACAGCCGGTTAGGCACCATTTTTTTTGCGATCGATCGAAGCCGGAGCGGGCGAATCAACACAGGGAGCGACCCGAGCCTCTTCCATCCGGCTCGCAGGTGGGGCTCCAGAACGCCTTTGCGGGTGATACAGCCGCACAGCAGGTCGTACGAGCAAGCCTGGTACTGCTTGTGGAAGAAATTCTGCAGGGCAAAGAAAGAGACCGACTTGCGCGCGCTCTCAGCGATGACGAGATTCGACGCCAGTCCCATAAGCACCGGTCGTCCCTGGATCTCCGCCTTGATCGGCATCGCCCCGTAGTGAGCGACGATCTGCCCCTCAGACTCTCCGACTACCTGGAGCCTTCTTCCTGGGCCCTGCTTGTCGTGCAGCCACTCAAGAAGAAGCGAGAAGCCCCTCTCGTCGAGTCCCCCCGTGAGCAAGCCATTGTTCGCTGCCAGTGAAGCTACCGCGGAAGTGTCGTGGGCGCTTGCAGGTCGGAACGAAGCTGACATTCGGCCTCTAGGAGTTTCCAGCGGCAGGCAAGGGCTCGGTGTCTTTCCGAATCTTCTTGAAGCGCTCGTTGTGCTGCGACTCGTGGCTGACGATATTGAAACGAACGGGCACTTTGTACTTGGCTAGCTTCGACATGCAGTGCTTCCGCAGCCGCTCCACGACCGCCGAGGACTCCTCGTCCTCATGCAGCGATATGCGCGCGTGCACAATTTTGCCCATGATCGGGTGGCTTGCGCCAAAAACGGCGGCTTCTCTGATGTTTGGGGCCTCAAGCAGCACAGCTTCAACCTCAGCAGGGAAAACCTTCTGTCCGCCGACATTAATCATGTCCGACTTGCGGCCAAGAACACGCATGTACTCGCCACGCACCTCAACCTGGTCACCTGTGCACATCCACCCATCCTCGTCGAAAGGACTTGGAGCATTGAGGTAACCGACCATGTTGGACTCGGAGCGCACCCAGAGGATGTTCTCAACGACCTTGACTTCAAATCCGTCACCCCCAAGCTTGACCCAGAGCGAGGCATCGCTCTCGGAACGTGACCGGAGGACGCCGAGTTCAGAAAGTCCGTAGGTCTGCTTCGTCACCGCACGAGGGAAAGCCTCGCGCAGCCGCTGGAGTGTAGTCTCGGGCATCACTTCCGTTCCGTAGGTGATTAGCTCGACAGAGGTCAGGTCGTGGCTGCGGAATACGCCCGACGCGAGCAGCAGGTTAATGAATGTTGGAGTAGTAGGAAGCAGCGTAGCGCGTCCCGCTTCAATAGCCTTGCACACTGAAGCCGGAGTCCGGTCCACAACGCAGATTGCAGTGCCGCCATTGGCAAATGCCGCCAAAAAAGTGTTGAAACCACCGAAGTGATCCATGAGAAGAAATAGCACGGAGCGCCAGCTTTGGCGCTCGACGAGAAACTTTCGCATCACACGCTCGCAGTTGTGAAGGATCCCTTTCGGCGTTCCCGTGGAGCCGGACGTGAAGACGACGAGCCCAGGCTCATTCTCCTTCCTAAAGCTCGCAATGAGCGGGTTGACTGATGCCGGGGAGAGGAGCTCGATGCGGATGTTCTCAGCCTCGTCAGCGTGCACAAGAGCTTCCACTCCTGCAATGTCGATGAAGCCTTGCACCTCATTTTTGATCGATTTGGTGAATGGCACGAGGATAGCCCGCATCCTCATCAGAGCAAACATCGCTGCGCAGGTGGTTGGAGAAAACTCCCCGACCAAGCCGCACACGGTACCGGCACCAACGCCCTGTGCCCGGAGCCGATCCTCCCATTCCTCGATGAGCTGAAACATCTGCGAGTACGTAAGCTCACGACCATCTGAGAAGATAGCCGGCCGGGCTCCGTAGCCCCTCATTCGCGCGTACACTGTTTCAATAGCGGACATGAGAACTCCTTGTTTTGCTTCCTACGAAAATGCGACGCCGTGCTCTCCGAGCACGAGCTTTATGAGCGGGTAGCTGATGATTTCGACCACCTGCTCTTCCGAGAGAGATAGTGAGAAAGAATTTTCAATGGCAAGCACGAGGTTAAGGTGCTTCATGGAATCCCACTCTTCGAGGGTGTCCATGGAGGAGTCTTCGTTGATTGCTTCAACAGCTACTCCGAATACATCTGCAAGTGTTTCCTTGAGCTTAATCTCATTTGGATGCATGACTTTCTCCTGTACGAAGGGTAATCCAAGCCGGGCTTGGTACCTGGCACTTTCCCGGCTCAAGTATATAGGTGGATTGTGACGCAGTCTCCTCGACCACCGAGAATCCACGCTTACGGTAGAAGTCCTTAACTTGGGCGTTCTTGGCTGTGGGATGGTAGCTTGCTTGAAGCGTTCTGATGTCGCGTTTCGATGCGTTTTCAATAACTTGGGCCAAAAGAGCGTCCTCGACACCCCGACCGATGACGCGGCAGCTCATGAGAAAGCTATCTATCTCGGCACGGTCCTGCTCGTAGCGAACAATTGCTAGTCCAACCAGACCGAGGTCTGCCACCCTGTCTCGTACTTTCAGGCACAGCACCTCGGAGTTGTGCCCAACAGCAAGGTCGCGGATCTGACCCTCAGCGTAGCGCTTCGTTGTGAGGTTGAATTGATTGGTCTTCTGGGTGAGTTGAGACAGCCTGGGAATCTCGAACTCAGACGCCCGATACACCTCTACCTCAATCTCGAGCTTCTGCAGGTAGTCCTCCAGGCTCGCAGAAGACTGCTCCAAGGACCGGCGCCTCGCCTCTTCCCCGTACATGGCATTCTTCCGTCGATCCTCAGCGGTAAAGGAGAGCGAGTCGAAGAACCCGGCTTGAGCGATCTCCGCAGCGACTTGTAAGGGGCTGCCCTTTACCTGGAGCACCTCCACTTGCGGCAGCTTGTCTCTTACCAAGTTTACCTCGAAGTCACTGTCATCGACGAATACAAGGCTGTCGAGGCCGATGTTGAGCTGCGCGGCGATCGCCTCCAGCCCAGAGACTTTGTCGTTCCAGTTAATATGCCAAGCCGCGAGGTGCTCTTCCTTGATGAGCATATCGGGGTGCTCACGCAACACTGCCAGCACATCCTGTTCGTTATTTTTGCTGCACAGCGCAAGGATGACGCCGCGGTCGTGCAGATTGAGAATCTCCTCTTGAAAGGCACGGAACGTTGAGCCTGGCGAAGTAGTCCCAAGCTTGATTCCCTCTATGCCATCCTCTCCAATGATACCGCCCCAGAGGGTGTTGTCGCAGTCGAGCACGAGACACTTCTTGGATTTTCCCCGCAGGACCTTGATGTACTTAGTGAGTTCCTGTCCAACAGGCACAAGGGCTTTTTGAGAAAGAGGCGCGCGGGCCATGTGCCAGTGTTTCTCCTCAAAGCACTCCGCGTGGCCGAGCCGTGAGAAGATACGAGCCATGTCGACGACGAACACATCGCCCTTCGTTGATACGTCCCGCAGGATGTCTGCGTTGAGGGAAGCAACGGAGCTCAAGTGGTAAGTAGAGGACTGCGCGTCCAAGATGCCGAGAGTTGAGTGGGGCGGCAGAGGGAAGTTGGTGAGAAAGATCGGAGCGCCGGTTTTTTGGCGGATCGCCCCGACGAGCGTCAGGATCTCATTCCTCACTCGCATCTTCTCATCTTCGACCTGCTGCGGGCTAAGGCTCAGGAATCGTCGCCAAAGCGAGGGGCTGAGCGTCTCAAGCCACAAAGACAAGAAGATGAAGTCGGGGTTAAAGGAATAAAAATCACCCTCGTAGTCGAGGACGTGGTTCGCCGATGCATCGAACTCACCCATAAAAATCTCGGGGAGCAGCCCCGAGGCAACGAGCTCGGCAGTGAGGACAGGAACGAGGGGCTCAACCGTGTAATTTCGGAGCCATGCGACACGAACGTTCGGTGACGCGACAGCGGCTTTCCGCGCTTTCGAGAATGCATTGGCCAGGGCGTTACATAGGGAGTACGAGCGCTCCCTCGGAGCTATCCGACGGAAGTCTCTAACGGCCTTTTCAACGACACTATCCACCGCACATCACCGCTGGCTACATCACTATTCCACCACACACCCGAATGGTCTCGCCAGAAATGTGGCGGCCGCCGGTACCGATGAGGAAGAGAGCTACCTCTGCAATATCGCTTGGTTCCGCCAGCCGACGGAGTGGGGTGTTCATCTTCGCAAGCATCTTTGTCTTGTCCGGAATATTTGCCAGCATGTCGGTCTGGGTCATTCCCGGAGCGATCACATTTACCCGAATTCCTTTCGGACCGAACTCAACGGCCAGCGAACGGGCGAAAGCTGCAAGCGCCGCCTTCGCTGAGACGTACGCTGACTGCTGCACTGGCGGAACACCCTCGGCGAAGATCGACCCGATAAAAATAAAGGAGCCATCTGTGCGCTCGACCATCGATGGCAAGAGGCTCTTCGTCAAGTTGAAGGCTCCACCAACTTGAACGTCCAAGTGCCCCTTGAACGTCTCCCAGTCAAGCTCACCGAATGGCACCGGAGCTGGATTGGGAGCGGCACAGTGTATGCAGTCTTGGATTGTGCCGAAATCGGAGGGCAGTGACTCCGACATACTCTGCACATCCTCTGAGTTCGAGACATCAGCCCGGACTGAGACGACTCTGCACCCAAGTCCCTGGAGCCGATCTTCAAGCGCCTTTGCTTGAGCTGACGAGCTCTTGAAATTGATCACCACACGATGTCCCGCCAGGGCAAGAGCCTCAGCGATTGCGGCACCAATTCCTTTGCCGCCACCCGATACCAAGATAGTTCGCGGCTCAAAGCTCTCTTTCATGCGAGTTGCCTCTTTTTTTTTTGGTAATGCCTTCACGGTTGACGTTCCTTTGATAAGCTCTTGTCCGTGCTGGTTCGTGATCGATGTTTCGAGCACCAGCATGCGAGAGGCCTCCGATTTCTGGGCCACGACCGAAGTGATTGTGAGAGTGTCGCCTTGGAAAGCTGGCCGCAAAAATTCCAAGCTCTGCGAGGTCCAGAGTGCGCCACTGCCGGGAAGCTGTGTGCCAATCATCGTGGAGATGAATGAAGCAGAAAGCATCCCGTGCACTACCGGCTTGTGGAACATCGTCGTTGAGGCGAATTCCTCATCCACGTGCAGGGGATTGTAGTCACCTGTCAGAGCGGCGAATGCCTCCACATCAGCTCTTGTTAGCGTGTGAGTCCGAACCGCCCGATGCCCCACCGGGATAGCCTCGAAATCAAACTCCAGTACGGGTACATCTTCTCGGCGGTACGTCATGGGCACCACCATCGTAAAACCGACGCCCCGTAGGTAAATCCAGCACCTACTCCGGAGAGCACGACGACGTCGCCGTGCTTTATCTTGTTAAGCTCGACCGCCTCTGCCAGCGCCATTGCCATCGAAGCCTCAGCGGTGTTGCCAAATCGCTCGACGTTGGCATGAGTTTTCTCTAGCGGAAGCTTCAGCTTCCCCATCAGGAACTTGATCAGGTTAAGGTTTGCCTGGTGGAAGATGAAGAAGTCGACGTCTTCTATTCCGAGCTCGGCCTTTGAAAGAGCTCGCCGGATGATATTGGGCTGGTGTTGGACGACCTGCTTCCAAACCTCCATGCCGTTAATCTCGTAGAAATTAAGGTTCTGCTCGATGTTTGATGGACGGAGCGGGTGGCTAGAGCCACCGCCGCGAATCCGCACTGCCTCGTAGACCGAGCTGTTGGTGTACACGTCGTGGGACAGGAACCCGAACCCATCAGGCACCGGGCCAAGCAGTGCGGCGCCAAAGCCGTCACCGAAGTACATGCATGACTCTGGGTCTTCCCAGTTGACGAAGCGAGACTGGAGGGCGGCGCCGAGAACCAGTCCGTACTTTTGGGTCGGGTCACACGCCAAGCGATCGGCCATGAGATTGAGGCCGACCTGGAATGCCGTGCAGTTTGCCATGATATCGAACGCCGATGCATTTTTTGCGCCGAGCAGCTGGTGAACCTTACACGCTAGCGCAGGCATGACGTAGTCAGCAGTGAAGGTGCAAGCAATGATGGATGAAAGGTCTTCCGCAGCCACCCCGGCTGCGGAGAGCGCGTGCTGGCAAGCCGGAAGTGACAGCTCCGACGCTGTTTCGCCATCACTTGCGATGTAGCGGCCGAGGACACCGGTCTTTTTCTCGATGTCCCCAGCTGGAATGCCGGCGCGACGCTCAACTTCATCATTTGAAAGAAGGCGCGAAGGGACGTGCCTGCCGGTTCCAAGAATCCCTATTCTTCTGATGGAAGAAGCGCTCATTAGATGCCTGGCTCCACGTTTTGCTCCGCGGCGGAGTCATCGTTGCGGACTGGATGGCCGAACAGGGAGAAGCTCGGTGGATTGCAGCGGTGAGTCTTCCACCACGCTTTAGCTTCCGGTGCCGACCAGGGCTTCCCGTGGCCTGGGAAGATCGCCGCGGATTGGGCCATGCCCTCAACGAGCAGATCGACTGACTCAATGAGTTGGGCCGAGTTGCTTTCTGGGTAGTGAGATGGACCAACGGCCTCCCTAAAGAGGGTGTCTCCTGAAAAGATGCAAAGCTCTCCCACTGAGAACGAGAGGCTACCCTGGGTGTGTCCTGGGGTTGGGAGGGCATGGATGGTATGCCCGTGCCAGTTCAATGGTTGGAGGGTATCAATGAAAGTAACTTTCTGAGGTGGCCGGAGTGATGTTCTTCCGAAGCGGAACGCGTACGTGCTTGCCTGACGCACGAGACGAGCCTCTCGGGCATCACAGAGGCACGGCACACCGTAAGACTCAACGAGCGCATCTACGGCCCCGACGTGGTCAAAATGCCCATGCGTGAGCAGGATGCGGCTCGGTGTAGCCCCAGCTGCTGCAAGCTGCTCTCGGATGCAATCAGGCTCGAATCCTGGGTCGACGACGATCGCATCTTTCTTTTCGGCATGGATGAGCAGGTAGCAGTTCGCCTTGTGCAGCCCAACAGTGAGGGTGTGAACCTCAATGTCACCGAACAGCTGCTTTGGACGGAGGGTCGCCATACAATTCGTGAGCCTCAGTCAACTAGACAGGTGTGAAGAACTTGCCCTGTTACACACGAGCTTTTTGGGGAGGCGAAGAACTCGATGATGTTGCAGATCTCAGCGGGTGACACAACGCGTTTCAGAGACTGAAGAGAAAGCATCTTCTCCTCCCAGGCGTTGCCGAAGGCCTTAGCCGAGTCCGTCTCAATCAGGGAGGGTGAGATGGTGTTGCATGTGACGTTGAAGGGCAGCAGCTCGTTCGCGAGAACTTTTGTGAATTCCACTACGCCCTTTTTCGCGGAAGCGTAGGCGCAGGTGCCTGGGGCATGCAGTTCGCTCATGATGGACGATATGGTGATAATGCGTCCGCGCTTCTGCAGCGCCATAATAGTGGAGAACTCTTTGCACACGAGGAAAGCACTAACTAGTATGCCGTCCACAAATGAGCGGAACATCTCAAGCGATGTTGCACCTGTGACAGCGCCGAGCTTAACAAGCCCCACGTTTGCGACGACGACGTCGACGCGACCGAAGTCTCGCTTAACCTGCCTCGCCCAGACACGGACCCCGTGTTCGTCACAGACATCGACTGAGTAATGCTTGTAGTTTGTGATCTCACCGCCCTCGAAAGCCCCACGGCTACAGCCTGCAACCTGGTAGCCGGCGCGCGAGAAGTACTCCGCAATGCCCCGTCCGAGGCCTCGACTTGAGCCTGTCACAACCATTACGGGTAATTCGCTCGTCATGACGGCCTATTCTCTCGTCAGGTCAGGAGTTAAGCAATTTTGTGAGATATTTAGTGAACATCGAGGCTGTAAGCTTCGCACTTGCGGGGTACATCTCCTCTAAATCGGAGAGGATTATGAAGAGGTCGCGACCAGCTCGCTGATTAAGGCGCTCTTCGATGTCAGAGATGAACGTTACGAAGCCCATCGAGTCGAGGTCCGATTGCTCACCGAACAGCGAGGTCTCTTCGCCTACCGATATCGGGGTTTCAACGACTCCCCCGCGGTGCAGGCTGTCGAGCGACTCTTGAATCAACCCTAACAGCGCTTGCTCATTTAACATTTTTTCGTCTCCGAACGACCGTCTTACTACCAAAGGGTCGAAGCTATAGGGTCCACCCTTCCATGTCAAGTTTCCCAGACCTCCAAAAAGTCCGTTTTCGGCAATAATACCAATATCTTGAGAGGCCTCAAAGAGCGCCCGGCGGCGGTTTGTTTACGCTCTCGTCGTCTGGTACCCTGCCGGAGTCGCGTCTCGGACCTGTGCGTCCAAAAAAGCATCAACGACCAGCAATATGAAAGTTGCCGCCGTCATCCCCAGCTACAAAGTCCGCTCCCACATACTCTCGGTCGTGGAGCGCATCGGCTCCGCTGTAAGCAAGATCTACATCGTCGACGATAAGTGCCCGGAGAGCTCAGGGCAGTTTGTGCTCGAGCGCTGTCGCGACCCACGTGTCGAAGTAATCTTCAACCAGGTGAACCAGGGTGTCGGAGGGGCGACCATAGCCGGCTACCGGCGCGCGCTCCTCGACGGCGCCGACATCGTGGTAAAGCTTGATGGCGATGGGCAGATGGATCCAGCGGCGATCGCGTCGCTCATCCGGCCAATCGAGCGGGGGGTTGCCGACTACACAAAGGGAAATCGTTTCTACTCATTTGAGAACCTTGAAGGGATGCCGGTGCTCCGCAAAATCGGCAACACCGGCCTCTCGTTCATCAC
>CAZZJR010000036.1:0-1507 GCA_964654585.1 uncultured Bdellovibrionales bacterium
TCTACACTGCCAGTGTAGCGCTCTACCAACTGAGCTATAGGCCCGTACTGAGGGATAGGAGGTTAATGGAAAGGGGAGCGCGTGTCAAAATTGCGATGATGCCCAACAGGCACACCGCTGACACTTACGGATAGTCCCATACGCCACTATATTTGGGCATTTAGAGCATTTGAAAGTTTGCTCCAGTTCTTATAACGTACTCCTCGGCGGGCTGTGGCGCAGACCGGTAGCGCACTCCTTTGGGGTGGGAGAGGTCGGAGGTTCAAATCCTCTCAGCCCGACCAATCACCTTAATGACCTGACCCGGCGCAAGAGCGCGGTATACAACTCCCGGTTTAGGAGCCCCAATTCCTCTGCATTCCAGTGCTGTGAGGGTGCCACTGCGGCGGCGAGGACCCTTGCGGCCTTATCCAGGCTCCTTGAGTGCGCCGGGAGTGCCGCAAGGACCTCTGCCCACTCCGCTGCCCGGTGTTGATCTGCGGTCCTCAATTTCTCTAAGCGCCGCTCAAGACTCTCAGGTGTCACTAAACTCCCCCGACTCAGCTCCCTTCCCTTAGCGTCTACCACGCGAACTATCCTCGCGCGCTGTCCACCCTCGGGACCAGTCAAAACAGCTGCTCCGAAAAGCAGCTGCTTTGAGAATCCTGACTGCGTGATGAGCGCTCCCGCGAACTTGCGAGTCTTCTCAAATTTCCCCCTATTTGATGGATCGCGCAGTGCCCTGCCAATACAGGCAGCGATCGTATCCCGCAACGCGATATTTCTGATTGTCACGTCGGAAAATATCTCCCGGCACATCGATGTCAGGAGCTCGTCACCTTGGTCACCGAGTTCGCTCGCCTTCTTGAGGATCGCTCCAAGACATGCCTGAACATCTCCGTGCCTTCCGGAACGGCTAGCATGTACCAGCTGGTGTGCGTACCGCGCGCTAAGAAACTCTGGCGTAGATACCAAAGTCCCATATTTTTCGGTAATACGCTCAAGAATCGGCTCGCTCCTCTCGCCATTTCGTCCCTGACTTGCTGCCACGAGACCTCGGCAAAACTGCGTGGCCGTCTGCTCAAACGTTTCATTTCCCGAGTACACGAAGGAGTGAAAATGGTCCGAAGCCTTCACGAGATCCAGCTCATGGTCAGATCGCACTTGGAGACCCATCGAATAGCCCGCCAGCCAGCCGAAGAGGAAATCGGATCGGTTCCATCGGGGCATGTCATCGAGGTGCCTCTCTGCGCCAGCCCAGTCACCTGACAGCGCCGCATCGAAAGCGCGTATGCGGATCCCTGCGTCGTTGACGTAGAGTTCAGCTTCGGTGCAGCTCGAGAGCTGACTCCGAACCACAAGTCCGCAATTGTCTATGGCCCTGGCTGAGCCTCCCGAGACGCATGCATCAACTGCCACATTGAGCAGCCGAAGCTTCGTGTTTGGTCCGGGGAAATAGTCGAGGAGGCCACATATTTCATCAGCCCCGCGCTCCTCAATGAGGTCGAGCATAGCAGCTCCGAACCTG
>CAZZJR010000036.1:1607-26307 GCA_964654585.1 uncultured Bdellovibrionales bacterium
AAGCCGCTCGGGTTCTGGCCTCGGCTAGCATGGCGGTCGAAGAATCCCTGGACTGCTTCAAAAAAAGTCGCACGGAGAGGCAGCTCAACAACCGACTTTTCCGACTCGGAGTTCTGTATTGTGAGAGCTAACATGGAATCTGTCGCGGTACGCCCTCGAAGACGGACTTGCAGAACTTTGACTGTTCCCTGGTTGCCGAGGTGCAGGGCTGCCCCAACATCCGCAAGGACGCCGCTAGCGGCAAGCCTAGGATCTTTTAAGAAATCTTCGCCTCTGGCGATTTTAGTCGAAAGGTCTCTCATACTGAGGTGAAAAGCCGCTTTGGCTTCTCGTCCTTAGACTATGCGCGATTTCCGGATCTTAAAGAATCCTTCGGGGAGTATCGTCTAGTTTGATCTAGTCGTTACCAGAAGTGATTACAAAGAGTCGTTGCCGCCCGCATCTGCCTACTACCTTCCAACAGCTTCGTTTTTCGTCCACTTCAGGCGCTGTGAACAGGCTGCCGACTTATCGAGCGGCGAGGTCTATCACAAAGCGGTACCTAACATCTCCGGTCAACACCCGCTCGTACGCCTCGTTAATTTGCGACATTCGAATCATCTCGACATCCGACACGATGCCCTTTGCCGCACAGAAATCAAGCATCTCTTGAGTCTCTCGAATCCCGCCTATTGCCGAACCAGAGACTGAACGCCGCGGCATAATGATTGAGAATGGGTGAATCGGCGGGGCCTCGGTGGGCACCCCCACTAGCACAAGATTGCCGTTAAGCTTGATCATCCCAAGCACTGCGTTCAGATCGTGCTTGCCTGAAACTGTGTCGAGCACGAAGTCGAAGCTACACGAGGCTTTCGCTACCTGGTCCTGGTCTGTCGAAAGGAGGAAATGGTGCGCGCCGAGACGTCGGGCATCAGCTTCTTTCGCAGGTGATGTGCTTATCACTGTTACATCAGCACCGAAGGCGACAGCGAACTTGACGGCCATGTGGCCGAGTCCGCCTAAGCCCAGTATCCCTACCCTGTGCCCTTTGCCAATCTTCCAGTGCTTGAGCGGCGAGTACGTCGTGATCCCAGCGCAGAGCAGCGGGGCAACTGCCTTGAAGTCGAGCCGCGGGTCAACTCGCAAGACGTAGTTCTCGTCCACAACGATGTGAGAGGAATATCCGCCTTGCGTCAGGGTCTTCTGGTCCTGCTCAGTGCTGTTGTAGGTGAGTGAGAGATGACCTCCGCAGTACTGCTCCTCTCCACTCTTGCAGCTCGCACAACTGCGGCATGAGTCTACCATGCAGCCGACTCCGACGACGTCCCCTACGGAAAACTTCTTTGCGCCGGCCCCTACCTTCGTTACTCGACCAACGATTTCATGCCCCGGCACCATGGGGTACACGGAATTGCCCCACTCACCTCGGGCCTGATGAATGTCTGAATGACAGACTCCGCAGTAGAGAATCTCGATTAGAACGTCGTGCGGACGCACTTCTCTACGGTGAAGTTCGAATGGTTGAAGGGGGGTTGTAGCGTTCAGTGCTGCGTATGCATGGGCTTTCAAGGGAGCTCCTGTGGAGATTTTCTGTATTCTTTAAGCCACCGAAGCATAGTATTCCTTCGGCGTTAGCGGAAGGTGGCGAAACGGTCATTCATCGCTCTTGTCGTTCCGCTCGCACGAGTTAATACTTAAGAGAGCTGCGCACCGTAGCTCGTTTTTGCTTGAGGATCCTACGTATGTTCATTCGATTTTCTTTGGCTCTACTGTGCACCCTCTCCCTATCGGCCTGTTCTATGTTCGGCGGCGGGTGCCAGGCTGGAAAGTCCGCGGACTCCGACACCGCATGCTCTTGTGGCAAGGCAACGAGCGAATGTGCCTGCGCAACGGGAGACTGCTCGTGCGCTTCCTGCGGGTCGGGGAAGCACTCTGCTGACTCCTCCTGCCACGGGTAGCACCCCTACTGAGTTAATCCGAGCTCCCTCCGGAGCTGGTCGAGATTCGGGTCAGTCGGCGCAGCTTGTGCGGCACCTACACCTCGCGGTCGATTCGTTGCGGCGGGGGCAGCCGTTTCGGGTTGTTCGTCAAACGTCTCGGGTTCTGGGCTTTGAGTGCTGATGCCGACTGGCACTCCGGGAGGCTGTGAGCGTTGCGCCCGTTCGGCACTGGCAGCCAACGCCTCCAAAGGATCGAGCGACTCCTGAGGTCGATCGTCTCCTTCGGCGCTCTCGGTCCTTGAATCAATGACTGGTGCCGGCTTACTCGGTGCTTTGCGATTACTGACGGCGGGCACTGCGGTCGGCGTTGGTGGAGCCGGAGGCCCATCTTCCAGGTCGACGAAATCTTCATCAAGCGCGGCTCCGGCCGGAGCTACCTCTTCTTCTCCCGCGGTTAGTAAGGCTCCATCTTTCCTTTCAGGCCGTGGAAGCCCTGGGCCCAGCGGTTCCAGCCTCTTCACTACCGAGAATGGAATCAAGACTCGATCGCCGACCCGGAGTGCCCCAAGGTCTCGTCCGGCGTTTGCCGAAACGATCGCCTTCTCACTCTTCGCCCCATCTGCGTACCACTCGCTTATCTGGGTTACTGTTTCTCCCTGGGCCGAAACGACATGAACCAGGTACTTTCCGTCTTGCTGAGCTGGTTGCTTGAACCGCTCCGGCACTGGGCAACCAACCAGAAAAAACAAGCATAACGCCAGCAGGGTTAGTTTGCCCTCAACTCGGAATCGACCGGCGAGCACCATGGAGTGACCCTACTGAGGGAGCTTAGATATTGAGATGACCTGCTCTGAGTACTTCGGCTTCAGGCGCTGTTCGACGACCAGCTCAACAGCATCTCCCTCTGCGATTCCTTTCAGTGAAAGCTCGGGGGCGAGGTAGAAAGGCATCGTCATTGCCATCATCCCAACCACCTCGCCGGACGAGTCTCGGTAGTCCGGGATTGCCTCGTGTTTCACCAAGAGCTCGTTGGATGCCCTGCCCTCGCCCGGAAGAGCCCGCACTACTCCCTTCACCTTAAACGAGTAGGTATCCTCGGCAGAGGCCGACGCAGAGAGCAGGAGGGCGATGGCGAGCGCTAGGTACCGCTTCACTACTCGTCAACTCCTCCGCGAAGGACCCAGATTCGGCCAGAGATGAAGATGCAGTACATCGCCGTCACAGGTATGCCGAGTGCTATCAGTATGAAGAGCGGGACCTCTAGGTTCCTCTTAATCGATTGAATAAATCCAAACATGAGACCGGAGAATATTACCGAGCCAGCCAAGGCAACGGCTGCAACGATCACCGAGCGCCGGAACCAGAGGTAGAGTGCTGTCAAAAACGCGGCCAGCCCAACGGAGATCTGGCCGATCATCGGTATAAGGAAGAAGGTCGCAAAGAAGAACGGGGCGCAGGCAAGTGACACCAAGAGCGTGATGAGAATCTCTCTCAAGGTCACGGGGTAGCTTTTTCGTACCCTTCGACTGACATGAAACTTCTCAAAATCGTCGAGCCTAATGTGCGGTGCCACGATTGCTTGTCCCATGAGATTGCTCCATTGAATCGCTCTCGGGGAGTCTAGCCCAGCCAGCATGACAGCTCAACTGGACGCACTACCACCCTCATCTACCTCTAATTCCTCAGGGAGCAGCTTTAGCAGCACGGTGTCGACGCTGCCGCGGGACCTTTTCACGATTCTGAACTCGTATCCGGCGTCTTTTATAGACTGCCCCACTTCCGGAATCCCGCTGAAAAGAACGTTCAAGAGCCCAGCAACCGTCGAGTACTCAGGCGACTCTGGCAGCCGCTTCGGCAGCAGCCCACTTACGTCTAATATCGAAGCGTGGGCGTTCACGATGTACTCTCCGGGCTTGCGCTGCTCTACAGCCGGGCGTTCGTCGTCGTACTCATCTTGAATCTCTCCGACGAGCTCCTCAACGATGTCCTCTAGCGTGACGAGCCCTGACGTTACTCCGAATTCGTCGACGACGATTGCCATGTGGTTGCGCTTGCTCTGAAGCTCCCGCAGCAGCACACGAATTTTCTTTGTCTCCGGAACGAAGTACGCAGGCCGCATAATGTCTGCCAGCTGGAACGGCTGCTTCTCCATGACGCGCCGCAGGAGCTCTTTTGAATGAACTATTCCGACGATGTTGTCGCGAGTCCCGGAGAATACTGGCATGCGTGAGTACCCCTCCTTCGCCGCGACGTCGAGAACCTGCTGTGTGTCCGACTCAAGAGCTACACAGGCCATCTGTGGGCGAGGCACCATAATTTGACGAACTAATCGCTCGTCAAAGCTGAATACCTTCTCGATTAGCTCGTGCTCAGTCTTTTGGATGGAACCAAGCTCCCCACTGCGCGCGCTCTCTGCAAGCAGCAGGCGCAGCTCCTCTTCTGTGTGAGTTTCTCCCTCTGCCTCAATTCGAATCCCAAACGGCGTGAGCACCAGCCACGTGAGGCTGTTGATGAGCCACACGAGTGGCGCTGTCATTGAGGCGAAAAGGCGCAGCGGCATCGCGCAGACGTAGGTAAGCTCTTGCGGGTAGTAGATCGCCGCATACTTCGGCACGGCTTCGCCGAAAACGAGATGGAGGATAGTGATGATTAAAAACCCAAGGGGCACCGCGATCTGGTGAGCGAGGAGATCGCTGATGGGGAGGCCTAAAAGCTGCATCCCTGCTTTGAGGATGTCGGCTACTATCGGCTCTCCGACCCAGCCGAGCGCCAGACTCGCGAGCGTTATTCCGATCTGAGCGGCGGAGAGGTAAGCATCCAGACGGTCCAGCATTTTTTGAGACGTCTGTGCGATGGTGCGGCCAGCGGCAGCGTCTGCTTCGACTGCGGAGTACCGAACTTTGACTATCGCGAACTCAGCAGCAACGAAGAATGCGTTGAGAGAGATGAGGATGATTAGCAGGAGGATTCCAACGGCCATATGGTGCCTGGGGGACTATAGCTGATACCTTGCTCCTTTTCACGGCACAAAAAGGAGGGGGGTCAAGGGAGCTAAATCTCGCCGGATCGCTGCGGTCCAACGGCTACGCGAGACCGAGGGTCTCGGCCACTTCCTGCAGCGCGATGAGCTGCTCGCGCCAGTAACGCTCAGAGCCGTAATCAACAAAAACTCGTTTGAAAGCGGGGTCTTCGAAGCGTTTGGCTATCCAAGTGGTAAAATTGATCATGCGCAAGGCTCGCAGCGGTTCAACCAGGCGCAAAGACGTCCGGTCAAAATCCCGCATCATGTCGTACCCCTCCAGGAGCAGCTCCCGATTCCGGAAGGTTTGCTCGTCTCTGCCGGGCGTAAGAAGCCAGAGGTCCTGTACGCACGGCCCTTCGAGGCAGTCATCGAAGTCAACGATCGTGCAGCCGGTCCCGCTCCAAAGGATGTTTCCCACGTGGCAATCGCCGTGGATACGCTGTGTCGGTGTCTGAGCAAGCCACGGTCCGGCGAGATCAAAGATCCGGTCAGCGAGAGACACGTAGTGTGTCTCTACAGAGGCCGGCAGCAGCTTCTCCTGCCTCAGAAAATCGATGTTCTGCCTGCCGTAGCTCTCGATGGTGAGCTTTATGCGGTGACGGAATTTTCCGCTTGAACCGATAGCGTGGAGCCTCCCGAGAAGTCGTCCAACGCGGCGAAGCTCCTCGGGAGACATCTCGTCCAGGAGACGGCCGCCCATTTTCGGGAAAGCTGCAAAGAAGATCCCGGCCCCTGGCACCTCACACAATGTTGCGCCATCCGGGAATGTCAAGGGAGCTACCACTGGCAATTCCGCTTCTCGGCACTCTCGCAGGAACTGGTGCTCTTCGAGTATCTGCTCTCGAGTCCATCGGCCCGGCCGGTAGAATTTCACCACCACGAAGGCATCCCACCTGCCGGCGTCTGGAGCAAGGTCGATGTCGAGCTCCGCTTCGTACACGCGGTTCTCCATGCTGTTGAGGGCAAGGACTCTACCCGTGCAGCGCGTACCGAGACGCTCGACTGATTCAAGAATTTTTTCAGGGGTTAGCTCGAAAAAGAACTTCGTAGCTGAGCTGCCGTGGTTGTCCATCTCGCTACCTTAGCGCGTTTGCGTCTATCCCGCATAGAGCGGGATCAGCCGGATGCGGTGGGAGTCGGCTGGCAAAAGTCGAGTGACACAAAAGCGAACTCGCCTCCCTTGCGCTTAACCATCACCCGCATGATGGTATGCTGGCTGACCTGCCTGAAGAGATCACTGCGCTGCTGCTCGGGGGAAAACTCTACGACCGAAATCCCCAGCCGTTCGGCCATTGAACAGAACGTTTCGGCGTTGTTTGCTGAGTAGAGAAAGCCCTGTACCCTCTCGCGTTTAGCAAACCGAAAACTGACGCCCTGCAGGTGTGGGATAGTTCCGTCCATATCTTTGTTGTTGAGGAAATAGATACGCCGTCCAGCGAGCAGGACCTCGCGAGGATTGCTGGTGGCGAACACGGCATCCGGTCTCGTTTTCGCCCTTATCTCTTCGATCAGCGGCGACGGGTAATCCGCTACTTTTTTCGAGCCCTCTTTGGTAAAGAACGGGACGGCTTCGACGATTCCGGATGCCGTCATGACCCACATGACCACGAGCACACCGAGCACTCTTGCGAGTGACCATCGCCGGCAGAGCACTGCTATCGGAGCAGCGGAAACTACGCTCAGGATCGCCTGCCAGGGCTTCACCCACTTGTGATTCTCAAAGATACTCTGTGGCAGTGCTTGGACCGAGTTGATGAGTAGGAAGGTGCCGAACAGCACCGGGGTTACCAGCCAGAATGTTCTCCTGTCGAACCTGAAGAGCCACAGCACTCCGATTGCTGCGCACAGGAGTGTGGGACCGATTGAGAATCCGTAGTATTCGACGAAGCGGCGCAGCGTTACGGTCTGGGTATAATTCTCTGTTGCGAAGTTTACGTTTAGGCTTGGGCTTGCCTGGCCAACTTCAAACCAAGGCGAGTTAGTCACGATTTCCCGCACAGCCACCCCCTGCGCAGCACAGATAGCAAACAGAATGAGGATCCCGGCCACAGAGGCCACTCGGCTACCTCGACTGCAGACTCCCGGCAGGAGGAGTAGAAGTAGCATCGGCAGCAGGAAGATATTCCAGCTGCAGAAGAGGGAGAAGAGAACGCCAAGCGTAGCTCCCCGCACCACTGTCAGGCAAGGCAGCGCCCTAAGCAGCATTGCCGCAAGCACGATCAATGCACAGGAGAAGAGGACGTGTCGCTCTTCGACGAAGTAGAAGAGGTTGAACATGCTTACGTTGAAATCGCCAAACGAACACCTCGGTAGCCCATGGCGAGCTGCGTGAACATAGTTGACTAGCGGCGCGAGAGTCTCAGGTTGGCAAGCATTACCCAGGAGGTCGAAGACCCAGCGAAGATTGCTCGACGTGATGACAAAGGCTGCCGCTGCCCAGGCTGCACCTTCGCTCTTGAAGAGATCCTTGGCGAACTCCCTTGTGAGCACCAGCAAACTTGTTAGGGAGAGTGCGGAGACCCACAGAAATGACTCCGCCAACGGGGTTCCCAGAGCGCCTGCGAGGGCGACCTGCAGGTCTCCGTAAAAGTGGTACAGGAGCGGTAATCCAGCTGCCGTTTCGTCTTGAGCAGGAAAATTGTCCCCAAAGACGAAGTTCTGCACAATCGGGTAGTGCGCAGTGAAGTCCCAGTACAAGCCACTTCGGTACAGCTCGGTGCCCTCTTGGTAAACGTGCGGCGAGAAGAGGGCGTACGAAAAGCCGAGGGCCAGGATGAGAAACGTAAGGTCTGTGAGGACAGCAGCTCTTGACCTCGCTGGGGCGCGCCACGTGAGGCGTCGCCGCTGAACGATTAGAACGAAGACCAGCGTGGCAGCTTCAAGGAAGAGCATGATCTCTCCGGCTGCGGTTAGCGTCGGCGAAATATGCGTTGCCAAGAAGCAGGCGAGCACGTACGTGCAGGGAATCAGCACCACCTGACCAAGAAGCCACGAGGCTGCCGCGATTCCCAGCAACGATCTCTCCGACCAGAGCCGGCGTAGCGGCACTGCAGCCAGCATCGTGGGAAAGAGATTAATGAGTATCGCCAGCGGAGCCATCTACTGAGTGACGGTATCACCTCGGGAAGATGCTCGGTAGTGAGCTACCTTGAACTTTCAACAGAAACAGCTACAGCATCTCGCGACGAGAGCGGAGAAGCAGAAGTACAAACACGGGGCCGCCAATTACCGCCGTGAACACGCCCGCTGGAACCTCAAACGGCGGCGTTACGAGCCGTCCAACGAGATCACACCACACAACGAGAAGAGCCCCTGCCAAGAAGCTGAGCGGGATCACTCGGCGGTGATGAAGCCCGACCATCAGGCGCGCGGCAGCCGGAACGATGATCCCAACGAACCCAATCACGCCGCACTGCGCGATGAACCAGCCGATTGCTACCGAGGTGACGATGAAGGTCGCGCGCGAAAGCCGGTACGGGTCGCTCCCCTTGAGGGCCGCGAACTCATCACCAAAAAGCATCAGGTCTAGCTGATGGTGGTTCCTTAACAGCCACAGCAGTGTACCGAGGCCGAGACCCGAAGCGACAGCTACGGTTCCCCACGTCACCGAGGGTACTGCCCCGAGCATCCAGCGGCTGGCCCGGAATACCTGTGTGTAGTCGCTGAGGTACTGAATCAGGGTGAGGATACTTGAGCAGAAGAGGCTGAATACGACTCCTACCAGCAGGAGCGACTCCTGTGATGCAGCTGCCCTAGAGCGATGGAGCGCAAGGATGATGACGATGCTGCCTCCTGCGGTAACCACAGAGCTCGACTCAACTCCGAGAGAGCCAGCACCAAGAAAGATCGCCAGTGATGCTCCGAGCGCTGCGCCGGAGGAGACCCCGAGAGAGAACGGGCTCGCCAGAGGATTTCGGAAAAGAGCCTGGTAGGCCGCGCCGATAACAGCCAAAACGCCGCCAAGGACTGCACCGAAGAGGACGCGCGGTAGCCGCAAACCGAGAACAATCTGCCCGGCCTCCACATCAACAAACAGCTCGCTCGGGCTGTACGTCTTCGCTCCAAGCAGCGTCGCGGCGGCAATGGACAGGAGAAGAGCCAGCCCTGCTCCCACTAACGGAAATCGCCTGCTCATCTGCGTACTGCCTCTCCCCAAGTCTGATGTCTCTTTTCTGCGCTCTTCATCGACGCCTTACACTGGCACTACAATCGGCGACGTTAGGCACTCATGGCCAAGCTGGACAAAGCCGCAGCCGTAGGCCGCTGAGAGCTCACTCACGAGTCGAGTGTCTCCGGGCACACCATGCCACACGAGTCTTCCCTCCTTCATAATCATCACCGAATCAGCCGCTCGCACTGCGAGCGAAATGTCATGAGTCACGATGATGTACGATAGGTGCATCGACTCGCGGCAGGCCCGCAGCACCTCTTCGACCTCCTTGCGGCCGACTGGATCGAGGCTCGCGGTGGGCTCGTCGAGGAGGAGCAGTGTTGCTCCTTGTGCTACAGCTCCTGCGATGAGAGCGCGCTGCAGCTCTCCTCCACTAAGTTGCGTCAGAAGCTTCTCCTCAAGGTGCCGCACCAGCGCAAGGCTCTCCTCTCCACGCTCAAGGCCACTCAGCTCAAGGAATTCTCGAACGGTGAAGGGCGGAATGTGAGCCAGGCGCTGCGGCACGAGCCCCACAATGCGTGAGCGCTCTAGCGGAAGAAGCCCCGAAGCCTCCTTTCCGTGCAGCTTTGCGGAACCGGCCGATGGCCTCAAGAGACCAGCAATCACCTTCAGCAAGGTGCTCTTTCCTGCTCCGTTGGGTCCAACCACAGCCAGGCATTCTCTCGGCTGGAGAGAGAGTGTCACATCTCTTAGCAGCAGAGAGCCCTGCCGCGAGAGCGAGGCCTGGTCAACCCCAACCAGTTCTTGGTTTATCACGATCTGGCCTCCGCGGGACTGGCTTGCGGGTCGGAGTGTAGGAGCGCAGCGAGCTTCTCGACGAGGGAGATGTACCGTGGTCCCGGTATGCTCGCGTAGTCCTCATCGACGATGAACACAGCACCCCGACGCACTGCTGGCAAGCTCCTGAACTGCTCCCAAAGCTTTCGCGCATCGCGCGGTGATCCAGCATCATCAACGTTGACTACTTCTACGATCGCCTCTGGCTTGAGCTGGAGCAGCCCCTCCGGCGAAAGAAGCGGCACTGGCACTGTGCGGCTCTCATTTGCGTTCTTGGCTCCAGCCAGCGCGAGCACCTCTGTATAGAAACCGTCGCTTCCTGAGACGTACAGCGCCGACGTGTGGTTCCCCTCTTGCGCCCTGCCGACGACAACCAGGGTTCGAGGCTGTGCCTGGCTGCCTACTCGTGATGCTACAGCTCGCTCTCGGTCAGCGTACTCCCTCAGCCTCTGGCTCGCTCGCTCGACGACTCCGCACTTTGCCGCAATCGTGCGCAGGCTATTCTTTATTCCGGCCACGCTCCTATGGTCCACAACCAGCACCTCTCCACCGAAGCGTGAAGCGTTCTGGGCGACGTCCGCGCTCTCTTGTAGCGCAATGATGTGTGTCGGCTTGCGGCTCACGATTGCTTCGACACTGAGGTCGTAGAAGCCTCCAACCTCCGGAACAGCGCTCGCCTTCTCCGGGAAACGACAGAAGCGGGTGCGGCCAACGAGTTGGGGACCGAGCCCCAATTCGTACACTACTTCGGTGACGCTTGGAGCGAGGGAAATTATGCGGGTGCAGGGGGTATCAGCAACTGCGTTTGGCGGCTGGCCGAGAACAACGTCCGCAAGCAGCGCGGAAACGATAAACAACAAGCGCCGTAGCATTTTCTGTTTTAGCTGTCGCTTCATACGAGAAAGGTTTGCCGTCTCGGGGAGCCCAAATTACAGGGAGAGCTTTATGCCACCGAACGCAGTTGTGCCCATCGTTCCGAATCCGAACACCTCTTCGTACGACTTGTCAAAGAGATTGTCGACGCGGGAGATTATCTCAAGCTCAGAGGTGACCTGGTAGGAGAGCGCGATATCGACTATTCCGTAGCCTGCGAGCGCGACTCGGCCTGGCGGGAAGGTGTTGTAGTCGTAGTCAGCCCGGCTGCTGTACATCCTCCACTGAAGCTGCGTTCGGATCCGGCTCGTAGGGGTATACACGGTCGTTATCGCCGCCTTGTTGCGTGGCCGACGGAGGAGCGACTCGCCAGTTTGGTCATTTTTGGTGTCGGTGTAGGTGTAGGCCACCCTGACAGAGAGGTCCTCCGACGGCACGAGGTTCGTGCCCGCCTCGATTCCTTCAGTCTCTGCTGACTCGATGTTCTCCAGGGCGTAGGTTGCTGGATCGAACGTAATCAAATTGTCGAATGTGTTGCGGAAGAAGGTAAGCGACACCGAAGCTCGATCCTTGACGATATCCTGGTCGATTCCGACATCCCAACCGACGCTGTCTTCTGCATCAAGGTCGGGATTGCCATAACTTGAGTAGAGCTGCACGAGCGAAGGTGCCTTAAAGCCTGTGCCGACCGATGCATGCAGCTTCGTTGTAGAAGTCGGAAGCCATGCCGGGGCGACCTTGAACGTGGTGTGGTTGCCGAAAATCGAGTGGTGATCGTTCCGCACTCCTGCATCGACGTACAGGCTTTCGTCGTATGAGGCACGGCCCTCAAGGTAGAGGGCGTCGTCTTGCGCCGAGCGCCCGTAGAGCTCGTCTTCGTAGGGGCCGTATGCGCCGTCTGAAAAGTAGTACGAGTCCGCCCTCTCACGCTGGATCTCTCCCCCTCCTACCAGCGAGAAGAGCTTGCTGGGGTCCCAGGTCACGCGCCCGCCGTAGGTGAGCACGTTCCCGTTGTATGCCGAATCCAGCGTGTCGATGCTGATCTCGTCGGGGAAGTTTGTGTCGTTGAGCGTTTGACGGGTGTACGTGACGTACGCGGTAGGAGTGAGGGAGTCCGACAGAAAGTGCCCCGTCAGGTCTCCGCGAGTAAACAACTCGTCGGAGTCGAGTGTGCGGTTCGGGTCATCTCCCCCAGCACCGCCGAAATTGTCAAGGTCGTCGGAGCTCGTGTTGTACCGCACGGTGGATGACAAGTCGAAGAGCTCAGATGGTCGCGCGCGAATTCGGCTTGAGAGAGAGGTGTTGTGGTATCGATCTGGCTCTCCATTGCCGTACTGCTGGCTAGCAGCAGAGACGCTTCCGAGGTTCTGCTGCGTGATGGCGGTTGAGACGTCGATCGGATCGCTGCCGTAGGAAACGTTGGCGATCTGATTGAAGGAGCTGTATGAGCCTGCTTCGGAGGTTGCGTTGATGTGCACGCCTTTCTCTGCCTTCTTGGAGATCAGGTTGATGACTCCCCCCATCGCATCAGATCCGTAGATTGTGCTCTGCGGACCGCGGATAATCTCCACCCGCTCGATGTTCTCAAGCGTTAGGTTGGCCATGTTGAAGCCCCGGTTCGTCGACGCTGGGTTGTTGAGCTCGATGCCGTCGAGCATCACGAGGGTCTGTCCGCTGTCGGCTCCTCGGATAAAGATTGCGGTGTTGCCGCCCGGCCCTCCGCTCTGCACCACATCGAGACCGGGAACCTGCTGCAGGGCGTCTGAGGCGTTCCGGTACTGCCCGTCCTCAAGCTGCTGCTGCGTCAGCACGGTGGCCGAGCTGCCATCAGTTCGCTGAGTGGATTCAAGCCGGGTGCCCGTAACGATAATCTGATCGACCGATCCGATCGCTGAACTTGCATGCTCCGGGCTACTTTCTTTAGTCTCGGCGGACTCTTCGCCCAGGGCAGGACGCACGACGGCGCAGGCCGCAAGCAGAAATGCTGCAGCACTACGCGCAAAAGAACGCGTTCGTGTGGTCACACGGACTCCCAAAAGATGTGGACTTATGCAGGCTGAAACCCCAATCCACGAGGGCTCAGCCTGGGTGAGGCAGCCAACTACGTCGGCCTTTCCTGCTACCGTTGCGAGAAGGTCTTCTGGCTCCCAGACATTTGCTCGTTTCCCCTTCCCGCCCGATGAGGGCAGTGGGTTGCTTGAAACGAAAGACTCCGGTTACAGCGGCGGGACCGCGACGGAATTTCACCGTTCTTCCCTGGCGCTCGCAATCCACTGCTTGGTACCAGGTCGCCTCGTGAAGTGTCAACCAGGTGTCAGGATACGGCTTTTTGCTTTTTCAGCGGGAGCGACTTACACTCGAAGCACGGCGCTCACGGGGCTCCCGAGATGAGCGTTCAACCTACAGAGAATACTAATGAAAGGCTCTCACCCGCGCATCACTCTTCTGGGCAACAACTCCGGCCGAAACCTCGGAGACATGGCGATAATGTCCAGCATTATGGAGAGTCTCTCGAAACGCCTTCCGACCGCTGAGTTCTTCGTTCCGACCATCAATCCGGGTTGGGTCAAGGAGCACTACGGCACGAAGTACAACGTCAAGGCGATTAACGTAATGCCTTGGACGCTCAGCATCCGGCTGCTCGGACTTCCCACTCTCCGCTGCCTCGCCAAGAGCGACTGCGCCCTGATCTGCGACGGCATCATCTTCGGCAAGAAGCTGTTTAATCCTGCGTTCAACTACCTAATCACTCTCGTGTTCCTCGTGCCGCTGGCACGGCTGCTTGGATGCAAGATGGTGTGCTACAGCACCGGCATTGGGCCCTTCCCGAGCTGGATCAGCCGGCTGCTCGCCAAGTGGACGATCAACGGCTGCGACCTCGTGATGATGCGCGAGCGCGACAGTGAGAAGCTCACCAAAGAGATCGGGGTCACTCAGCCTGTAGAACTGACGGGCGATGCTGCCTTTATCAATCCGGTCTCGTCAGACGCCACTGCTGTTGAAATCATGAAAGAGATCGGTCTGAATCCGGAGCAGCCGGTACTCGCGATCAATGCGACGAGCTACCTAGATACCTGGCTGACGAGCAAGGAGCGCCTCTCTGATCCGAAGTCGTTCTTAAAGCTCGTCGCTGGCGGAGTTCTCAGAGCACAAGCAGCTGTGCGGGAAAAGTTCCAGCCGCTAGTCGTGTGCACACACCCGATGGACGAAGCGACCTGTCAGGAGCTTGCGGGGCTTGTCGATGGCAAGCTGATCACAAATACGAAGTACCTCAGCCACGAGATCCAAGCGGTGATGCGCCGCTGTGGGCTGCTCGTGGGAATGCGCTTTCACTCAATCGTTCTCGCAAGCTCAGTCGTTACGCCGGTTGTTGGCTTGATTTATGCCCCAAAGGTACGAGGGTACCTTCGTCTTCTGAACTGCGAGGATTACGGACTTGAGTTAGCCTCCCTAACCGAGGAGAGCTTCAGCCTAAAGCTTGCAGAAGCGTGGGACAGCCGTGCTGCGCTCAAGGCGCGACAGGAGCCGATCATCAAAGATCTCAAAGCCGGTGCGGAGCATGCGGCTGACTTGCTCACGCACCGTTACTACGCGGCGGCAGGCCAGGAAGAGCCGGCCAATCCCCTGGCGAAAGCGGTCTAAAAAGGCGCCTTGGCACCCGGGCCGTCCAGAACATCACTCGGTCTTGCTTGAGCACTGGCCTTCGGTCTCGCCCCCGAGCCCATCGATCGCTGCAGAGACGGTCATATCGCTCAGCACATTCGTAACTGAACGCATACGAGCCACAATCCAGTCTACCGTGAGAAGGAGTGGGAGAATGTCGAGCGGCAACCCCACTGCCGTAAGCACTAACGAAAGAGAAACAACCCCTGCCTCAGGAACTCCGGCCACTCCGACCGCGGCTACGAGGCTCATAACCGCCGCCATCACCTGCTGACCGAGGGAAAGTTCGACGCCATACGCCTGAGCGACAAAAAGCACTGCCATTGCCTCGTACAACAGGATTCCATCGTTATTGAAGTTCGTGCCAATGCAGGTTCCGAGGCGCGACGAGCTCTTGGATACCCCGAGCGAATCAAGCGAATTAAGGGTGAGAGGCACTGTGGCCAGGCTTGAGTTAGTGCCGAATGCGCACACAATTGGCTTTTTGGCTGCCTCCCAGAACCGCTTCAACGAGAGCTTCGCAACAAATCGGATCCAGAGCGGGTAAACGAGGCAGATCTGAAGCAGCATTCCAGCCACCCCTAGCGCGACGTACCGCGCCAGTTGCACGAATGGCGCAAACCCGTGCTCCGCTACGGTGCGTGCTGTAACGCAGAACACAGCCAACGGAACGACGTGCACCAGCCACATCAGCGCTATCGTCCAGACGGATAGGACTCCTTGCGTCAGGCGCTGAGCATCATGCGCTCCCTTGCCATGAAGCTGCAGGTGGCGCCGCAAGGCTGCTCCGACCAAGAGAGAGAGTAGGACTACTGACAGCACATTGTTGTCGGCAAAAGGCTCCACGATGCTGCTGGGCACCACTCCTTCGAGAGCTTTCACGACTGATGGTGGCTGTACCACCATCTCAGCTGCTGCGCTTGATTCTTGCAGGCCCGACACCGGGAACCCCCGACCCGGCTGGAAGAGATTTGAAATAGCTAGGCCCAGGGCGAGCGCGCACACTGTGTTGCACGAGATGATCACAGCCCAGCGCCCAGCCGCCCGCCACGAGATTGATGTGGAGATGACGGCATCGATGATGCTCATGAACACGAGCGGAATCGCCATCATCTTTATCAGCTCGATGTACACCTTACCGATCGGACCTAAGGATATGAGCCATGTCCGTAGTTCTATGCCAAGCGTCCTCTGGGCAGTCTCGGCAACACTGCCCGCGAGAAGGCCGAGCAGCATCGCGAAGATGATGTAAGCTGGTAGGGACCGTTTCGGCTCGTGCATTGCTGTCTTCCGCATTAGTCGGGTCGCCCCATTCGATACACGAGGTAGGAGCGCCGGGGTAGCCTCAGCGTAGGGGGTTAGCTGAGCCTAGAGAGCTCCTCAGGGACAAAAAGCCCGCAAAGTTGAGTAATTACGCTGGGCAGGCTAGCATGCCGACCCATGGGACAGACTGAGAAAGTAATCAACAACAATATCCGAAACATCGCGATCATCGCGCACGTAGACCACGGCAAAACTACCCTCGTGGATCACCTCTTCCGCCAGAGCGGTCTCTTCCGCGCTAACCAGGAAGTCGCTGACCGTGTTATGGACAGCATGGACCTCGAGCGTGAGCGCGGAATCACTATTTCGGCGAAAAACTGCTCGGTTAAGTGGGGCGACACCAAGATCAATATCCTCGACACTCCAGGACACGCTGACTTCGGCGGCGAAGTTGAGCGCGCTCTCGGGATGGTGGACGGCGTCGTATTGCTCGTCGATTCATCTGAAGGTCCCCTGCCCCAGACTCGCTTCGTGCTCCGCAAGGCCCTTGAGAATCGGCTCGCTATCATCGTAGTCATCAACAAGATCGATCGTGGCGATGCACGACCTCAGGAAGTTCTCAACGAAGTGTACGACCTCTTTATCGACCTGGACGCAACCGAAGACCAGCTCGACTTTCCGCTACTGTACGCAATCGGTCGCGACGGTATCGCTCAAACCAAGCTCGACGAGCGCGGCACAAACCTTGCGCCCCTCTTCGATGCCATCGTGAAGCACATTCCAGGTCCCTCGTACGACCCGACAAAGCCGTTCCAGATGCTCGTCTCGAACCTTTCGTACTCCGACTACCTGGGTCGACTTGCAATTGGACGTGTTTTCAACGGCACCGCCAAGAAGAACGAAAAGCTCGCTCGCATCGGGGAGGGCGGAAAGCCTGAGGCGCTCAGAGTAACGAAGCTCCAGGTGTACCAGGGCATCTCCTTTGACGAGGTCGACGAGGCGCAGCCAGGTGAGATTATCATTCTGTCGGGCATTGAAGATGTGTCGATCGGGGACACTATCTGCACCGTCGAGAATCCACAGGCCCTGCCCCGAATCGTGGTAGACGAGCCGACCATCTCGATGAAGTTCATGGCCAACACTTCGCCCTTCTCAGGGAAGGAGGGCAAGCTTGTTCAGCCGCAGAAGATCAAGGATCGCCTGCACAAGGAAGCTCTCTTCAACGTAGCCCTACGCATCGAAAACTCGACCGAAGACGAGAGCGTACTCGTGCGTGGGCGGGGCGAGTTTCAGATGGCTATCCTGATTGAAACGATGCGTCGTGAGGGTTTCGAGCTCACCGTCGGACGACCGCAGATCATCTTCAAGGAGATCAACGGCGAGAAGTGTGAGCCTGTTGAGCACATGGTGATCGACTGCGACGAAACATTCATCGGTATCCTGACTGAGAAGCTCGCGATCCGACGCGGCAAGATGGTCAACATGGTCAACCACGGCTCAGGTCGCGTGCGCCTTGAGTTCGAGATTCCCTCTCGCGGCCTGATCGGCTACCGGAACGAGTTCCTCACCGACACTCGTGGAACCGGTATCATGAACTCGTACCTGAAGGGCTACCAGCCTTTCAAAGGCGACTTCACCTCGCGCCTGACAGGCTCGCTCGTTGCAGACAGGCAGGGAGAGGCGATTCCGTATGCAATTTTTCACTTGCAGCCTCGCGGCGTGATGTTTGTGCGGCCCGGTGATCCGGTGTACGAAGGCATGGTGGTCGGAGAGCACAACCGGGATAACGACCTGAACGTTAATATCTGCCGGGAGAAGAAGCTCACGAACATCCGTGCAGCAGCGAAGGACGAGAACGTAATCCTCTCGCCCGTTATGCCGTTGACGCTTGAGAAAGCGATCGAGTTTATTCGCGACGACGAGCTAGTCGAGGTAACCCCGCAGTCGATCCGAATTCGGAAGACCGTGCTTCAGGCCAACAAGCGCCCGCACTGAGAAACGACAGACGGACATGCTCTGTAAGGACCGTATTGTGTCGCTCGTTTAAGGAGCGCTCGCTCTCTTCCTGTTCCTTCTCCTGCACTTACATTGAATTCCTCATCCAGATAATGCCGCACGAATACCGCGGCAGATTTGTGCCAGTATCTGGAATATGAGCATGAATCGGCGCAGGAGAAAGAGGAGGAGGTGAACGGCCGCTCAGCAACTTATTCGGGACACAACACCTTCTTACAGAGCAGGACCGGAGCCCTTTTCGGCCTCTGGTCGCGGTGCAGACCTGCGGAAAGTGCTACAGGTTCACTTCACTACGAACATACAAGATAACGTCATTCTCTAGGTTAGGATTCCCGGACGGGTCGATAACGAACTGTACGTCAGGCGAGAGAGTGAGCCAGGAATTTACTGGCGCGCGGTAGTTAACCTCGAAGGTGCGCTCGCTCTGTTCCAGGCCTGGGATCGCTGTTTGGGCGGTGTCACCGAAGTATGCCATGGCGAGCCCGACGCTGAGGACATCATCCTCTCGCGTGGGCACGAGCCCTTTGTACCGGCCACCGAAGCCGAAGTACCACGGATTAAGGTTGCGGTCCTGCTGCGCTTGGCCAACCTGAAAGAAGGCCCCTAGGCCTTGGTCTCCTATTTCATTTTCGTGCCACAGCTCGCGCTCACCGAGGAGGTACGTGCCAAAGTTTGAATGCTTTAGGTCGCCAGACACGTCCGTAAATTTTCCGGAGCAGTGCCAGGCACCGAAGAGGAGCTTCGTGTAGTAGCCGCTCAGGGAGCCTTTGTAGCCAAACTCCGCAATGGAGTAGATCCCATCCTCTGCCGTGATGCCTAAGTCTACACTCTTCAGGTTGTCACTTGTAGCAGGCTGTCCGTCGTAGAAGCCGAGCATCCCATACAGTTCCTCTGTTATGCGGTAGATGCCGCGCGTTCCCCAGCTCGTGTTCGGATAGAAGGAGTAAGGAATCTGCGTGATAGTCGAGGGAGTCGTGAAGGAGCTGTTGAGGTAATTAAAGGCGAAGTCGAGCGTGGCGAAATCAAGAGTAAGATCGTGAATGCCAGCTAGCCACTTCAGTCGTCCCTCCATGAAGCTGTGCTCGTAGTACGCTTCGTACGGCTCAAGCTCCGGAACTGGTCCGTCTATGCTGCTCGTGAACTGGAAGTCACCAACCCACTGAGACGGCCGCTGTCCGTACATCCAGATGCCGTAAAGTGTAAAAGAGCCGTTCTCCCACCAGCCTGCCTTCGCAGTATCAACAGTGAAGATGACGTTTAGGTTCCCCATGGAGCCTACGCCACGACGAATTCCTCCTCGAACATTCGCGAAGTTGTCGTTAATAGCGAGCAGCTCAAGAGTCACTCCCTGCTCCGCAAGCCATTCGCGTCCTAAGCTCGGCAGCAGAGTACCCTGGTCTTGCGAGGCCTCCTGCTCAAGTTGCGCCCCAGGGTCATCAGCAAAGGCGCGTTCAGCCACGTGAAAGCGCCCCACACAGAGTGTGCCGAGAATCTCTGCGGAGGCCATCAAGATGGCTATTTTACGCAATAGCTTCAGCATGTTACCAAGGGCGAGCTTCTCAATCCATGCCCTTTTACGTGGTGAGAGCAATCCGCCAGTACCATGGGCTCGATATACAGCAATTGGAGGCGAACCGATACTCACCGGGTAGCCTGCAGAGCGCCCTGAGAATCGAACTCGATGGCACCGAAATGGAGCGCAAGCATCCATGTAGGAGACGTGTTCCGTCCCGAGGAAATTAAGAGCCAGCGGCTCCTCTCTGCATCCTTCTCTTTGTCTACCTCCCCTCATTCTCCTGCGCTGGCACTAGGCTCCTCGTCCATATCCGGGTGGTCCGATACACTATCGTGGGCAATCCACGGAGATCTTTTGATATTGATCAGGAGTCTGTGCAAAAGCAGAAAGAAGAGAAGGCTTAGGATGAAGATGAGAAATGCTGTGCCACACTACGAGCTGCTTCGGTACCTGTCTTGTTTTCTACAGGACAGGGGCCCCCGGGTTCTCTTTTGATGCATCAAACGCCATCGACGTGCTAGGTTCCGAACTGCATGTCCCGCAACCGCAACTCCACCATCTCCGGCACCGTCTCCTCCCTCGATCGCTCACGAGGCTGCGGGTTCCTCCGCTCGGAAGATTCTGAAGGAGACGTTTTTTTTAGCTTCTCGGATCTCCCCCCGCAGCATCGAGATATCGGTATCGGCAGCGTTCTCCGCGGCAAAGTTGCCGAGACTCCGAAAGGCCCACGACTAGTGTCGATCTCGGTAACCAGTTCCTCTCGTGTCTCCCCCCACGTTATTTTTGGTGTTTTGGCAATCTTTATTGCTTTCGCTCTGGCCGCTGCGGTCGCTATCAACTTCGATGTCACCCTGATCGTCGCTTGGCTGGTTGGAATTAATTGTGGGTCGATCTTTTTCATGGGACTCGACAAGTCCTTGGCAAGGAGTGCCTCGCTTCGTACACCAGAGACGGTGACCTACGTGATGGCTCTCCTCGGCGGGTCTCCCGGCGTTTTGCTCGGAATCCACATGTTTCGACACAAGACTCGGAAGTCAGCTTTTCAGTTCGTGCTGCTGCTTATTTTTGCAGCGCAAGCGTCGTTGCTTCGGGCGTTGGGCGTAACTCTCCGACCCTGACGGATTCCGCGCCTCAGCGCGGAGGACAGCCTGAGGCTAGCATCACTAGTCGCAGCGCCAATACTTCCTCGGAGCGCTCTCAAAGGATCTTTCAAACCTGCTCAACGAGCGCTTGATTCGAGATGGTGCGAAGAGATACTGCAGACCCTGTGGAGGTTTGAGGTTGAAGAATCCAGCCATCGACTTTCGCAAGGAATTGCGCGGGAACTCAAATTCACGGCAGCTTGCTGGTGCCTGGGCATCAGCTTCACAAACGTATGTTGTAGAGCCTGTCGGCTGGATTTGACGGAGCGTCTTGCGTATCTCCGCCAGAGTTGCAGCTCCCTTCTTTGAGAACGGATTACCCTGCCCACTCGAACGCCATTTACCGGCCCGCTCTGCCCTAACGACCTCGTTGATCGTATTGGTAACGATAGCCCTCGCCGCATTAAATGGATCGTTTAGAGTGGCAACATCCAGTGGTACACAGTTGCCCCCGTCGCCGCTGTCCGCGCACACGGGCACGGGGTTTGGCAGATCAACTGAGCGACCCAAGAAGTTCCATACACCGGTCCTTTGTGAGCCCCTGCCGAACTGCGTTAGCGGACGCATGAAGCTGTTCGAGCCCGGTGGGAATAGGGTCTCAGGAACTGCCTCACCATTCGGCGAAAGCATGTTGTTAAAGTTGTTGAGACTTAGCGGTACTTCGAGGGTCTGGTCGGTTGAGTTCACGTACGGCCAGACGACCAACTCTTCACCACCCAAGAGCACCTTACACGGAGTCGCCGGACCTGGCTCGACTAACCTGTAGCCTGGGACGTCAAGCGGCGGATTTGCTGCGAGCTCCTCGCCGAGCCCAACGATCGGGGTAATCGCTATCGCTGGCAAGCCGGAGCTGATTGAAATAGTCGTGTCGCGGTCGACCACTGCCGAGAATCCTCCATTTTCATCCGTCTCTACTGTCGAGTCGCCAACCAACACCGGTAGACCCGCCGAAACCGGGGTAAGCTCTATGCTTACTACTCCAAACAGCTCTACCGTCAACGGCGTCGGCGTCACAGTTGGCGTATCGGTTGCTGTCGGAGTATTGGTCGCCGTCGGGGTATTACTTGGCGTTGCAGTGTTCGTCGATGTGTTAGTCACTGTAGGCGTATCAGTAGCGGTCGGCGTGTTGGTCGCAGTAGGTGTAGAGCTCGGAGTGTGAGTAGGCGTCCTTGTCGGCGTTGCAGTCGGGGTATCTGTCGGCGTTCGTGACGGCGTTCGAGTTGGCGTCTCCGTCGGCGTCGTAGTCGGGCTTCGCGTCGGAGTATGCGTAGGTGTAATCGTCGGCGTTGCTGTTGCGGTGTTGGTCGGCGTCTCCGTTGGTGTCGTCGTCGGGCTTCGTGTCGGAGTATGCGTCGGTGTAATGGTCGGCGTTGTAGTTGGCGTGCTGGTTGGGGTTGTCGTATTGGTATCAACCGGCGTCCGCGTCGGAGTATTGGTCGGCGTAGTGGTCGGTGTGTTTACTGGTGTGCTTGTGGGAGAACTTGTCGGCGTCGTTGTTGGCGTCCGTGTCGGAGTGTCGGTAGGAGTTTCTGTTGGTGTGCTCGTCTCCGTATTCGTCGGTGTCTCTGTCGGCGTACGGGTTGGAGTGCCCGTCGGTGTGGCCGTTGGCGACGCCGAGGGTGTTTGAGTCGGGCTCGCCGTCGGTGTCTCGGTAGGTGTCTGTGTCGGCGTCCGAGTGAATGTCGCCGTGGGCGTGTTGGTGCCCGTCGGGGTATCGGTTGGGGTGTTTGTCGCTGTGGGGGTGTTGGTCGGCGTGTTGTTTGGTGTTGGCGTGTGACTCGGGGTATTCGTTGGAGTCTCCGTAGGCGTAATCGTCGGCGTAGCCGTTGGCGTATCGGTCGGCGTCCTCGAAGGTGTCCGAGTAGGTGTAGCTGTTGGCGTATCAGTCGGTGTTCGCGTGGATGTCGGTGTATTGGTTGGCGTTCCAGTCGGCGTGTCAGTGGCTGTCGGCGTGTCTGTAGGCGTATCAGTCGGCGTACGCGACGGTGTGGCGGTTGGAGTGTCCGTCGGTGTGTGAGATGGAGAGCTCGTTGGTGTGAACGTCGGCGAGCTCGTCGGCGTTCTCGTGGGTGTATGCGTCGGCGTGTCAGTAGGCGTATCCGTTGGAGTCCTGGTTGGACTTGCTGAGGGCGTAGTAGTTGGAGTGTGCGTCGGCGACTGTGTCGGCGTATCAGTTGGCGTGTTGGTGGGAGTGTGTGTGGGTGTGCCTGTCGGCGTATGGGTTGGAGTTTCCGTTGAAGTTGGCGTATGCGTTGGGCTCTGCGTTGGAGTGTGAGTCGGCGTATGCGTGGGCGAGCTCGTCGGAGTGTGCGTCGGCGTCTCAGTCGGCGTATGGCTGCTGGTCGGCGTATGGGTCGGGGTCAAGCTCGGTGTGTGAGTTGGCGTGTTTGTCGGAGTCACGCTTGGCGTGGATGTTGGAGTGTCAGTCGGGGTGATCGTTGGTGTTTGCGTTGGTGTGTTGCTCGGCGTGTGCGTCGGTGTCTCGGTTGGAGAGCTCGTCGGCGTGTGCGTCGGTGTTACTGTTGGAGTTTGAGTCGGCGTATTCGTCGGAGTGTTGGTCGGCGTAATGGTGGGCGTGTTCGTCGGCGTGTGTGTCGGGGTTTCCGTCGGTGTGGTGGTCGGTGTGTTCGTCTGCGTATGTGTGGGTGTCTGCGTTGGGGTGCTTGAGGGTGTGCTGCTCGGCGAGTGGGTAGGTGTGGTCGTCGGCGTGTTGGTGGCCGTATGCGTCGGTGTCTCCGTTGGAGTATCTGTAGGCGTGTGCGTGGGACTATGCGTCGGAGTAGTGGTTGGAGTGTCCGTTGGGGTGCCCGTAGGTGTGATTGTCGGCGAACTCGTTGGCGTATGTGTGGGGCTGTGTGTTGGCGTAATCGTAGGAGTATCTGTAGGCGTGTGAGTTGGTGTCTCAGTAGGGGTGTCTGTCGGTGTCTGGCTCGGCGTATGTGAGGGGGTCACCGTCGGCGTATCGGTAGGCGTGTGCGTCGGCGTCTCTGTTGGAGTCACCGTTGGAGTATCGGTCGGTGTATCGGTCGGTGTCTGGGTAGGCGTGTCTGTTGGAGTGTGGGTCGGCGTATCAGTGGGTGTCTCAGTTGGCGTGTTCGTCGGCGTGTGCGTTGGCGTGTCTGTCGGAGTCAACGTCGGTGTGTGCGTTGGGGTATGGCTCGGAGTTGTTGTCGGTGTATCCGTGGGGGTGTGAGTTGGAGTATCCGTCGGCGTATCGGTCGGCGTATCGGTTGGCGTAGCGGTTGGCGTTTCCGTTGGAGTATCCGTTGGCGTGTGGGTGGGCGTCTCTGTCGGAGTCTCTGTTGGGGTGTACGTCGGGGTACTAGTGGGGGTATCGGTAGGAGTGTCCGTAGGTGTGTCAGTCGGCGTAGCCGTCGGCGTGATAGTCGGCGTGTTGGTCGGCGTATCCGTTGGTGTATCTGTCGGTGTGTCGGTCGGCGTATGCGTCGGTGAATGCGTTGGGGTATTGGTCGGCGTATCCGTTGGCGTATCTGTCGGAGTGTTAGTGGGGGTGTCCGTCGGGGTGTGGGTCGGCGTGTTCGTTGGCGTATCTGTCGGCGTATCTGTCGGCGTGTCTGTAGGTGTGTCGGTGGGAGTATCCGTTGGCGTGTCCGTTGGCGTGTGTGTGGGAGTATGCGTCGGGGTATCTGTCGGAGTATCTGTCGGAGTATGGGTCGGCGTATCTGTCGGCGTATGAGTTGGCGTATCGGTCGGGGTATCAGTAGGAGTATCGGTTGGTGTGTGAGTCGGCGTGTGGGTTGGGGTATGCGTCGGGGTATGCGTTGGCGTGTCCGTCGGAGTGTCAGTCGGCGTATCTGTCGGCGTGTCAGTTGGAGTGTGTGTCGGAGTGTTGGTTGGGGTGTCAGTCGGTGTATGTGTCGGCGTATTAGTTGGAGTGTTCGTCGGCGTGTGCGTGGGGGTGTTAGTGGGCGTGTCAGTCGGAGTATCAGTCGGAGTATCGGTAGGAGTGTCTGTTGGAGTGTCCGTGGGCGTATCAGTGGGTGTATCCGTTGGGGTATGAGTTGGCGTGTGCGTCGGTGTATGCGTCGGCGTGACAGTAGGCGTGTTCGTCGGCGTATCCGTGGGAGTGTCGGTTGGCGTGTTGGTCGGGGTGTGCGTAGGTGTGTCGGTAGGAGTGTGCGTGGGCGTGTTCGTCGGTGTGTGGGTCGGAGTATGGGTGGGCGTATCCGTAGGTGTATCGGTTGGGGTGTCGGTTGGAGTGTGCGTCGGTGAGTGCGTTGGCGTGTGAGTCGGCGTGTGAGTCGGGGTGTCGGTCGGTGTATCGGTCGGGGTGTCCGTAGGAGAGTCGGTCGGGGTGTTGGTAGGAGTGTGCGTTGG
>CAZZJR010000037.1:0-20602 GCA_964654585.1 uncultured Bdellovibrionales bacterium
CGCCTGCCGCGCGTGGTGGGGCTTCCGAAGGCTCTCGACATAATTCTCGCCGGCAGGACTCTCAAGGCATCGCAGGCGCTCAAAGCCTCGCTAGTAGATGAAGTTGTGTCGGCAGAGAAGATCTTTGCGCGCGCCGAGGAGATCGCGCGAGGACAGCGGCTTCCCAAGCCCCGCAAGCTGCGCTTCGCTGATTGGCTGCTCTCGGCAAATCCGCTCGGGCGCTCCTTTGTTCGAAGCCGCGCCCGCTCTGCCATGATGGCCCAAACCAAAGGCTTCTATCCTGCCCCACCGAAGGCGCTTGACCTTACCGTCTCAGGGCTCGGACGGAGTCGTGTTGACGCGCTCGGAATCGAGGCTCGAGAGCTTGGGAACCTGATCGTCACCCCTGAGAGCAAATCCCTCGTCCACATCTTCTTCCTGACGGAGGCATCCAAGGCTCTCGGCAAGTCAGCTCGCAAAGGCATAGAGAAGATGCACGCCCTGGTAGTCGGCGCCGGCACGATGGGCGCTGGCATAGCTGGAGCCCTCGCTCGCTCCTCGCACCAGGTGATCGTCAAAGACACTTCAGAGAGCTCGCTCAAGCGCGGCAAAGACCACGTAACGAAGGAGCTCTCGAAGCTGCGCTACCTCTCTTCATTCGAGCGCGCAGCGGTCAGTAACCGCATCGACTGGCTGCAGTTTTCAAGCGACACGGTTTCGCGTTCAGGAATCGTCATTGAGGCTGTGTTCGAGGATATGGGGCTCAAGAAGAAGATCTTCTCCGGGCTCGCCAAAGAGGTCTCACCCACCTGCATCCTGGCCTCCAACACCTCTTCCCTCTCAGTCACTGAGATGGCGAAGGAGCTCCCGCACCCGGAGCGCTTCGTAGGGATGCACTTTTTCAATCCCGTAGAGAAGATGCCCCTCGTCGAGATCATTCGCGGCGAGAAGACCAGCGAAGAGACGATAGCCAAGGTTGCTGCGCTCGCCACCGAGATGGGGAAATTTCCGATCGTTGTGAGTGACGTGCCGGGCTTTCTTGTAAACCGCATCCTTATCCCGTACCTCAACGAGGCAGTGTACCTGCTTCAGGAAGGGCACTCGGTTCAGGAGATCGACGGCGCAGCGATTGCCTTCGGCATGCCGATGGGGCCGATCCGCTTGCTCGACGAGGTCGGGCTCGATGTTGCAGCACACGTGTCAAAGATTATGGTTGATGGCTACGGCGATCGCATGGCTGTGCCAAACTTCGCCGAGAAGCTGATGGAGCTCGGGCGCAAAGGGCGAAAGTCTAACGCCGGCTTCTTCGACTACGTCGGCAAGGAGAGCAAGCCGTGGGAGGGGCTCGCATCCGCGCTCGGCCTTCCAGCCAAGCCTGAAACGGCGGCTTCACGCGAGGAGATCGCAGAGCGGCTCGTGTACCACCTGGTCAACGAGGCGATGAAGTGCCTGGACGAAGGGGTAGCCGGAAGTGATCGCGAACTGGCCACCAAACAGATCGATCTCGGAACCGTGATGGGGATCGGATTCCCGCCCTTCAGGGGTGGAGTGCTGCACTTTGCGCACAACCGCGGGCTTGCGCTGATTCACTCGAAGCTCATCGAGCTGGAGCGGCGCTTCGGGTCTCGGTATTCGCCCTTTTCTCTCACGGTAGAGCGAGCTGTTTCCGAGTAGCCCCCGCTCGTCGTAAAGCAAGCCCATTCAGGCCAGTGCGGCACAGGGCCGGGCATAAGCTCCCTCTGCTTCTGCTGTTTCCGCGAATAAACGCCCGTTAAGAGCTACTTCCAACACCCCTGAGAACTATTTTTTTCTTAGCGTACCCAGCTGTGAAAGGATCCCGAATCTAGGCTCTGGGGAGCATCCCCAGCTGGCCTTCATATGGGAAGAGTCGTACGGCTCAGGTTTTTTCAGGCTCTCTCTCCGCCACGCAACGGCGTGATGGCGAGAGAGCCTGATGTGCGCCAGGTTCTTGAATTTTTTCACGCGCACTCTGAGGGCAACCATGGCCAAAAGAGTATGCACTGCTGTTGTAGAGGCGGAGTTGATCGGAGAGGAGCTTAGCCTCTGTCTTCGGCAGATTAGGAACCGAGTCAGGGAGAGGGAGGAGCTGAGCAAGCAACTCATCAACCTGCGAGTGTTGCTTGCAAACCGAGGACTTCGGCTGAGACACCTGCTTGCGAAAGCAGGCGCAAAAGAGCAGCGGGCTATCCGAGGCCTCCTCTCTAGAAAAGCGCTCGGCGCGTCTTCTAGACGGGACAAGCTGTTCTGGGTAGAGCTCGGCAACTGCAGGCGAAAACGCGGACGACCTCGAAAAGAACGCGAGTAGTCCACGGTGGAGGGAGACGAGGCTTTGATGCTCGTCGTTACGGTTGAAGCCCTACGACTCTCTCCCACCTATTTGTTGGGATCGATTGCCCAGCTTGCCTCAGCTACGCCGCGTCTCGCACACCGAGATTCCAGCGTCGATAGAAGTTGTTCAGCGCCCCGCTGTGGGCCTGGTCAACTCGGTCAAGGATCTGGCCAAGCACGCAGCGCTGCTCCTCTGTCAGGATCGCTGGATTCGGGAGCTGAGCCACCATAGCGAGGGCGATCTCTTCTGGGTGCACCAGCGACTTGGCTGACTCCGAGAACTTCTGGGCGAGGCCCAGGATATCGATCACGACATTGTGCTCAATCGCCGCCTGAAATGACGACGCAAGCTCGCGCACGATACGGTGCACTATCGACGGCGAAACCTCACCGGGATAGTTCGAGATGCCAAAGCTCCAGCCGTCCATCTCTATCTTAAAAACTTCGTCGTACCTGCCGATCACCGCAAACATTGCTCTCTCCTCTTACAGCGCCAATCCAAGCTCAAGCAGCTTGCTCGGATCGACCTCTTTCTCCGGAATGTCTGAGAACCGGTTCACAATCGGCTTTGCAAAGCCGATCGGCTCCTTCTCGTCGTTTAGCTCCAAATCGCTCAGGATCTGCTCCTGCGTTGCCTGCACTACGTACGCAAGCATCAAGGTCTTAATGTCTTCAAGAGCCTTGAGCTCCGCCGCAGGGTCGAGTGAATCTGGGAGTCGCGTAAGCTTCTTTAGCTCGTTGTACGACGCCGCACCTTGACGGATAAGGAAAAGCCGAATGTCGTCTAGCTCTGAAGGTTCGAGCCCTAGGCGCTTCAGATTCGCGCCGATCAACTGTGCAGCGAAAATAACCCATGACTGCTGCGCCGACTGCGCGATCCTGGCTAGCTGCTGCGCGTGCGCCTGTTTCCTTGAGACCTGCTGCTGCGTGGGCGGACGCTCTCGATTGTCTCGGGACTCAGCTCCGGCGGCCTGCGGCGAGAAGCGCGGCGCCTCGCTCAGCGCGGCATCGAAGGCCCCACGTACGAGTGTTACGGCGTCTTGAGTCTTGGAGGCTTGCGACTGCTGCGCGCGAGTCTCCTTAGAGGAAGTCTCAGTTCCGAGCCCCTTGAAGGTACTTCCCTCCTTTGCGCCCGCCGCCTGCTCTTCGACGGATTTAAAAAAGCGTTCGAATCGCTCGTCGAGAATTCCGGCGATGCGCGACTTAAGGGTCGGCATCAGCCGCCCAGCCAGCGCCTGCGTCTGGCCAGCCGCAAGCTTCGAGGTCCACAGGAGGTCATCCTGCTTCGCCGCGTGCTCCTGCAATCGCTGCTCTATCTTCGTGTCTGCCATAACCCTAAGGGCATGAAAAAACTTGCTACACCGAGGTGTTTAGCGCCCCCTCGGGTGATTCAACCGGTCCTTTCCTGTTATTCCCGGTCAGATTTGAACCGTTGCATAACGATCGCGACAAAAACCCCTAATCGGTCATATACCTGGAACTGCTGCAGGAAAAAGAGGGCGAAACTCTTGCAACCTATGGCAGTTGGCACTATGTTTTCGATAACTTAGCGGGGTATAGCTCAGTCCGGCTAGAGCGCACGGTTCGGGACCGTGAGGTCGAAGGTTCAAATCCTTTTACCCCGATTTCCTCTCCTCTCATCCCATTTTGCACACTGTTTTGGGTTTCGTTTCGAGCCCTTAGGGTGCACCTTCCGCTACGTTCACGCCCCCCCTCTCATCGTAACCTTCGAAGGGAAGGTTTCTCATGCAACGCAGCAAAATGCTCAAATTCGGGGGCTCCTCGGTTGGCACCCCGGCACGCATCGTTTCAATTATCGAGATCGTCACTGACAGCTCGCGCTACCTACCGGGAGAGGTTCGGGCTGTCGTCGTCTCCGCTTTCCAAGGGGTGACGGACTCTCTCATACAGCTCGCGGCAAAGGCGGCGGCTCGTGACAGCTCGCTCGCAGACGGGCTCAAATCCCTTGAGCGCCGCCACCTGGACGCGCTCCAGGAGCTGCTTCCGGCTACGCAGCGCAGCTCGTCCCTCGCATCCGTTAAGGTGATGCTTAACGAGCTCTCGGATCTCCTGCAGGGCGTTGGCCTCATCGGCGAATGTAGCCCCCGCACGCTCGACCACATCATGAGCTTCGGGGAGCGCCTGTGCGCGTTTATAGTCTCTGAGGCTTTTGTCGCTCGTGGCCACAAGGCAGAGCTGCTCGATGCTCGTGATGTAGTCGTGACGAGTGAGGAGTTCGGAAACGCCCGGCCTGACCGCAGCGCCTCTGACCCGAAGGTGCGCGAGCACTTCGCATCGCACCCCACGCTGCAAGTCGTAACGGGCTTTATCGGCGCCTCTCGTGGCTCAAACTACACTACCACCTTGGGCCGTGGCGGCTCTGACCTCACGGCCGCTCTGCTGGGCGCAGCCCTAGGTGTCACGGAGATCGAGATCTGGACCGACGTCGACGGAATGCTCACTGCTGATCCGCGCAAAGTGCCAAAGGCATTCCCGATACCGCAGGTAACCTTTGAAGAGGCGATGGAGCTGTGCCACTTCGGCGCAAAAGTCATCTACCCTCCCACGATTCAGCCGGCTGTTGATGCCCAGATTCCACTCGTGATCAAAAACACCTTTAAGCCGGACAGCCCAGGCACACGTATCGTTGGCTCTGCCGAGCGACACTCCCACCCAATTACCGGCATCTCCTCAATTAACAAGCTGGCTCTCGTGCGGCTCGAGGGCAGCGGCATGGTCGGAGTAGCCGGCACCGCGATGCGCTTCTTTCGCGCCCTCGCCGCTCACCGCATCAACGTGATTCTCATCACGCAGGCCTCCTCAGAGCACTCAATCTGCTGCGCGATAGAGCCGAGCTCAATCGATGGTGCCTCTCGCGCAGTCGAAGAGGAGTTCGGGCTTGAGATCCGCTCCGGACTAATAGAGCCGCTGCAGGTCGAAGATGGTCTCGCCATCGTGAGCGTTGTAGGCGAGAACATGCGTCACTCCCCGGGCATGAGCGGGAGGGTCTTTACGGCGCTCGGCTCAAACGGCGTGAACGTCGTAGCGATTGCGCAAGGGTCCTCTGAGCTAAACATCTCAGCCGTTATCTCTGGCAAAGACGAGTCGAAGGCCCTAAACGCTCTGCACGATGAGTTCTTCCTCGGCAACTCAAAAACCATCAACCTGTGGATCGTCGGTGTCGGCCTGATCGGCTCAACGCTGCTGCAGCAGCTCTCTGCGCAGCGCGACACACTCCAGAAGACGCTCGGCATCGACCTTCAGCTCCGGGGCCTCGCCAACAGCCGCAAGATGGCGCTCTCCGCGGATCCGCTACAGCCGCTCCAGATCTCTACTGACCTGCTCGACGCGCACCTGCGCTACGACCCGAAGGAGTTTCTCGACCACGCGATCTCCGCAAACTTGCCGAACTCAGTGTTCGTTGACTGCACGGCGAGCGACGACCTTCCGAAGCTCTACCCGAGCCTCTTTGAGCGGCGCATCGCGGTGGTCACTCCCAATAAGCGCGGCATCTCGGGGCCCATGGCGCTCTACGCCGAGCTGCGCGAATCGGCACAGGCTCGCCGCGTCCCCTTCCTGCACGAGACCTGCGTTGGAGCTGCCCTCCCGGTCTTGAGCACCCTTGCAGACCTGGTCCGCAGCGGCGACACCGTGCGCTCGATTGAGGCCGTGCTCTCTGGCACGTTGAGCTTCATATGTAATTCTATGGCGAACGGAGTGCCGTTTAGCGCCGCGGTGAAGGAGGCCAAGGAACAGGGCTTCACCGAGCCTGACCCACGCGAGGATCTCTCGGGAATGGACGTCGCGCGGAAGGTTCTGATCCTCGCCCGCGAGGCGGGCGTGGCTCTTGAGTTCGACCAAATTAAGGTAACTCCGATGCTGCCGGCCGAAGCCAGCGCGTGGTCGCTCGGGGAGTTCATGGACAACCTCCACTCCCTCGACCACCACTTCGAGCAGCTCCTTGAGGAAGCCGAGAACGAGCGGAAGCGGATCTACTTCGGCGCGTTCATCGACTGCGAGAATGGCTCGGCTGAGATCGGGATGCGCTCCGTCTCTCTCGACCATCCTTTCTGTGCCTTGCGTGGAGCAGACAACCTCGTTGCCTTCTCTACCCGGCGCTACTGCAAGCAGCCGCTCGTGGTTAAAGGCCCGGGCGCTGGCGCAGAGGTGACCGCAGCAGGGGTCTTCTCGGATATCATTCGGGTGGCCAGGTGAGGACTGCATGAAGAGCGTGCGAGTCTTTGCGCCAGCTACCGTTGCCAACGTCGGCTCCGCCTTCGATGTGCTAGGCTTCGCGCTTGATTCCCCGGGGGACACGGTAGAGGCTTGCCTAGCGGGGGCCCCCGGAGTTCGAATCACTGACGTCTCAGGCGACCAGGGGCAGCTCCCGCGAGACGCCGAGCGAAACACCGCTGGAGTCTCAGTTTCAGCGCTTCTCAAGCGCCTCGCAGACACAGGATACTCCGTGCCCAGTCAAGGGATTGAGCTTAAAATCGAAAAAGGTCTCCCTATTGGGAGCGGTCTCGGCTCAAGCTCCGCCAGCACTGTCGCAGCAGTTGTGGCTGCCAACGAGCTGCTCGGTCGCCCCCTTTCTCGTAGGGACCTTCTGCCCTGTGCCATGGAGGGAGAGCGTATTGCGTGTGGCGCTGCGCACGCAGACAACGTAGCCCCCTCGCTCCTTGGCGGATTCGTTCTTATCCGCAGCTACGAGCCCCTGGACGTCGTAGAGCTGCCCGCTCCAACCGGGGCTTGGGTCTCTGTCGCATCCCCCTGTCTTGAGCTTAAGACTCACGATGCGCGCCGTGTGCTGAAACGGTCAGTCTCTCTCGAAGCTGCCGTGGCGCAGTGGGGCAATGTGGCAGCCCTGGTAGCCGGAATTTTTCAGGGCGACGTGGCGCTGATGGGACGAGCGCTCGAAGACAAGATAATCGAGCCCGAACGGGCGCAGCTCATCCCTGGCTTCTTTGAGGTCAAGGCCGCCGCCCTCGCCGCCGGGGCCGTGGGCTGCTCAATCTCTGGCTCTGGACCTTCGATCTTTGCCCTCAGCTCATCGTTTGAGACAGCAAAAGCAGTGGGCACCGCGATGCAGCAGGAGTTTGCTCGCCTCTCGCTAGAGAGCGTAGTGCACGTATCGCGCGTTAACCCTAACGGCGCAGCCGTCCTAGCTGAGGGGTAAGCGATGCTGCTCACAAGCACCTCCAATCCTGAAGCGAGAGTTAGTTGGCGCGAAGCGGTGCTGTCGGGGCTCGCGCCTGATGGGGGCCTCTACGTTCCGCTCTCATTGCCACGTCTGGACCAAGCCGAGCTGGCACGGCTTCGGCTGCTCCCCTTCCCGCTGCTTTGCTACGAGATTGCTCGGGCTTTTCTCGGCACCGAGGTCGATGGCGAGCAGCTAAAGCAGCTTTGCCAGGAAGCCTTTACCTTCCCCGTTCCTACTAGGCCGATATCGAAAACGACTTCGGTGCTTGAGCTCTTCCACGGCCCAACCTGCGCTTTTAAGGACTTCGGAGCGCGCTTCATGGCTCGGCTCTTTAAGCTCTTCTGGCGCTCGGACTCTCGGCGCCTAACGGTGCTCGTAGCGACATCCGGGGATACCGGCAGCGCAGTTGCGAACGCCTTCTTTGATCCAGATGCCTTCGCTCCGATTCGGGTGTGCGTGCTCTTTCCACGCGGCAAGGTGAGCCTGGTACAAGAGAAGCAGATGACCACTCTTGGCGGGAACGTCTCGGCGTACGAGGTTGACGGCTCCTTCGATGATTGCCAACGGCTCGTTAAGCAGGCCCTGGCAGATCGCTCCCTGACTGAATCCACCACCCTAACTTCAGCCAACTCTATCAATATCGCGCGCCTCCTGCCGCAGATGTTTTACTACATGCATGCGGCGCTTCATTTTCAGGGCGAGGGTCGCCCGATAGTCTCGGTCCCGAGCGGCAATTTAGGCAACATAACGGGCGGGCTCCTGGCGCAGATGGTTGGAGCCCCACTCGGGCACTTTATCGCTGCCCTGAACGCAAACTCGGTCTTTGCACACTACCTCCAGAGCGGAGCTTTTCATCCCCAGCCATCAATTGAGACGCTCTCCAACGCAATGGATGTCGGGAATCCCAGCAACTTCGCCCGCATTTCATCACTCTTCGGAGGCTCGGTTGATCGCGTTCGCTCTGATGTCTCAAGCTTCAGTGTGAGCGAAGCAGATACCCTTCAGGCGATCCGATCAACGTATGAGCAGAGCGGCTACATCCTGGACCCGCACACCGCCGTTGGAGTTCACGCCCTTGAGCGCTTCCGCCACGCCAGCCAGAGCGAAGCGCCAGGGCTCGTGCTAGGCACCGCACACCCTGCGAAATTTGCAGATGTCGTGCGGCGCGCTATCGGAATTGATCCAGAGCTGCCTGAACAACTTAGGGCAGCGCTTGAAGCGCCGGGGCGAAAAGAGGCGCTTGCGAACTCGTATGCGGAACTGCGGGGGGTGTTGGTAGCGGGGTGATGCCTCGTTGCAGCGGCTCCTCCTGGTGACTCAGTGTCGCAGTAAGAGACCTTCCAGCCGGGAACGGCTGCGGCTCCGCCGTGCTCTCTAGAGAAGGTGTTGTGTCCCGAATGAGTTACTAACCGGCTATTCTCCTCCTCATCGTTGCCCTAGTCCTCCTCTTTCTCCTGCACTTGCACCAGATTTCTCGTCTTCCTCCGCCCTTTGTTCCGGACTTATTCTGGGCAACCTGACGGTATTCCTTGATTATGAGCAGGAGCCGGTGCAGGTGCAGGAGCAAGGGGAGGATTAGGATCAGGTCGAGGAATGAAATGAACCAGCTACGACTTGAATTGACACGGCAGACGTTTTCTACAGAGCGGCTCCGCCGCGATTAGCACAAGTCTCTACCGCATGCGGGGCGGTTCCCGTTCCCGCTTTGAAAAAATGCTCGCTTAATTTTGGGAGCTTCAAAGTAGCTAAATGCCCTCAGTCGCGCCGTGCACGGTATAAAAGTCGTACGAGCGATCGAGTTCGCGGATCTGCTGCAAGACAGACTTTGCGACCTTCTGCGCAGTTTTTGCGGAAACCTTGCCGTGGCGTTCGTGATGCTGCCGAATTCCTCGGGAGATCCCTGGCGCTACGACCTCCACGTGGCGCACGTGGTTTAGTTCATGTCTCACCAAGAGCTGCTCGTAGGCACTCCAGCGCTCAGCGTCACGTGGCGAGAGCCTTGCCCCTGCCACGAGGCGGGGCAGAGTTACATTAGCTCTACACAGCACCTTGACCGAGCCCGGACGAATCACTCCATCTAGGTCCCGCTCCCACTGCCATTCAACGGTCCAGTCGGTTTGGGCGTAGCGCCGTTTGCCGCGCCGGTCGACTGGTCCGTTCGACTTAACTGACTGGCGTACTTCGGCGAATGTTGCCCCACTGACATCGTAGTAGAGGTACGAAACCTCTACCGGGCACTGCTCCCGCTCGGACAGACTCCCGCCGTTTATCGCCAGCACTAGACTCCCTAACAGGTAGCCTACGAGGCGCATCGGCGTTCCTCTATTGGATAATAAACTCTGTGTAGAAGATCTGCGAGACGACTGGCTGCTCTAGGCCGATTGCCGAGTTCAGCCCCTCAACCAGCTCTTCGCTCAGCCAGTCCTTGCCGTCTGGTGTTAGCACATCTTCCACCCGCTTGGAGGATAGAATTCTTATGACCACATGACGGAATATAGTTTCCTTCTTGGCTAGGTAGTGAGGGGTGCCTCCGCCGACCGCCTCGCCTTCCCCGCCTCCACCGGCTGCTCCCCCACCGTGGCCTGAGCCCCCAGCAGCTCCCCCACCAGCACCTGCGTGTCCTTCGATCGACATGACCTGGCGATCGAGCGAGGACGCGTCGTACTCAACGACGATGTGTGTTTTGAGGAACGAAGATGTCTCCGAGAGGTTCACGATGAACACCCCAAGGTCGAGTGTCTCCATCCGCTTCGCCTCTTCTGTGGGCTCTTCGCTTTCGACCGGCACCTCTTCGACGGCCTCCTCGCCGCCGCCCATTAGGAACATTGGAACTCCGGCGCCTGCCAGAAGTGCCACCACGCCCAAGCCGATAAACATCAGCTTCTTCTTGCCCTTCGGCTTGGCTGCCGCAGGCTGCTCTGCGCCCTCTTCGTGTTTTTCCTTCTCCTTCGCGTCGGACATAAGGCTACTCCACCGTTTCTTCCCTTCTGAAAGGGGAATCGGTGAATTCAGTAGAAAACATGAGGCTTTTTATCTCTTTTTCAGTGCCTGGGTCAGCAAGCCTTAACTACCCCACACTCAAGGAGGTATTTGTCCTCGACAGGGTCCTAAATGCTGTCGGACTCTGGGCGGTTTCGCGTCAAACCTGCAAAAAATCAGCCCTCAACGGCCCCCGAAGGATCCGCCATACCGAACAATTCCTCGATGTAGCATTCTCCGGCGTCACCCGTGAGGAGCATCGGGACTCCAGCGCCCGCCAGGAGCGCCACCAGGCACAGGCAAATGAACACTAGATGCCCCGCGCTTTTCGGCGCGGCGGCTGCCGGCTGCTTTTCCCCCGAATGTTGCTTCGCCCCTAGCTCCGTGTCGGACATAAGACTACTCCCCCGTTTCTTCCCTAGTCACAAAGGGGAGTCGCTGAATTGGGCCGAAAACATGAGGTTTCTCGGCTGTTTTTGAATGTGTGTGGACGGTTGTCCCTTAAATACCTTATATTGAAAGAGTTATTCCCCTACGATACAGTCACCCCCGGTCTCGATATTTGGATTGTTTCGTATGGAAGCCAACAACGACCCCCTCTACGCGCTGCGACACTCGCTAGCTCACGTGCTCGCCCAAGCGGTGCTCAAGCTGCGACCGAACGCAAAGCTCGCCTTCGGTCCCCCGATCGACACGGGGTGTTACTACGATTTCGATCTCGACACTCCGCTCACTCCAGAAGATTTCAAGGAGATCGAGAAGTCGATGCGAAAGATCATCGGCCAACGACAGCCATTTGTCGCTTCGAAGCGCTCAGCAGCCGAAGCAGTTGAGCACCTGAAGGGACGCGGCGAGGGCTACAAGGTGGAGTACTGCCTTGAGCTTATCGAGCGCGGCGAAAAAGAGATCGGTTTCTACACGAATGGCCCGTTCGAAGACATGTGCGCCGGTCCGCACCTTGAGCACACTGGCGCAATTCCGCCGGACTGCTTTGCGATAGACTCGCTGGCCGGCGCCTACTGGCGCGGCGACGAGAAGAACAAGCAGCTCACCCGGCTGTACGTCCTGGCGTTCAGCAACAAGGATGAGCTCAAGAGCTTCATCGAGAAGCGCGAGCTGGCGCGCGAGCGCGAGCACCGCAAGCTCGGCCGTGAGCTAGACCTCTTCAGCATCGACCACGACGGCGTGGGCTCGGGGCTGATTCTGTGGCACCCGAAGGGCGCCCTCGTTCGGTACCTGATCGAGGAGCACGCCAAGCGCATGCACCTGGAAGGCGGCTACGACTTCGTCTATTCGCCACACATCGGCCGCTCAACGCTCTGGGAGACCTCCGGGCACCTCTCGTTCTACAAGGAGGGGATGTTCTCGCCGATCGAGGTAGAGGGACAGGAGTACTACCTAAAGCCGATGAATTGCCCGTTCCACTGCAAGATCTTCGACGCGGTCCCCAAGTCGTACCGCGATCTGCCGAAGCGTTTCGCCGAGTGGGGCACCGTATACCGCTTCGAGCGCAGTGGCACCCTCTCTGGGCTGACTCGAGTGCGTGGCTTTACCCAAGACGACGCCCACCTCTTCTGCCGCGAGGACCAGATGCCAGAAGAGATCGACCGAGTGCTCTCTTTCAGCGTCGGCCTGCTGCGCGATTTCGGCCTCAAGGACTTCCACATGTACCTAAGCACCCGGCCGCCGCAGCGCGTCGGGGCCGAGGAGAAGTGGGATGCTGCTGAGGCAGCTCTCAAGGCTGCTCTTGAGCGAAGCGGCTTGCCGTACTCCCTCAACGAAGGCGACGGCGCCTTCTACGGCCCGAAGATCGATATCTGTGTCAAGGACATGCTCGACCGCCAGTGGCAGCTCAGCACGATACAGTTTGACTTCAACCTGCCAGAGCGGTTCGACCTCACGTTTACCGATGCAGACGGGGCAAAGAAGCGTCCGTACATGATCCACCGCGCGCTGTGCGGCTCGATGGAGCGATTCTTCGCGATCCTGATCGAGCACTACGGCGGGGCCTTCCCTACCTGGCTCGCACCAGTGCAGTCGGTCGTTGTGCCGGTCAATGAAGGGTGCAACGGGTACGCTAACGCGTTCAGTGCCGAGATGAACGCCAAGGGGTACCGCTCTGAGGTCGACGACTCCACTGACTCCTTCAACAAAAAGATCAGAAATGCCGTAACGAGAAAGATTCCTAACATCCTGATCGTCGGCAACAAGGAGGCCGAGACTGGCAGCGTTACGTTGCGCCGCTACTGCGTTAAGGAGCAGGTAACCCTCACCAAGGAGCAGTTCCTTGATCGCCTCGCGTGCCTCACAAAAGGGCGGATTATGGACAACTTTGCAGACGTACAGGTAGAGGCAGCAGCATGAGGAATTCCACGATTTTTTCGGCGCTCTTGGCTATGGCTGTCTTTGTGTCAGGGTGCAGCAGCACAGTTCCTGCTCCCGCTTCGCTTAAGGACGCGCCGTTCCCGCGGGTGCGCGGCGAGAGCCTGACCAAGCAGGAGGTTGTTCTCCCCGATCAGTACTTGGGAAAGCCGACTCTCATGCTGGTCGGCTACCTGCAGAAGTCGCAATTCGATATCGACCGCTGGATCCTCGGCGCCCTACAGGCAGACATCCCGGTTCAGATCGTTGAGGTGCCAACCATCGCCGGGATGATGCCGCAGATGGTTCAGGGATTTATCAACAGTGGCATGAGAAGCGGGATCCCTGAATCGGACTGGGCATCGGTTGTGACCGTCTACGAGGATGCTCCGAAGATCATCGCAGCGCTCGGAAACGAGCGGCCCCAGAGCGCGTACGCAGTATTGCTGTCGAAGGACGGGCGAATCGTGTGGAGCTCGAATATCGGCTACTCCGCCGGCCAGATTCTAGAGCTCAAAAAAACGGTCGAGTCCCTGCCTCATTAATCATCGCGCGACGAAAAAGGGGATCAACAGCCATCGGCTCGTATCCCTCTCATTGTCTTCGTGCTTCTCATTCTCCTGCACTTGCACTGGATTCCTCGTCCTCATCCTGGGCGTCGAAGGCGGACACCGCAGGAAATCGGCGGGAACGTGCAGATTATGAGCAGGAGCCGGTGCAGGATGAAGATAAGGATTAGAGAGCTACGCCACCTCCTGCGCCGACTTCTCGCCACCAGAGACGACAAGCTCGCCGTCCTTCACGGAGACGCTCACCGTCGAGCCGTGGTGCAGCTCATCGGCGATAATCGCCCGGCCGATCTTGGTCTCAAGCTCGCGCTGAATGAAGCGCTTGAGGGGCCGCGCACCGTACACCGGGTCGTACCCTGACTTCGCTATCAGCTCCTTAGCTTCAGTCGTCACATCGAGCGATATGCCCCGGTCAGCAAGGCGATCCCTCACATCAGCCAGAAGCAGGTCCACGATCTTCGTGGTCTCTTCGAGAGCCAGAGGCTTAAAGAGCACAATCTCGTCGACACGGTTCAAGAACTCCGGCCTGAAGTGCCCGCGCAGGTCCCGCATCACGAGGTTACGCGCACTCTCCGTGATCTCACCCTTAGACGAGATCCCCTCAAGCAGGTACTGAGACCCGATATTCGAGGTCATGATAATGACCGTGTTCTTGAAGTCGACTGTGCGTCCCTGCGAGTCGGTCACACGGCCGTCATCGAGGATCTGTAGCAGCACGTTAAACACGTCCTGGTGCGCTTTCTCGATCTCGTCGAACAGAATCACACAGTACGGCTTGCGGCGCACAGCTTCGGTGAGCTGTCCGCCCTCTTCGTACCCCACGTAGCCAGGAGGCGCGCCGATCAGCCGAGACACCGAGAACTTCTCCATGTACTCGCTCATGTCGATCCGCACCATATTCTGCTCGGTGTCGAAGAGCGTCTCCGCCAGGGTCTTGGCAAGCTCGGTTTTGCCGACGCCGGTGGGCCCAAGGAAGATAAACGAGCCGATTGGCCGCTTCGGGTCCTTGATGCCAGCGCGCGCACGGATAACCGCATCCGTAACGAGCCGAACCGCCTCATCTTGCCCGATCACTCGCTCGTGCAGAATCTCGTCTAGCTTGAGCAGCTTCGCCTTCTCGCCCTCGACCAGCCGTGTCACTGGAATACCGGTCCAGCGCGCAACTATCTCCGCGATCTCGCCCTCGGTCACCTCCTCCCGCAGGAGACGGGTTGAGGCATCTTTCGACATGCGGGCTTCCTCTTCGTGGAGCTGCTTTTCAAGCTGCGGAAGCTTCCCGTGCTTTAGCTCAGCCGCCTTGTTGAGGTCGTACTGCCGCTCAGCGCGCTCGATATCGCGGCGAATGTGCTCGATCTGCTCTCGAATCTCTTGGAGCTTGTGGATAGCCCCCTTCTCCTTCTGCCACTGCGAGCGCATCGCGTCTGCTTGCAGGCGCGCCTCCGCCAGCTCGTCGGTCAGCGCCTTGAGGCGTTCCTGGCTGCCGCGGTCGGTCTCCTTCTTGAGGGCCGCCTCTTCGATCTCGAGCTGCATGATGCGCCGAGTGATCTCGTCGAGCTCCGCCGGCATTGAGTCGATCTCTGTGCGGATCGTGGCGCACGCCTCATCTACTAGGTCGATCGCCTTATCTGGCAGGAAGCGGTCCGAGATGTAGCGATTTGAAAGGGTCGCTGCAGCTACCAAGGCGTTGTCCTGAATCCGCACTCCGTGGTGAACCTCGAAGCGCTCCTTGATGCCGCGCAGAATTGAGATCGAGTCCTCGACCGTCGGCTGATCAACGATGACCGGCTGGAATCGGCGCTCAAGAGCCGCATCCTTCTCAAGGTACTTGCGGTACTCGTCGACCGTTGTTGCACCGATGCAGTGCAGCTCACCGCGCGCGAGCATCGGCTTGAGCATGTTTCCGGCGTCCATAGCGCCCTCGCTCTTTCCGGCGCCAACGATAGTGTGCAGCTCGTCAACGAAGAGGATGATCCGACCGTCGGACTTCTTAACCTCTTGCAGCACGGCCTTGAGCCGCTCCTCGAATTCGCCGCGATACTTGGCGCCCGCGATCAGAGAGCCCATATCGAGCGAGAAGATCGTCTTGTCCCGCAGGCCTTCCGGAACATCGCCACGCACAATGCGCTGTGCAAGCCCCTCGACGATGGCGGTCTTGCCCACACCTGGCTCTCCGATCAGAACCGGATTGTTCTTCGTCTTTCGCGAAAGGATGCGGATGACTCGCCGGATCTCGCCGTCACGGCCGATTACTGGGTCGAGCTTTCCCTTCTGCGCCTCTTGAACGAGGTCGCGTCCGTAGCGGTCGAGAGCCTCGTAGGTAGCCTCTGGATTCGCGCTCTGAACGCGCTGGTTGCCGCGCACAACGTTGAGCGCCGCAAAGAGCTTGTCGCGAGTGAGGCCGAACTGCGAACAGAGCTTGGCAAAGGGGCTCTTCGGATCAGCGCTGAGTGCCGCCAGGAGCAGGTGCTCCACTGACACGTACTCGTCCTTGAGCCGCTTCGCCTCCTCCTCAGCCTTGACGAATACCTGGCCGAGGCGATTTGTGAGGAACACCTTCCCCGGCTCAAGACCTGGGCCTGAGACGCTTGGACGCCGGTCGAGCTCGCGCTCTATCTCGTCAACAAACGGCTGGAGCGGAACCTCCATCTTCTCGAAGAGCCGCGGGATGAGGCCGCCCTCTTGCTGCGTCAGCGCAGAGACCAAGTGCTCAACATCGACCTCGGTGTTGCCGCGCCGCACGGCGCGCGCTTGGGCGTCTTGGAGCGCCTCTTGTGATTTCTGGGTGAATCGTTGCAGGTCCATTATGCAGTTCCCTCTAGTACAAATCCCTTCAGAGTGAAGTAACCATTAGGCTCGCGACAATGCGAGCCATTTCTACGCGTTGCCGCGCGGATTGAAGCCGGAGGTCTTAGCGAGCTGCTCAAAGAGCGACCTCTCTTCCTCCGAGAGCTTCGTCGGCACAACGATCTTCAGCTCAACAAGGACGTCACCTTTTCCTCCCTGCTTGAGGGGAAAACCGCGTCCTCGCAGCCGCAGCTTGCCGCCACTCTGTGAACCCGCGGGGATAGAGAGCTTTATCGTTCCATCAGGCAAAACAAGGTCTGCCTTTGAGCCCAATGCCGCCTCCCAGGGAGCTATCGGCAACCGCACGGTCAGGTCGCTACCTGATACCGAATAGCGCTGATGGGCCTGGAGCTTCACCTTCAGGAAGAGGTCACCCTCGCCGTCTTTGCCGGGAAGCCGCATAGTGCTCCCGTCCGTGGTGCCGGCCGGGATCTTCAGATTGATCGTCCTCGTCTTTCCGGTGGCTTCCTGAAGCTGGATGGTGCGCGAGGCTCCGTTGAACGCATCCTCGACCGAAACCTCAATCTGGGCTTCCTGAGGAGGCGCCGCCCGCCGTCGCGAACCACGCGCCCCGCGAGCGCCGGCGTAACCGCCACCGAGCCCAGCTTCGGCGCCGAACGGCGAAGCTCCGCCGCCAGCACCGAAGATAGCCGAGAAGAAGTCGCTAAAGCCCTCCATCCCGCCGACGTTCCCGCCGTCAAAACGCCACTGAAACGAGCCGCCATCTCGGTCCCACTCCGGAGGGGGCTGAAAGTCCTGCCCCTGCTTCCAGTTGGCGCCGAGCGCGTCGTAACGTTGCCGCTTCTGCGGGTCTGAGAGCACCTCGTTCGCCTCGTTGATCTCCTTGAAGCGCTCCTCGGCCTCTTTGGTCTTATTGAGGTCGGGGTGATACTTGCGGGCGAGCTTGCGGTACGCCTTCTGCACCTCTTCTGCTGAGGCGCCCCGTTCGACTCCCAATACCTCGTAGTAGTCCCTAAATTTCACGCTGGTTCCTGTATGGTTGGATAGATGGGCTTCTGAGGAATGTAAGCACGAAACAAGCTCTTTCCAACCCTCAAAAAGAGAAAATGTGCTGGGTACCGCGCCGACTAAGTACCGGCTGCGACGCGGAAAAATTACCAAGCGTGGAACCGACTGCCCCCTTGCTAACCGGTCATCAGCGGGTAGTATACCCGCAGCCTCATACCGATTACACGAGAGCCTTCGTCACCATGTCCCTCATAGGTCAAGTAATCACGCACGATCAGACCAGGCAGACCGGCGTCATACGCATACAGGATACCCCACAGGCGGTGCTATTCGCGGAGGATGACGTCACGAATATGCCACAGGACATCGGTTCCCTTGTTGGCCGTAACGTGCTGTTCGACGTGGTTCAGACCGCCAACGGTGTGGTTGCGGTTAACATCCGCTTGGCCAGGCGCAAGCTCTTCCGTCCTGGAGAGTGGCTCTGGCTGGTGGCTGCTCCGCTTCTCGTGTTGAGTGGCATGTATGGCCTACGGCTTGCTGTTGGGTACCCCTTCATCCACGCCTACGTGATTTCAATTAACTTTGTTGCGTTCCTCCTCAGCGTCATCCTGGCGCGGCAACCGATGACGTACGAGACCAAACCCCTGGAGGTCGCGCTCTTCCTCGTAGCCGCTTGCGGCGGTGCGTTAAGTGCCCTTGTGGCGTCGTACCTGGTGCTCACGAAATTCCGCAGCGATGCCGGCCGGTTTGCACTGTTCGCCCTGATGGTCGCGCAGCTGATCCTGCTCTACCGCTACAAGCCGGTCTTTTTCAGCCAAACTTCTCTCGACATCATCTTGCTGAGGTTGTAGCCCGCTTCGTGCGCGCATCCTCTGCCGTCTTTAAGGCAGTGCGCGCCGACGATGTGTCTATGCGACGAAGCGCATACGCAGCCGAACTAGCGACGCCAACGTTCTTGTCATACATGAGCTGTGCGATGCGCGGCACTGCCCGCTCAGCACGTTCGCCGCAGCGCCCCAAAACATGCAGTGCCTTATTTCTCTCACTGGCGCTCTCGCTCTGAAGCCGCTCAAATGCTTCGGGGAGAGCCTTCTCGTCGCAGCACGCCGAGCCAAATGAAACCACGAGGACTAGGCCAAGCGTTATCACGGTTCGCCGCAAAGCCCAATGTACGTCCCAAGCTTCCATGGAGGGAGAGTCGACGTCCCCTCAGATTACTTTCCAAACCGGTGCTCTTTAGCGCTTAGTGCCGTGCTCCTTAACCCCGGAGCACCTCAAGCCTTACACTTACCCCACCCTAACAACCCGTAAAATCCGATAGGAATACCCCGGAATTGCGACTACCGCACACAAGTGCTGCACGCAGTCATAAAAGTCTTCTATGGGGATCTCTACAAAACAGGGTAGCTCTAAACATCCGGAATCTGCGAGCGTCGATAGCTGGAACGACAAGCTCAAGCTCGTGGGCCAAGAGAATCCCCTATCCCGCAACAGCATATTCCTGGAGTTGGTAGCCGACACGGTGATTGCGTCGCTGCGTAGCACTGCGCAAGCCCGCCTTGTTGAAACGACCCACGCAGTCGAGGTAGGCGCGAAGGGCCAACTCGGCTCCTCGGAAGCCCTTTCGATTGTCGACCGCTCGACCCCCTCAGAAGCTATTACTGATCACGGTACCCCAAACGCCGCCGGCCAGCATAGAGAATCCGCTCAAGAAGCTGAACTGAAGCTCAAGCAGAAGAGGGACCGAGCTATTTTCCTCCTCACCCTGAGCGCAGAACACGAGAAACCCGGGAGAACGACGGGGTGTACCTTCGACCATCAACTCGAAGCTGCAGCTGCCTTGCCGCCAGAAACGCGTAAACCAAACCCTCACCTACCAACCCTTCGAAAAATCGTTCGCGGATACCTTTTAGATTTTCAGCGCCAAACCGAGGCTGGGTTCGAAGCCTGCAACGTCGTTAGCCTGCGTTTTGATTGCTCCCGTCAGCAGGCATACTGGGAGAAACAGCCTCGCGAGGCGTTTTGGTCAGTTGCGGCCTCCGGGGCTTTTCACTCTGCGGTCTCGCACAACGCCTTGTGTCGAATACCAACGGCTAGACCTTCAGTTGCCTGGAGTGTTCTGGGAACCGTCGTCGGGACATCAGCCGCTATTTTTAAAGAGATGTATGCGGAGGCCTTCCCGGGTGTAGAACCTCGTGCATCAGTGTTCAACGACCACCGGAAATTGCTGGAATACGCCGCAAGTCTCAAACTCCCCAAGAAGCTCAAACTGCCCATAGCTTCATAGCTGGTCGGACCGGAAGACCTAGTCCTTGCTCACCATACCAGCGCCCTCTCAAAGCGGACTCCAAACCGACGCCTGGCCATTACAGCTCCGTGATTTCACGGATGAGCCTGCCGCACCCCCGCCGCCATCGTGGCCCGTAGATCCCTCATCGCTTGCTGGCTAATCCGCAGCGGTCCCTCTCGTGACCGATCGAGGCTTGCAACGAGCCACAAAACCGCTGCAAAGGAGAGTATGAGCCCCAGCACCGTTGGAGACCGGGCCGAGCCGGCCAGTGCTGATTGGTAGCCGAGCTCAGCCATTCCAACAGCGGCGACGAAGTACAGCGCAACCCATATCGCGGCAGGAAGCCTTGATTGAAAAGCTGCTACGATTCGCTCGGCATGCAGATCCATCACCTCATTCAGCGCCTGAATGAAGAGCGCCACGACTACTGGATTTTGAGCCACCCGAGCAGCCTCTACTGCGATCGCCCACAGCTCCCGGTGAAGCTCCTCGGAGCGCTTAATGCCCTGCGATAGGGTGCCCTCGTCCACAGCTCGCAGGCGAACATCGACGTACTCCTTAAGCCGGGCCCTGGCGTCTGCCCGCTGTGCTTCCGGCAGGAGGTCGACCCGGTGGTACGCAGTCCCAAGAGCGTTCACCTCGTGCAGAAACGCATATCGACGGGCATCGAAACGAGAGACCGCTATGCTAAACGTCATGGCTAAAAGGAAGCCAAGCAGCGCCAGAGTGGCGCTAACTATCGCTGTGACTGAGCTCTCCCGCTCTGCCTCACGCTGTCGTCGCAGCGCAGTTCCGGCCCTAAATCCTCCCTCCAGTGCCGCCGCGATTATGGCCACTGTCAGCAGGAAGAATCCCCACAGCGGGAAAATATCCAGAAAGTAATCGAAGAGATCCATCGGCACGGCACTCAGCGCGGATGAATCCGCGTAACCTTCGTGCCTTGCAGCGACACTCCTGCCATGAGCCCCTTCTGTTGAAAGAAGAAGGCATACATCCCATCCTGAAGAGTTGTCGTCGAAAGAGAGCGAGCCACTCCTTGGTCAACGATGGTGATGCTTGGCC
>CAZZJR010000037.1:20702-26181 GCA_964654585.1 uncultured Bdellovibrionales bacterium
GTTGTCGTCGAAAGAGAGCGAGCCACTCCTTGGTCAACGATGGTGATGCTTGGCCCAACCCCAAGCTCCCAGCCTGCAGAGCGGTCGAGGTACGCCAGATCCTTCTCTGAGACGAAGAAGAGTGCGTATCCGAATTTCTGTGCGCCAGCCTGAAGGCCAAACGAGCCGGCGGTAGAGCGGTAGTAGCCCGCCACGGCGCCTCGGCGAAAGAGCACGCCCTCGCCATACTGAGCCCCAACCAGAAATCCTCCTTTGTAGATCTCGGGAAAAACGAGCACTCCTGCCGAGTGATCACCGATTGCTTTAGCCGCTGGGGTCGAGGCGTACAGATGGTTGAGCGCTCGCCCAGCTTTTCCTCGCAGCTCTTGGGCAGAGTCGGCTGCCCCATCGCGAACCACGGCTAGTAGTGCGAGCAACACGAAGAGCATGTATCTGAGACCTAGTCGAAGCATGCAGCTTAATGCTACTAGAAGGCGCTACTGGGCAGCGTGAGCCCTCTTATGTTGCAGAAGTGCGGAGATTATCACTCATGCTAGGAGCTAGCCCCTTGGAAGAGGCTCTGAAGGCGCCAGCCTCTTGCGTTGACACGTCTTCGCTGCGGCTCTTCGTGATATCGAGTGAGGGTCCGAGTATCTTGCCGACGTGGATGTGCCCGTGGGGATGTTTGAACAAAGAGAGCGGCGAGAACAACGAGGGGCAGGAGGAGGAGCGGATCCTCTCTCTGGCCTCGCCGCACTCTTTGTGGCCATTATCCGCGCAACCCCGAAATATATTTATACGTTAACGGGCACGAGCACCTGCATGTGGGACAAGCGTGGAGTATATTTCAAAACAAGAATTTAGATTGTCTCTGTGTTCGTTATCACCCACTCGATTCCCCGACCAGCCCTTGCTGACTGCCGTCATCCAAGCGCAAAATTTTCCACCTGACTGTTCGGCCGTTGGTGACAGCCCCTTCACGTCTGAGGCCACCGACAGCGGCGACGCAACTTTGAGGCACGCCATGGATCTTTTATTCGGCAAGGAGGCGCCCTCACCTACCCATTCCGCTCGCCGTCTCCCTTGCCGAATCGAGCCCAGGGATTTGCGGAGAGCAGCGGATGATCGACCGCACTCTCTTGCTCGTCGCTATCCTCCACGGCAGAGACATCACGCGCGCGAATGAGGGGCGAAGCGCCAAATTCAGGCAGGGCCGGAGATGGCCTGTTCCAGGTAACGATACACAGGTTCTCTTCGGCGCGAGTGACGGCAACGTAGAGCAGGTTCTGCTCCAGTCCTCCAGCCGGGTACGAGCGGGCAGATGGGTTCCAGAGCAGCACCGAAAAGAACTCAAGCCCCTTCGCCTGCCTGACGTCCGTAACCAGTACCCCCTCTTCGAATGAGAACGAAAATTCGTCGCCGAGCCGCACTCGGGCGCCAAATGTCGGTTGCAGCATCTTGTGGGCGAACTTGGCGTCTTGCGGGGTAGCGCAGATAACGCACGCGATTCTGTTCGGATAGAGCTCTCCTGCCTTGGTGAGCCACTGCAGCACGTGCTCGATCCCCTGCGCCTCGTTGCGGCACTTAAACCAGATCGGAGTGCGGCCTGGACGACCAGATTTGACGAGGTCGCGGCGCTGGATGTAATCCGCGAGGCGCATAATGGGGAGCGTCGACCGATGGCTCACCTCAAGCGACACGTAGTGGGACATCTCCTCCGCGAAGTTCCAGTGGCGCCGGAGCTGCTCCCAACCGGGAAAAGACTGGGCGCGATCGAGGTTCTGGGAGACGTCTCCCACTAAGGTCAGCGAGCTGCGGCTTGTTACGGCATCGATGAGGGTCGCTAGCTCCACAGGAGATAAGTCCTGAACCTCATCGACGACGATGTGCCCAAGCTTTCCGACTTTCCCGCTTGCGGTCGCCACACCTCCGGTCATTCGCTGAAAAATTCTGAGCAGCAGCGCATCATCGTTCCAGTCGAGTATTCCGTCAGCGAAGTCTCTCTCGGTAAGGTCTCGTGCCTGTCGCACGGCATCACGATTGAGCGTGCCCTGGCTCTCAAGAGCCGAGAGCACCTGAAGCAGCTCACGCTGCAGCTCTGCAAGCCTTGGCAGCTCCCCTGATCGTGGCTGTACCAGTGTGTCGATCGCCTTTAGCATCTCTATCGACCGCTTAACGAGTGCGACCGAGAGAGGCTGCTGACCAGCTGCCGCTCGCCCAATTCGCACATCCTCGCCACGCGCTGCAGCCTTAAACGTTTTCGCGGCCCACTCATGGTACGTCCGCACCCCGACGCCAGCTAAGCCCGCTGAGGGCAGCGAGTTCTCCACGTAGGCGCGCAGAGCAGGACTCAAGACAACCACGCAAGCCTCCTCAGCCTTGAGGGGCGAGTTGTCGCTGTGCAGGAGCCACGCAAGGCGGTGCAGCGCTACCGTAGTTTTCCCTGAGCCTGCGATGCCCTGAATAAGCACCGCATTCTTGGCATCAACCGTGATTGACCGGAACTGCTCGGCCGTTATGAGAGACAAAATCTCGGGGAGCTGCCCATCAGAGCCCTTGCTCCCTCGTCCGGCGCCGACTGCAACCCACGCGCCGTCTTCAGCATTCCAGCGGAAGCTGCCGAAGCGGTTCTCAATACCAACCAGCTTGCCGCTCTTGGCATCGATTCGGTTGCGGGTACGGACCCTGCCGTTTCGCTCCCGTCCAAGGATCTCCTCGCAGTACTCCTCTCCCTCTTTGTACTCGTAGTAGAGCTTTGAGATCGGGGCCCGTCGCCAGTCGATAATTCGGCACTCTGTATTAGCGGAGAAGCCGAGCTTGTACTCGATAGTCGTGAGGCTTCCCCCAGAAGACTCCTCTTCAAGCTCAATGCGGGCAAAGTACGGATTTTCGAGCTGCTTCTTGAGAGTCTCAACCTCTTCACGCTTTGCGTCTTTTAGCCCGTGCGAAACAGCTTCGTCCGAAGCTAGCAGCGCCTTGTCGTCCACCCGGCGAGTCTCCATGATCTCGGCGGTTAGGGCACGAGCGCGCTGATTCTCCGTTGCAAGCCGCGACCGGGCTCTTTCAACCTGGCTCGAGATAGAGCTCTGCACCGTGCGGAATATCCGCTCCTCGGTTTCTAGACTCTCGTGTTCTGTCTGGTCTACAGCCATCTGGCGGTACTCTCGCGAAGCCCCCGGTTGTAGCACGTTCGAGACCGCCTGACATCAGTGCCAGAAACGACCAGATTTTCGGCCCCTAGGAGCCTCAGAGCCCTCGACTTCCGTGGGTGCGCAGCGAGAGACTAGCCTCCCGCACTAGGGCTGTGGCGAAGGTTTGGACGGCCTCCTTCGCTGGCAGGTTCGGATCTGAAAGCAGGTACACAAGGCGCCCCATGGACTCGGCCGCCGTAGCAGCACCGTACATAACGGCTAACTCTGCAAGGTTGGCCATAACTTCGGTCGCTGATGCTGCTGCGCTGTTGGCACCCGTTCGCAGTGCGTCAAGATTCAAGTTCCGCAGCGCTGCATTTCGACTCGCCTGAAAAACAGTGATACCGTCGACCCCCGGAAGCGCGTCCTCTCGCCGTAACACAGTATCAGCCTTCGGAATATCCACTTGAACCGGAACCGGCGTTGATGGCTTAGACTGTTGCGCTACTGTTTCCTTCAGTGCCCCTGACCCGGCAGCAACTTTGGCAGGCGTCTCCGTCCGCTCGCCTGCTCTCAATCTTTCTTTCGGATGCACTGTCCTAGCCCGCGCGACCGACGACGCAGCTTTCTTGCGTTCCTCCGACCAAGTGCCCTCTTGCTGGACCTTTGGCACATTAGCCCGCCCTGCTTCGCGAGCGGGCAGCGTCTGCATGAATATCCGGAGATCCTTGGTCTCCTCAGACGGGCTCTCCACCAACGCAGAGACCAGAGCCTGCTGCTCGCGCCATCCGATGCCGCGCAGAGATCGCTGACAAGTACTGCGAACCTCCGGGAGCGGATGCCCGATCAGCCTTGAGATCAGCTCGAAATCACCCTTCGCAATCCCCCCCAAGGTAATCAAGTGCGCAACAGCACTGGCGTGAACCATTTCCCGATCGTCGCTCGGCGGTTCTGCCAACAGTTCACGGGCGAACGCCGAGCTACTTTGCGGAGAAACGAGGCGCAGGTTGTGAAGAGCTTCAATGGCAACGATGTTAATGTCTTTTTTCGACTCAAGTACTTCTTGGAGGGCAGCTACTTTTCCCTTGTTAGGAAACCCCTTGGCCTCTGCTATCTGAGCGAGGCTGTCAACAATCAACCGACCGTCATTAGATCCTTTCGCTAGTCGCACAAGCTCCACCACTTCGAGAGCAACCCCCTGCTTATCAGTTTTCGAGTCAGCCTGTGTTGAGCCATCCCTTTGCTTTTGCGACGCGCGAGCTATCATCCCTGCCATCCTCTGAATTCCGGGGTCAAAGTTTCGCGCAAGGTTGCCCGCAAGTGTTGGCTGTTACAACTATTATTGTGTTAGCCGCGTGTTTGAATTCGGCCGAACGGCTCAAACATCCAGGCCCGGAGGTCCAGGTGCTCCCTAAAGAACCTGGTGCTGCCTGACAGAAGCTACCTAGCCGGCGGCGCTTGCCTCATCATCCTCCCTTTACTCGCGCGGGATTCCTCGTACTCCTCCGGGTGGTCCGGGGCGAAAGATCGAGTGCGAGTCGCGGAGGTATCTTTATGATAAGCGCGAGCCAGTAGTCAGCCCTGAGAGACTCCTCGTGTCCTCTGCGGAGCCTATTTAACGCCAAAAAACAGCTACTAAAGAACTCGCATCAGCTCGGCAAAAGCTCTGCCCCGGTGCGAGAGAAACCCCTCGCGAGCAAGGAGCACCCGTAGGGTTTCCCGCTCCCCAAACGGAGTGAACAGCCGGGCATACGGCAGGGGGTCGTTGGCAAGCTCATGAACTTCTTGGGGTGAGGGCTTACGAAGATCTCCCTCGAGGGCCTGAGTGACCGGCACGGAGCGTCCGCTTGGTTCTGCATACACGACACAACATACGAAACGGGCCGGCACTTCGGAGCGCAAGCCAAGCAGCGCAGCGACCCGCGGAACTCCGAAACGGTGCGAGTAGAGTCCCGGCAATCCGCCCACACTTGGTATCTCAAGCCCAGTGTCATCGCCTACACACGGACGGCCAGCCCACCGGGCATACGAGAGAGCTTTGTGCCGCGCGTTCGCCTCGTAAGTTGGTAGCCCCTCTACCACGTGCGGCGGCGTCCCTAACCCGGCAGCGCTGCAAGCATCGAGCCCGACGATTGCAATACCAAGCCGGGCTGCCACCGCCGAGACCTCCTCGATTTTTCCCCGATTCGAAGAGCCAAAGAGTAGCTGCTGCATGCCGGGATACTCGCCGATTAAGGTTCGCGAAGCGAGGCAAATCCTTCGCATACCTCGCCGGCCCTGTGCAGGCACCAGCGACCCAAGGCGGCTAACCCAACAAAGTCACAAGATAATAACGCAGCTTACCGGGGCTCTCCGAGGGTGGTACCCTA
>CAZZJR010000038.1:0-3683 GCA_964654585.1 uncultured Bdellovibrionales bacterium
AGGTTGGGGGGGGGGGGGGGGGGGTGGGGGCGGGGGTTGGGGGGAAGGGGGGGGGGGGGCGGGTAGTGTGCGGCCCTCGCCCCGGTCGGGAACGGCACCGGGAACGGGGGGATAATTTGGGGGTAGATATAGTGCAGGAAAAAGCGGGGCGGCGGAGGGTGGTGCTGTCTGGGTTGGTGTGGATGTACCTCTCAGCGCTCGTTGGCGGAGTCTCGCGGCTCGTTGTGCTTGCAATCCTTGCGCGGCTTCTCTCTCCGCGCGATTTTGGGCTGATGGGGATCGCGCTGATCTGTACCAGCATGGCTGAACGGCTCGGACAGGTTGGTGTTGGGCCGGCCTTGGTGCAGCGTGAGTCGATCGACGCGGATGATGTCGTCACCGGCGCTGTTCTCTCGGCGCTGTGCGGGCTCGTGATGATGACGGTCCTTTGGCTCCTGGCTCCGTTTGTTGCGGCGCTCTTTCGTGAGCCACTCGTATCGCCGCTCGTACGGGTGCTCTCGCTTGCCTTCTTCATCGACGGTTTGGCTGTAACGAGTGATGCTCTTCTCCAGCGGTCACTTGGATTCCGCTCTATGATGGTGGTGGAAAACGCGTCGTATCTGCTTGGGATTGGGGTAGTGGGTGCAGGGCTTGCGATGCTTGGGCTCGGTGTCTGGGCCCTTGTTGCCGCGCATGTCGCGATGCGAACGCTCCGAACGGGGCTGCTGTACTGGATCGCCCCGAGCGTCCCGGGAAGCGGGAGCTTCAATCGCGCTCGGGTGCGGGGACTCCTGTACATGGGAGGAGGCTTCAGCCTCGGTCGAATCCTCAATTTTGCCTCGCTGCAGGGCGACAACTTCGTTGTAGGAAGAGTGCTTGGGATGGAGGCGCTGGGCTTCTACAGCCGGGCGTACCAGCTCATGGCGCTCCCGGCAGTGTACGTGGCGCAGGTGATCGAACGGGTGCTCTTTCCAGTAATGTCCAAGGAGCAGGGGCACCCTGAACGATTGCGCGAAGCCTTTCTCTCGGTGCTAGAGCTCCTGACACTGGTGTCGCTGCCGACAGGGGTCTTCCTGTTCTTCACTGCACCAGAGATCGTTGAAGTGCTGTTCGGTTCACGCTGGAGTTCGGTCGTCCCGGTTCTCTCGGTGCTCTCGTTCGGTGTTTTCTTTCGCACTGCTTACAAGTGCAGCGACACGGTGGCACGCTCGGTGGGGGCGGTGTATCGGTACGCGCTGCAGCAGGGGGTGTATGCAGTTGGGATTTTGCTCGGTTCGCTCGTCGGAGCATACGTGGCAGGCACGAAGGGGGTTGCGGTTGGTGTGGTTGCGGCCGTTGCACTAAACTATCTCCTCATGACACGGCTCAGCGCCCAGCTCCTCATGATCTCGTTTGGAGATCTCCTGCGCGGGCACCTCTCCGGGGTCTTTGTTTCGCTGTGCGTCGCCGGCGCAGTGTTGCTCGCGCGTAGTATCGCCAGGGGGGAGAGCCTCTCATCTCTGCAGCAGCTCCTCCTGATGGCGAGTGTGGCGAGTGTTGCCTGGGCGCTTTCGGTGTGTGTTGCAGCGAGGCTCTTCCCAGGTCGGGCGCTACAAGCGGTGTTCACGCGCATCCCAGCGCTTTCCCGCTGGAGGCTGAAACGGGCGGATGTTGTCGCCGCGCACGGTTCCTGAGGGGGCTGAATAGGCTCTGTGAGTTGTTGGCAGTGATGTCACGCGAGCAAGCCCCATAGCGCGCTTGTAGGCGTCGATGACTGTGCGTTCGTCGAAGCGCTCCTTGGCGAGCTGGCGGCTGTTGCTGCCCATCTGATCCCTGACGGCTTCGGGAGTGTCTAGCACTTTGCGCATGAAGCGCTGTAGCGATTCAGCATCGTGGGGCGCGACGAGGAAGCCGTTGTGTCCATGCTGCACCGTTTCTCTGCAGCCCTTCCAATCGGTCGTGATGATAAGCTTTCCACACGCAAGGGCCTCGAGCAACGAGCGCGGGACACCTTCGTTGTACGTTGAGGGGAGCACCACCACATCCGCGTCACGCAGGATCGGGAGCACGTCATCGGTCGACTGCAGGTAGCGGATCGCCCCATCGCTGTGCGCGCGCATGACTCTCTCCAGGAGCTCAACTGACTCTGGACGGTCGTAGTCGGCTGACCCTAGCACCCAGAACGAGCACTGCTCACCGTAAATCGGCTTGAGCGCCCGTGCCGCGTTCAGGAAGTAATCGTATCCCTTCTTGGGGAGAAGTCTCCCAAACATCAGAAAGGTCACCGGGCTTGGTATGGGCTTCGCTGCTGGCTTAAACGCTTCAAGGTCGACGCCTGAGCCAGGGATCACGATCGATCGCTCTGGGTGGGTCAGGCGATTCGAGAGGCACATCTCTCGGTCTTCTCTGTTCTGAAAGAATACGTGTTCAGCGCCGAAGAGTGAGCGCCGGTAGAGTTGGCGCATCAGGGTGGCAAGGGCTCCTCCACGCTGAAAGCCTTCGCCGAGGCCGGAGACATTCGCCACCTGCTTGAAGCCGAGCCTTGAGCGCATCAGCCCTGCGTACAGGTTGCACTTCGCGGTGAATGAGAGAACAAAGTCAGGCTGCACGCGTTTGAGCGCGCGGTAGATGCTGAGAATGCTCGCGGACTCAGCCAGGGGGCTCGTGCTGCGCGGATTGAGAGAGATCGGAACGTGTGCAACGCCTAGCGCCTTGACGCGCTCGGTGTATCCGTCGACGGGCGCAACTACAGAGACCTCACAGCCGGCTGACTGCAGAGCCCGAATCAAGTTTCTCCGCAGAAGGTACACGTACCAGGAGGTGTTGTAGAGGATGACTGCTCGCATAAAAACTTCTCTCTCTCTGAAGTAGCTCTCATCTACAGCCGGAGCGAGCGCGTGTCTGTGATCTTCGCAGCGAGCGCGCGACGAGCCGAAGCGTCATGTAGCGGGGGTTTCACAGTGAGTGTCAACACAGCTTTAGTTTCATCGGCCACATCAGATGTCATCTCGTCAGCAGGCGCGAGCGCACCGTCCAGGAGTGACGAGGCGTTCGTACTTGCTGAGCGGGCGAAGCGAGTCGTCGATCTTGCGGGCGCAAGCATCCTTCTGCTTGCAACGGCTCCCCTGATGGCTGCTGTAGCGGCCGGAATACGAGCCACGTCGGTGGGGCCAGTGCTGTTCAAGCAGCCGCGGCTCACGGAGAACGGCCGAGTGTTCATGCTGCTCAAGTTTCGCAGCATGCGGGTGGATGCCGAGCGCGAGAGCGGTGCCGTGTTCGCGCAGGACGGTGATAGCCGCGTTACTTCGCTGGGCCGTTTCCTTCGCAAGACGAGGCTCGACGAGCTTCCGCAGCTCATTAATGTGCTCAAGGGAGAGATGAGCTTGGTAGGTCCGCGGCCTGAGCGGCCAGAGATCGCTGCTGAGCTGGCGGGAAAGATTCGTGGCTTTCAGCGCCGCCTGCGAGCGAAGGCAGGACTCACCGGATTGGCACAGGTGATTCAAGGTTACCCGGACGATATCGATGGATACCGCCGCAAGTTAGGCCTAGACCTTCTCTACATCCGGCGCAGGGGACTGCTGCTTGATCTCTGGATTGCGATGAAGACGGTGGGGGTGGTGGTTAGTGGGGCGGGAGCGAGGTGAGATGAGCTAAATCGAATCGGGGAGCATTTAGTCTTATACCCAGGCACGGGCACATGCCGCGCTGAAAAGCCCTGAGCCGAG
>CAZZJR010000038.1:3783-13627 GCA_964654585.1 uncultured Bdellovibrionales bacterium
TCTTCCTCCTCCTCTTGCACTTGCACTAACCTCTTCGTCCTAATCGGGACTCCTCCGGATGTTTATGAGCAGGAGTTAGTGCAGGTGCAGGAGTAGGATAAAGATGAGGAGTGCCTTGTCGCCTAATACCCATAATACCCCCGCCCCCCCACCGCGCCTAAGTCAACATCATTCAGCACCACCCCAAGTATCCGCGCGTGAACAGCGAGGAGCCGGCGGCGCGCTTCTTGTGCCTGTTTGCGGTCGGTGTGTGTGCTTCGGACCACCATCACGACACTGTCAACGACGCGTGAGAGCATCAGGGCATCGGCAACGGGAAGGATCGGGGGAGAGTCTATCAATACGAAGTCGTAACGCTGCGTCAGCCCGCGTGTTAGCTCGCGCATGCGCTGGGAGCCAAGCAGCTCAGCAGGGTCGGGTGCGTGGTTTCCGGCGGGGATAATGTCGAGTCCCGGCACGGAGGTTGTGCGAAGCGCCTGCTCAAGAGAGGTTTGCCCTGTCAGCAGGTCAGTAAGCCCCACAGAGGTCTCACCGAGCGAGTCGCTAAATATCTTGGTGAGGCCTGAAAGCCGAAGGTCGCCGTCTATGAGCGCCACGCGGTAGGCGCCCTGAGTCAGAATCGCTGCCAAGTTGCTCACGATCGTCGTTTTGCCCTCAGCCTGAGCCGCACTTGAGACCATTACGATGCGCGGTGGGTGGTCAGCCGAGGAGAGCAGGATGCTGGCGCGCAGTGTGCGCAGCGCCTCTGAGACCGGCTCGCGAGAGCCAGAGGCGACCAGGAGCCGTTTCACTGGGGCAGGGGTGGAAGATGTGCTCCCGGGAGGGGTTCCTTGCTCAGCCTGCTCGGGCTGCTCTGTGATCGGAGCCGGCGTGGGAAGAGCTGGTAGCGCACCGGCGTGGTTGCCAACAAATGACGGGACACTGCCTAGGATTGGAAGCAGAAGCGCTGCCTCAACGTCGTCTGCAGTCCCGAGAGTATCCTGCAGGGCCTCAGCCACGAAGGCTGCGAAGACGCCGAACGAGAGTCCTACGATGGAGAAGAGCACCAGAATGACTCCGGTGCGTGGCGCGCTCGGAGACCCCGGCAGAGAAGCGTAGTCAGTCACAAACACGTTGCTCGTAGTTGTGGCGGCGCTGATCTCGACCTCTTTAACCTGCTTAATGACTGCTTGGTACAGATCGCGCAGCGACGACGCCTCTTTGCTGAGCACGTTGTACTGGATCAGCCGTTGGGCGGTTTCCTGCGCAGCGGAGCGCTCCTGTTCGATCTGAGAGCGGAGCTTCGCTTCGCCAGCCTTGTCGGCTTCGAGCTGCGCCTGAATCGTACGAAGCGAGCGCTTCCGCTCGTCACCGAGCGCCTTCTTGAGTGAGTCGACCTTCGCTTTTAGCTCAAGCATCACCGGATGAGGCCCCATCAGCCGGCTGTTCTGGGTTGCGTACTCTGTCTCAGCCTGAGCCAGGCTGACACGCAGCTGGCGCGTGACTTCATCGTCGGCGACTGAGCTCTCATCGGCGCGCTTTCCCTGCGCCTCATGCAGCAGGCTCTCTGACTTAATGCGCCGCCCTACGGCCTCAGCGAGCAGCGAAGAGAGGCTCTCTATCTGTCGGATATTGACGCCGCTTGCCTCGTCTTGGCGCACCGTGAGGAGGCGGTTTGAGGCGGCGTACTTTGAGATCTCGTTTTCTGCTTCTGTCACCCGCGCCTTAAGCTCTGAGGCCTGACGCTGAAGCAGGCTCACGTTGTTCATCGTCGCTTCGCGGCGCTCGTTCTGTAGGTGGCGGATGAACCCCAGGGCGTGCGCGTTGGCTACGCGTTGCGACAGCTCTGGGCTGCTCGTCGTGGCCTGAATGGTGACTAGGTTCGTTTCATGAACTGGAGTCACCGCTATCAGCGAGAGGTACCTCCGGATAATCGAGGGGCGGTGCAGGAAGTGCTTGTCGTCGCCAGCAATCAGGGTGCTGTTCGGTCGAGCGTCACTCGCGGAAACGGCCGCGTACGCCCGTTCCATAAACGAACGGCGTGATCGCCAGTACTCGTCCAGCTCAAGGTCGAGGCTGTCGGTTGACAGGACCTGATCGGCCAAGCCCTCAAGGGTTAGCTTCGCAACAGTAGTTTTCTGGTACTCGATCTTGCGTGTGTCGGCTCCGAACAGCGCCTCTGATTGGAGGTTTGCGATGACAGGGGCGTGCCCCCGGATCTCGACCGTTGTTTTGGCGGTGTAGAGCGGAGCCGTGAAGGCGCAGTAGATAGCCGCGGCTCCGACGAAGAAGAGCGTCACAGCCGCCACCAGGGCGCGGCGCTTGCGCAGCACAATGAGCCACTCGCGGAGCCCGCGTTCCGGCGGGTCTGCCGGGGCAGTATCGTCGTCCGCAGCCAGCCACGGTGTCGGCACGTTGGGCTGATACCCAACGGGAGGCAGATCGGCGTTGTGGGGAAGCGAGTTCATCTTGATGCTCCTTGCTGAAGAAACTAGTTGGTGCGCTGCGTGACGCTAAAGCCGTTGAAGATCCCGTTGAGTGTCTCCACGACCTGTCTCCTGAGGAATCGGCCAGGCTCGCTCGGCACCCGCACCAGGTCGCCGTTTCGAAGCCTGATGTCGCGTGCGCCACGCAACCCTATCTCTTCTAGGTCGAGGGTAATCGCGGCCTTCTGGCCCCCGCCGATCTCACGCACTACCTCCACCTCGTGCACGTTGGCTGAGTAGGTGAAGCCGGCGGCTGCCGCGATCGCGCCGATCACTGAAGTGCGGGAGGCAAGCCGGTACGAGCCCGGCTTGTTTACCTCGCCGTCAACTTCGAACATGCCTGCCTCAGGCACCACCACGGTGTCGCCAGAGAGCATCGGTATGAGGAGCGGCGGCTGGTCGACCTGGCCGATGAGCTGCTCAAGCTCTATCTCAACGCCGATTTGCGCCTGGCCGCCTCCGGAGCTCGCCATGTGCACTGGAGCCCCCGCGGCAGGAGCGCTTTGCATCTGGTTAGGAAGGATGCGAGGCGCCGGCAGCAGAATGATCCGGCTTCCGGCGTTCTGCGTCTTTCCGCCTGCCTCGCTTAGAAACTCAGTCAGGAGCTGGCCCGGCCGGCGCAGCGGGTAGACACCAGGCTTCGCCACCTCGCCGATTACGCTGACGCGGTTTGATTGGTAGGTCTTGAGGGAAACATCGACATTTGGGTTTCGCACGAAGTGTGAGTAGCGGCCGCGCAGCTCGCGCTGAATCTGTGGGACGCTTTTCCCTTGAACGCGAGCCTGCCCGATGAGGGGAAGCGAGAGGGTGCCATCCGGCGCGACCTCCGAAGATGTCTGCAGATCCCCGAAACCGAAGACGGCGATATCGAGCACATCGCCTGGGCCGACTGGGTAGCCGCCATCAGCGGGGCCGGAGAGCAGCGGCGCGCGTTGCGCGACGAGGTCTTCCAGCCGTGAGTCGAGTGCTTCCTCGTACGCCTCAAACTCTAAGGCTCCACCGATCGCCCCCTGAGAGCCTTCGTACTTCTCCTGTAGCTCCTCCCTCGATGGAGTGTACCGGAGGCAAGCAGTTAGCGAACAGACAAAGAGGGTTGCGACGAGGATTGCAGGCAGCTTTTTCATGGCGTTATGATGCCTGAGCTATGGGGAGCGCGTGCTAACGCTCCTCATCCCATGGCGTGTCAGACTGCGGTAGGAGACCCTCCGCAGCTTGGTTTGCTTTTAGGGCTAAATGCGGCGAAACTAGCCTCTCAATGAAAACCGTCCTCGTTACAGGTGCAGCAGGATTCATCGGCTCTCACGTTGCCGAACGTCTCCTTGCGCGCGGCGACGCCGTTGTCGGGCTCGACAACTGCAACGACTACTACCCGGTAAGGTACAAGCGCGAAAACTTGCAGCTTCTCTCGTCGTCTCCGCGCTTCTCGTTCGTTGAGGGAGACCTGTGTGACCGCGCCCTCGTTGAGAAGACTTTTGCACGCGGTGGTGTGACGCACGTGGCTCACCTGGCGGCGCGGGCTGGAGTCCGCCCCTCGATTGAAGATCCCTTTATTTACCAAGAGGCAAACGTACAGGGCACGCTGACCCTGCTTGAGGCTGCTAGGAAGGCGTGGGTAGCTAACTCGGTTATTACCTCATCGTCGTCAGTCTACGGCAACTCAACCCGGATCCCATTTCGCGAAGACGATTCAGCCACCGATCGCCCAATATCGCCGTACGCAGCGACGAAGAAGGCGACAGAGGTCTTAAGCCACACCTACCACAGCCTGTACGGGATGAAGATCAATATCGTGCGTCCGTTCACCGTGTACGGCCCGCGCGGGCGCCCTGACATGGCTCCCTGGCTCTTTATCGAAGCTGCTCTGGGCGGGAAAGCAATACGGAAGTTCGGAGACGGCACAACACGCCGCGACTACACCTTTATAGACGACTTCGCGGCCGGATTCGTCAACGCAATCGACCGCGAGATCGGGTTTGAGATCTTCAATCTCGGTAACTCAGCCACCGTCTCGCTCAATGAGGCTCTTGATACGGTCTCGGCCGTAACTGGCAAGAAGCTCAACATTGAGCAGCTTCCTGCGCAGCCAGGAGACGTAGAGCTCACAAACGCCGATGTCTCAAAAGCTCGCAAGCTGCTTGGCTACGATCCGAAGACCTCGTTCCGCGACGGCATGAGCATCTTCCACGACTGGTTCGTTAAGCACCGCGCGTAATCCCTCTGGCGCAATGCCCCGCGCCATTTAAGATCTTTCCGGCCCCGGCCTTACTCCACCTCCGCCAAAAACCCCGCCAGCCACTCATCAAGCTCACTCACGCCATCGCCGTCATCGTCCGCAGCAGGGAACCGCGGCGGATGTAGCCGACGAAACGTTGGGCCTTGAGCTTCGAGCTCTCCTGCCTCCCGACGGCATCCACGCAGGCAGTCCTTCAGCTCTCCACGCCGTGCCCGAACGTCAGCCACGATTCGTCGATCAGGAGCGGCTCGCTGCTTTGGGCGTGAGCCTGCGTGCATAAGCACACTGCTCTCGGTTTCCGCGGAAGACAGAGCAGCGGTGCACCCCGACTTGAACGGGCATGTTGCGGCAGGTGAGAAAGTCGCCGGGAGATTGACCGTGCGCCCCTCTGCGAGAAAGGGCGCGAAGGTCGCGTTGTCGTGCAGAAAGATCTCGCTTCCAGGTGCCAGGCGCTTCGAGTACACCGGAGGGGAGTCTCGGTAGCTTAATGGGCCCGGTAGAAACACATTCCCCACGATCGCTGTACGCACAGGCAAGCGCGAGCCGTCGTTGTTCGTGAGGTTACAGATACTCCACGGTCCGCGCGGACCCCAACCGTACACTACATTGTTGATGAGCTTGCTGCTGCTGCCGGGCTGTAGGTAGGGATTCCGCTCCTCGTTGAAGGCTATCAGGTTTCGCTCAAGCACTACGCGGCGCACGCCTCGTCCGATCATTACGCCTTTGCTGTGTGGACCCTTCGGGTGGACGGATCGTTGCAGCCCCTCGGCGATGATTGAGTCTCGCACAGAGATATCGCGTGTAGTCGGATGCCATGCCGACAGGTTCTCGTCGATCGCCCAGGTGAGAGAGAGGTGCCTAAGCGAGACGTGGTGGGCGCTGCGGGGGGGCTCGGCCCCGATTGAGATTCCATCTCGCTCAGATGGCTTCGCTCCGAATGTCCCGTCGCCGGGCCGGATGGAGAGGTGGCGCAGCTCGACGTTGCTGGTTTCGATCGAGATGCCCGCTCCTACGAGGGTGATACCGGGCGTCGGCGCGGTTTCGCCTGATACGAGCAGATCAGAGAAGCGCGCCTTGATCGGGCGACGTAGTTCGATAACTCCTGCAGCCTGAAAGAGGCAGACACGCGGGCCGGCTGACTCAATACAGGATCGCAGGGTGCTTGGTCCCGAGTCTTCGAGCGAGGAGACTAGGAATAGCTTTGTGTTTGGGGAAAGGGAGAAGCGGAAGGAAGGTGGAGGGGGGTTGGATTCGGCGGGGGTGGTGGGGGAGACGTGGCTGGAGCCGTAGTCGGAACCGGAGCTGTTGCCGGTGCCGGTGGCGGGGCGGGTATTCTGGCTAGGCGATAGGAACGAACTGATGAGAATGAGGGTGGTGGCTAGGGGGAGGAAGAGGGGGAGTAGGTGGGATGAGAGTGAGGTCACAGAGCGCCGCATCATCTCCCCGAGCGAGGAGACGCTACATGCTTTGCGTCAGGTTGTGACGAGGCTACCCTACGGTCTTTACGCCGCGTGGTGTGCGTCGGCTTGAGCGGCGAGGTGAAGTTGCCTGCTCAGCGGCTGCATAGCCAGCTCTCTTACGGGCTAGGGCAGTGGCTCCTTCAGAGCCTGGATCTCCGCCGCCTCCATCTCCGCCGCCACCATCTCCGCCGCCGATAGCCTCGGCGATGCGCTCCTGTATCGTGACTTGAGCATCGGCGAAGGTTGTGACCGCCTTAGTGTCTCCGAATTCGTCCCAGATCTCCCGATTACTGTCGAGTTGACATACCTGTGTTGCTATTCGGCGGATCTGGTTGACCTGCTGCTTTGTCAGAATGGTCGACTGCACGAAGAAATCGAGTGCCTCTCGTGTGGCTCGCTCATTGGAGGGGAACTGTTCGGTTGGCAGCTTCTCAATACGGGCTAGCTTGAACGCTGACTTAAAATCCCGAGCCATCTCTACGCCGTGCAGGTCTTTTATCACCTTGAACGCTGCGGCGGCAAAAAGATCCTCCTCGCTGACCTGACTCTGCGCGACTTTTTTGCCTAGCATGGTCTGAATGACCCGACCGAAATTAGTGGTCTCGGACGTCGCCGCTGTTGCCCTCCTCCTTTTAGGTTGGGCACTTACCGCCTGCACGTCGGTGTTCTCAAGGGTGCGTTGGGTGGTCTTCATAAAATCCCTTTCTGGCTCTATCCCCGCGTACGCAAGGTCGATGCTTTAAAAGGAGCAAATCTTGTGCCAAGAGTCGAGTCCGGAGGCGCAAAGTAAGCCCCGAACACCCATAAGATGAAGAGAGTAGGAAGAGGGATTCGATTCAAATCCGCCCAGGCTGGCTAACGTTCATCGCACAGGGTTACCGAATCCGGCACGTTATCGAGAAGCTTGTTGAGGGCCCGCCTTTGTGCCAGCGCGGAGTTGTTGAGCGTCCTCAGGCCGGCAGGCGTATCCTCGAAGAGTCTGTTGAACCTGCCCCGTATAGCGGCCTTATCCACGGTTACGGTGGAGCAGGCTGTTGGAGCTGCCCCTGAGCACATCAGTGCCCCATCGTATTTGGCTAATTCGCGTCGTAGGCTTGCCAGCACCCTCGCCCCACGGAGGAGGACAAAGAGGCGCTGGTTCCTGTCGGGCCTCCAGGTCTTGCCGTACAGCAGTTTGGCCCTACCGACCTGATTCTGAACAACCCTGCTGGTGTAGACCCACAGGTTATCGAACAGAGCCTCATCGACCGGTGTGCAGTCTTCGTCACCTTCATCCGGACAGAGCGGGAGCTGGCCAGTATCCGGGTCAACGGTAATCTCAAGTGATTGACCGGTGATCTTCCACTGCCCAGCGTAGCTGCCGTCGACTTCGAAGTCGCTCAGTGGTCGGTAGAACGAGCTCTCGCCGGAGGAGAAGGTGGTAGGCGGTTGCGGGATGCCTAGCGGCGAGAGGATCTGGTTGAGGCTTCCGTAGCTGAGTGGCACTTCCAGGTTTCCGGTTGTGGTGTTGTAGTAGTGGAAGATCGCCACAGAGACGCCCTCGCGGCGGGCTCGGCAGATCGGCTCACCTACGAAGAGCTTACGCTCCATCTCTATTGTGTACGGGCTCTGCGCTGCCAGCTCTCCACCGGTGCCCACGATCTCACTGAAGAACACCGCCTTGTCGCTACCAGTACCAGGTAGGCCGCTCACGATGCTGTAGTTGCCATTCTCCTCGAGTGGGATTGAGAACTCACCGTTGCTGTCAGTTGTGACAACCGCCCCGTTCACGTCGAGTGGCATGTCGGGCAGAGGAGTCATATCGACTACGGCGACGCCGGAGAAGTTTACTATAACCGGCGTGTCCGTTGCCGTCGGGGTCGGAGTGTCGGTCGGGGTGTCAGTAGCCGTCGGTGTGTCAGTCGGTGTGGGCGTATTCGTCGGTGTGTCGGTTGGTGTGTTCGAGGGTGTAGCTGTTGGGGTGCTGGTTCGGGTTGGAGTGTTAGTTGGGGTGTTTGTCGGTGTATTGGTGTTGGTCGGCGTGTGAGTTGGTGTACGCGTTGGGGTATTGGTCGAAGTCGGGGTATCGGTTGGGGTGCTTGTCGGAGTGTTGGTCGGCGTAATAGTCGGCGTATTGGTCGCCGTTGGTGTATCCGTTGGCGTGTTGGTTGGAGTCCGCGTTGGGGTCATAGTCGGCGTATTTGTCGCTGTCGGCGTGTCTGTTGGCGTGTTCGTCGGGGTGCGAGTCGGTGTCAGGGTTGGAGTGCTAGTCGGTGTGCGAGTCGGCGTAGTGGTTGGGGTGTTCGTGGCCGTCGGCGTGTCGGTTGGTGTTGATGTAGGTGTGCGAGTTGGAGTAGTGGTCGGAGTGTCTGTCGGGGTGCGCGTCGGTGTAGTTGTCGGTGTCTCGGTCGGAGTGACAGTTGGTGTTCTGGTCGGGGTTGAGGTGCTCGTTGGCGTGTTGGTCGGAGTGTCGGTGTTCGTCGGAGTGTGAGTTGGCGTGTGCGTCGGCGTCCTGGTCGGCGTTTCGGTTGGGGTATTGGTCGCTGTTGGTGTGTTCGTAGGCGTGTTAGTTGGCGTTCGGGTTGGAGTCTCAGAAGGAGTGTGCGTGGGCGTGCTGGTCGGCGTTCCCGTCGGCGTCATAGTCGGCGTGTTGGTCGGCGTGTGTGTTGGAGTTTCCGTTGGAGTATGCGTTGGCGTTCGAGTTGGCGTTACGGTCGGGGTTACGGTCGGGGTGTTGGTCGGTGTGTGAGTCGGGGTTTCCGTTGGAGTATGCGTTGGCGTTCGAGTTGGCGTCGAGGTGCTCGTTGGTGTCGATGTTGGGGTGTTAGTCGCGGTCGGTGTATCCGTCGGGGTATTAGTTGGAGTGTGAGTCGGGCTGGCCGTCGGAGTCTTTGTCGGCGTGTTAGTTGGTGTTCGAGTTGGCGTCTCAGTGGGCGTGTGCGTTGGCGTATGGGTCGGGGTAGTGGTTGGTGTCTCTGTTGGGGTGCGCGTCGGGGTAGCGGTTGGGGTGGTGGTTGGCGTATGCGTTGGCGTGTCAGTAGCGACTGGCGTATGGGTCGGCGTGTTCGTCGGCGTGTGGGTCGGGCTGCTCGTTGGAGTATGGGTCGGAGTGTTCGTGTTTGTGGGCGTGCTAGTCGGGGTTCGTGTGGGAGTGTGGGTCGGCGTTGCCGTGTTAGTCGGGGTGTTAGTTGGCGTGTTTGTCGGCGTGTGAGTGGGCGTCCGTGTCGGAGTCGCTGTCGGCGTTGCGCTAGGCGTACGTGTCGGAGTGGTTGTTGGGGTCTCGGTTGGCGTATTGGTTGGGGTGCGAGTGGGTGTCGTGGTTGGCGTATTGGTCGGTGTGTGCGTCGGCGTACGGGTCGGTGTGTTGGTGTTGGTCGGTGTGTCGGTTGGAGTATTCGTCGGGGTTCTGGTCGGGGTGGTCGTCGGGGTTACCGTCGGTGTATTGGACGGTGTTTGAGTTGGTGTCTCGGTTGGCGTGCTGGTGGGCGTCCTGCTCGGTGTATTAGTTGGAGTGTTGGTGTTTGTCGGAGTGTTAGTCGGCGTCGCCGTTGGAGAGCTTGTTGGTGTCTCAGTTGGGGTGTTCGTCGGAGTGTTGGTGGGCGTTCCGGTCGGAGTCACGGTTGGTGAGTGTGTTGGTGTTTGAGTCGGAGTGCTGCTCGGTGTGCTCGTTGGTGTAGCAGTTGGAGTGCGCGTCGGCGTCACTGTCG
>CAZZJR010000038.1:13727-26181 GCA_964654585.1 uncultured Bdellovibrionales bacterium
CTGCTCGGTGTGCTCGTTGGTGTAGCAGTTGGAGTGCGCGTCGGCGTCACTGTCGGTGTCACCGTTGAGGTTGGAGTATCGCTCGGCGTAGCTGTTGGAGTGTGTGTCGGGGTCTCGGTTGGAGTGACCGTTGGCGTATTCGAAGGCGTCTGCGTCGGACTCGTAGTTGGGGTGTCGGTGGGCGTGTTCGTCGGAGTAATCGTTGGGCTCTCTGTTGGAGTGTTAGTTGCCGTGCTGCTTGGAGTGGTCGTCGGTGTGGCACTCGGCGTGCCCGTTGGTGTGCTCGATGGCGTGTTTGTCGGTGTGTGAGTTGGTGTGTGCGTTGCTGTCTCGCTTGGCGTGCTGGTCGGGGTGTGGGTTGGTGTCCCAGTCGGGGTGGTCGTCGGAGTGTCGGTTGGTGTGTGGCTTGGTGTAGTCGTTGGTGTCTCAGTGGGTGTGTCGGTCGGCGTGTGCGTCGGAGTTGTAGTGGGCGTGTCAGTCGCCGTGTTGGAAGGTGTTGTGGTTGGAGTGTCGGTTGGCGTGTTGGTCGGTGTGGCCGTCGGCGTGGTGGTCGGCGTGTCAGTAGGTGTGTTGGTCGGGGTCTCCGTCGGCGTGACAGTCGGCGTCTCTGTTGGCGTATTGCTAGGAGTGCGCGTCGGCGTGTCGGTGGGCGTATGAGTAGGCGTTGAGGTGGGCGTGTCGGTTGGTGTGTGCGTGGGTGTCTGGGTTGGAGTCACCGTTGGCGTGTCCGTCGGAGTATCTGTCGGTGTCTCGGTTGGAGTCGTGGTTGGAGTGTCCGTTGGAGTCTGAGTTGGCGTCTCGCTCGGAGTGTTGGTTGGGGTCTCGGTTGGCGTGTCAGTCGGGGTAGTAGTTGGCGTATTTGTCGGCGTACTGCTTGGGGTATGTGTGGGTGTATCTGTCGGCGTGTTAGTCGGCGTGTCGGTTGGCGTGTCGGTTGGCGTATTAGTCGGCGTATGCGTTGGCGTATGGGTGGGAGTGTCGGTCGGAGTGTTGGTTGCCGTATCTGTTGGCGTGGTGGTTGGTGTGTTCGTTGGGGTCTCGGTCGGCGTGTGCGTCGGCGTCTCGGTCGGCGTGTCAGTCGGCGTATCGGTTGGTGTCGTCGAGGGCGTATGAGTCGGCGTCTCTGTCGGAGTATGCGTCGGGGTATCGGTTGGCGTATCGGTTGGTGTCTCGGTCGGTGTCGTTGTTGGTGTGTTGGTTGGGGTATGGGTTGGCGTATGCGTCGGTGTATCGGTGGGCGTATCGGTGGGCGTATCTGTCGGCGTGTCGGTGGGCGTGTGGGTCGGGGTCTGTGTCGGGGTGTGTGTCGGCGTGTCGGTTGGAGTATCCGTTGGGGTGTCAGTCGGAGTGCTTGTCGGAGTGCTTGTCGGAGTGTTGGTCGGAGTGTCAGTCGGCGTTTCTGATGGAGTGTGAGTTGGCGTATGTGTTGGTGTGTGAGTCGGGGTATTCGTCGGCGTGTCGGTCGGAGTGTCACTCGGTGTGCTCGTCGGCGTGTGCGTCGGAGTCTCAGTCGGGGTGTTGGTTGGAGTATCTGTTGGCGTATGGGTTGGCGAATGTGTTGGTGTATTCGTGGGCGTCTCGGTCGGCGTATCTGTTGGGGTTTCAGTAGGAGTATTAGTGGGTGTGTTGGTTGGTGTGCGGGTCGGCGTGTCTGTCGGAGTGTCAGTCGGGGTGTCTGTCGGCGTTTCAGTTGGGGTGTCGGTCGGCGTGTTGGTTGGCGTGTGAGTTGGAGTATTAGTTGGGGTGTCCGTTGGCGTGTGGGTGGGCGTGTCGGTCGGGGTGTGGGTGGGCGTGTTGGTTGGCGTCTCTGTTGGGGTATGGGTCGGGGTATCGGTCGGGGTGTGGGTTGGCGTATCGGTCGGCGTATCCGTCGGCGTGTGTGTTGGAGTGTTCGTGGGAGTGTTCGTCGGAGTGTCGGAAGGCGTGACCGTCGGAGTGTCCGTTGGGGTGTTGGTCGGGGTATGAGTCGGCGTTCCTGTTGGAGTATCGGTTGGGGTATCTGTCGGAGTGTCAGTCGGCGTGTTGGATGGGGTATGAGTCGGCGTATCGGTCGGCGTGACTGTTGGGGTATCAGTCGGGGTGTCTGTCGGGGTGTCGGTTGGGGTGTTGGTTGGCGTGTGGGTCGGCGTATGGGTGGGAGTGTCAGTTGGCGTATGAGTCGGTGAGTGCGTTGGTGTGTGGGTCGGTGTGTTGGTTGGCGTATCTGTTGGCGTGTCTGTTGGCGTGTCGGTCGGTGTGTTTGTAGGTGTGTGAGTCGGTGTGTTGGTTGGAGTAGCTGTTGGCGTATCCGTGGGGGTATCGCTCGGGGTGTTCGTTGGAGTGTTCGTTGGAGTGTTGGTAGGTGTGTGCGTCGGCGTCTCTGTCGGTGTGTTAGTCGGAGTGTATGTCGGTGTGTGCGTCGGGGTGTTGGTCGGCGTGTCGGTCGGCGTATCGGTTGGCGTGTCCGTCGGCGTGTTGGTGGGTGTGTCAGTTGGTGTCTCGCTCGGGGTATTGGTCGGAGTGCTTGTCGGAGTGTGAGTCGGTGTATCCGTTGGAGTATCTGTTGGCGTGTGAGTCGGGGTTCCTGTTGGAGTGTCCGTCGGAGTGTCGCTCGGTGTGCTTGTTGGAGTGTCGGTCGGAGTCTGACTCGGTGTATGAGTCGGAGTGTGACTCGGTGTGTGTGTCGGTGTATCAGTTGGGGTATCGCTCGGTGTTGCGCTCGGCGTGTGAGTCGGCGTGTCGGTCGGGGTAGCCGTTGGGGTAACAGACGGAGTATGGGTCGGGGTGTCTGTTGGTGTGATGGTTGGCGTGTCGCTCGGGGTATTGGTGGGAGTTTCAGTCGGCGTATCCGTGGGCGTTGAAGTAGGAGTATTAGTTGGTGTTACACTCGGCGTCTGAGTTGGAGTGCTTGTGGGCGAGGATGTTGGGGTGTCGGTTGGGGTGCTTGACGGAGTCTCAGTCGGAGTTGAAGTCGGCGTGTCTGTCGGTGTCGCAGTCGGTGTGGCGCTCGGCGTCACTGTTGGTGTTTCAGATGGAGTGTTAGACGGCGTTGCCGACGGTGTATGGGTCGGGGTATCGCTTGGTGTGTTGGTCGGCGTTGCACTCGGAGTATCGGTGGGCGTATCCGAGGGAGTGCTTGTCGGAGTGTGTGTCGGAGTGTCGCTCGGAGTCGCGGTCGGTGTTGCGGTAGGCGTGTGAGTTGGAGTGCTGCTTGGGGTGTGGGTCGGCGTGCTGGTCGGTGTATCGCTTGGTGTAGCGCTCGGAGTCTCGGTCGGCGTATGCGTCGGGGTGCTGCTTGGGGTCTGTGTTGGGGTCTCCGTTGGTGTGTTGCTCGGAGTATTAGTCGGCGTTTCGGTAGGCGTGTCCGTCGGCGTATCCGTTGGTGTGTGGCTCGGTGTGCTACTCGGGGTACTGGTCGGCGTAGAGCTCGGCGTGTGACTCGGCGTAGCTGTTGGGGTATTTGACGGCGTTCCGGTCGGAGTGTCCGTCGGTGTGGCGCTTGGAGTGTCGGTAGGTGTCACCGTCGGAGTCCTTGTCGGCGTCGCCGTTGGGGTGGCTGTCGGCGTATCAGATGGAGTGTGGGTCGGAGTCTCAGTCGGTGTAGCTGTTGAGGTATTGCTCGGGGTGCTCGTCGGTGTATTGCTCGGAGTAGCCGATGGGGTTGCAGTTGGAGTCTCTGTCGGAGTGTCGCTTGGGGTCACGGTTGGGGTCTCGGTTGGTGTTTGGCTCGGGCTGCTCGTCGGAGTTGCTGTCGGAGTATCAGTAGGCGAAGACGTCGGCGAGTTCGTCGGGGTGTGCGTTGGTGTGCTAGTCGGAGTATCGCTTGGCGTAGCAGTTGGGGTATCCGTGGGTGTTGTGGTCGGCGTGTTGGTTGGCGTCTCGGTGGGAGTCGCTGTTGGGGTGTCAGTTGGTGTGGAGGTCGGAGAATGGGTGGGAGTGCTCGTCGGGGTGTTAGTCGGCGTCTCCGTCGGTGTGGAGCTCGGAGTGTTCGTCGGTGTGTGTGTTGGAGTCTCGGTTGGAGTCTCAGTGGGTGTGTGAGTCGGGCTATGCGTCGGCGTGTGGGTAGGAGTATTCGTTGGCGTGTCAGTCGGCGTTGCGGTAGGCGTATCCGTTGGCGTATGAGTCGGCGTCCAGGTGAACTCTAGCGTTGGTGTATTTGTTGGAGTGTCAGTTGGTGTGTTAGTCGGCGTGTGCGTTGGCGTATCCGTTGGCGTGTCGGTTGGGGTATGCGTCGGTGTGTCAGTCGGCGTTGCTGTTGGTGTATCCGTAGGCGTACGCGTTGGCGTCGTGGTCGGTGTGTCCGTGGGGGTGTCGGTCGGGGTGTGGGTAGGCGTCGTGGTTGGCGTATGAGTGGGTGTCTCGCTTGGCGTTGTAGTCGGTGTCGCTGTTGGTGAGCTCGTCGGAGTGTGGCTTGGAGTAGTGGTTGGCGTGTCTGTTGGAGTCTCCGTCGGAGTTGTAGTCGGCGTCTCACTTGGAGTGTGAGAAGGTGTCTGTGTCGGGCTTGCTGTTGGCGTGTTCGTGGGCGTTTCTGTTGGGGTTGAAGTCGGCGTACCAGTCGGCGTGTTGGAGGGCGTCTGGGTTGGAGTATCGGTTGGGGTGTGCGTTGGAGTTTCCGATGGCGTCGCAGTGGGCGTTACGGTCGGAGTGTCGGTTGGAGTCTCGGTCGGCGTAGAGCTCGGGGTGTTTGTGGGCGTCTGAGTTGGCGTACTCGTTGGCGTCTCGGTGGGCGTGGCCGTTGGCGTGTCACTCGGTGTAGCCGAGGGTGTATTCGTGGGGGTTTCCGTCGGCGTCAGCGTCGGAGTGTTAGTTGGCGTGTCGGTCGGGGTCTCGGTCGGTGTTGCTGTCGGAGTGTTCGTGGGCGTTTCCGTCGGAGTTTCTGTTGGCGTAGCAGTCGGAGTCTTGGTCGGAGTATCCGTCGGTGTCGTGGTTGGGGTGTCTGTTGGCGTGTCGCTCGGCGTGGTGCTTGGTGTGTTGGACGGAGTCGTCGTGGGCGTTTCAGTCGGGGTATGAGTTGGGGTCGCAGTTGGAGTATCGCTCGGCGTACTTGTGGGAGTGTCCGTCGGTGTGTGTGTTGGCGTTTGGGTTGGGGTATCTGTCGGGGTGTTGGTTGGCGTATCGGTCGGAGTGGTAGTTGGGGTCGTTGTCGGCGTGTCTGTTGGAGTTCTAGTCGGCGTGACTGTCGGGCTGCTGGTCGGCGTTACAGTCGGCGTCGAGCTTGGTGTTGAGGTTGGTGTCTCCGTCGGGGTTGCTGTTGGAGTGCTGGTCGGGGTGTCACTCGGCGTGTTCGTCGGTGTGTCGGTTGGTGTGCTGGTAGGTGAGGTCGTTGGCGAGCTGGTTGGGGTGTCTGTTGGCGTACTCGTCGGTGTGTCGGTTGGTGTTGAAGAGGGGGTTTCGGTGGGTGTGTTGGTTGGAGTCTCAGTCGGCGTGGCTGTTGGCGTATGCGTTGGAGTTATCGACGGTGTGTGAGTGGGGGTGTCGCTTGGCGTGTGGGTCGGCGTATCCGTAGGAGTCTCGGTAGGTGTATGCGTCGGCGTGCGTGTTGGTGTGATCGTCGGAGTGCTGGTGGGGGTGTCCGTGGGTGTAGTCGTTGGGGTGTCGGACGGCGTATGTGTCGGCGTCTCGGTCGGAGTTTCTGTTGGGGTATTGGTTGGCGTTGCTGTCGGAGTGGTAGTCGGGGTCTCGGATGGTGTGTGAGTCGGAGTGTTAGTTGGCGTGTCGGTCGGTGTGTTTGTCGGTGTCTGAGTTGCAGTCACTGTTGGAGTAGCAGTCGGCGTATTGGTCGGCGTGTCGCTCGGTGTGATGGTTGGCGAGCTGGTAGGAGTATGAGTCGGTGTGTCCGTTGGGGTTTGGGTCGGCGTGTCGGTAGGAGTAATCGTTGGGCTCTCCGTCGGCGTGTCGGTCGGTGTGGCTGTCGGCGTATGAGTGGGTGTCCGAGTCGGCGTGTCTGTTGGCGTACTCGTCGGGGTTGTCGTCGGCGAGCTGGTCGGAGTGTTGGTCGGTGTGTCAGTCGGGGTGTCAGTGGGTGTGTCCGTGGGTGTGTTGGTGGGCGTTACGGTTGGCGTGCTGCTCGGTGTGTTAGTCGGCGTGTCGCTGGGAGTTGCGGTTGGGGTGTCAGTCGGTGTGTGTGTCGGAGTCTCGGTGGGCGTGGCTGTCGGTGTATCGGTGGGGGTAGTTGTTGGAGTCGCAGACGGCGTGTTGGTAGGTGTTTCCGTCGGAGTATCGCTTGGTGTCGCACTTGGAGTGTCGGTAGGCGTGGAAGTTGGAGTACCAGTTGGGGTGTTGCTTGGGGTGTGAGTCGGCGAAGCCGTAGGAGTGTCAGTTGGGGTAGCGCTCGGAGTCGCAGTTGGCGTGTCACTCGGCGTGCTGCTCGGTGTGTTCGTCGGTGTGTTTGTCGGTGTCGCCGTCGGTGTGGCCGTTGGTGTATCACTTGGAGTGCTCGTGGGAGTATCAGTCGGGGTGCCTGTCGGGGTGTCGGTTGGCGTGTTCGTTGGCGTGTCGATCGGCGTCTCGGTTGGGGTGTTTGACGGAGTGTTGGTCGGCGTATCGGTTGGCGTGATCGTTGGGGTACTAGTCGGAGTAGCTGACGGGGTATTGGTCGGGGTTTCCGTAGGTGTTCTTGTTGGGGTCTCGGTAGGCGTACTCGATGGAGTCTTCGTCGCGGTGTCAGTCGGGGTCGTGGTCGGCGTATCGGTCGGAGTGTTAGTCGGCGTGACCGTAGGCGTCGTCGATGGCGTGTTGGTCGGAGTGCTAGTCGGGGTATCGGTCGGGGTATCGGTCGGAGTGTCGCTTGGTGTGTGTGACGGCGTCGTTGTAGGCGTGTTGCTCGGTGTCTGAGTCGGCGTGTCAGTGGGTGTAGTGGTCGGTGTGTTTGTCGGCGTTGAACTGGGCGTCGTTGTGGGAGTATCCGTCGGGGTATCGGTCGGCGAGCTGGTTGGTGTTGAAGTAGGTGTATTGGTCGGAGTGGAGCTCGGGGTCGTAGTCGGTGTGTGCGATGGAGTGCTTGAAGGAGTGCTGCTCGGCGTACTGGTAGGCGTGTTCGAAGGTGTATGAGTTGGAGTAGCTGTCGGCGTGTGAGTCGGAGTTGATGTTGGAGTGTCCGTCGGTGTCGCTGTCGGAGTTCCTGATGGTGTCGACGTCGGGGTTGTCGTCGGCGTGTTGGTCGGAGTGTTGGTTGGAGAGGCAGTTGGTGTCTCTGTTGGGGTATCGGTGGCGGTCTCAGTTGGGGTTGTCGTCGGGGAATGGGTTGGAGTGCTTGTCGGCGTATGAGTCGCTGTAGTTGTGGGGGTGTCACTTGGGGTGGCACTCGGCGTGTTAGTCGGTGTGCTTGTCGGAGTGTTCGTTGGTGTGCTGCTTGGAGTAGTAGTCGGCGTGTTGCTCGGCGTGTGTGTTGGGGTGCTCGTTGGAGTCTCGGTTGGGGTATTTGTTGGAGTGTCCGACGGCGTGACCGTTGGCGTGTTAGTTGGAGTGTTAGAAGGTGTGTTGGTCGGCGTGTTGGTCGGCGTGTTGGTTGGGGTGTTGCTTGGGGTAACGGTCGGCGTTTCGCTTGGGGTGCTGCTCGGGGTGGTGGATGGCGTCACAGTCGGGGTGTGTGTCGGCGTGTGGCTCGGCGTGGTGGTTGGAGTCTCAGTTGGTGTGTGCGTGGGTGTCGAGGTCGGAGTATTAGTCGGCGTATCTGACGGAGTGTGGGTTGGAGTGCTGGTGGGAGTGTGAGTCGGGGTATGGGTTGGTGTGTTGGTTGGGGTAATCGATGGTGTGTTAGTTGGTGTGTGGGTTGGGGTCTCTGTTGGAGTACTGCTCGGGGTGTGGGTGGGCGAGGCTGTTGGGGTGATTGAAGGAGTGTTCGTTGGAGTGTGTGTCGGGCTCACGGTCGGCGTGTGTGTCGGCGTGTCGGATGGCGTATGGCTCGGCGTGAGAGTCGGAGTATGAGTTGGCGTATGTGATGGGCTCGCTGTGGGAGTGTTGCTCGGGGTGTTCGTCGGTGTGTGCGTTGGAGTGGTCGTTGGCGTTTCCGTAGGGGTATGGGTTGGGGAGTTCGTCGGCGTGGTGCTCGGCGTATTGGTCGGGGTGTGCGTCGGCGTGGTCGTGGGAGTAACCGTCGGTGTGTGCGTCGGTGAGTGCGTGGGTGTTGCCGTGGGCGTGTGCGTTGGAGTGTGAGACGGTGTAATCGTTGGGGTAATCGTCGGGGTGTCCGTCGGCGTATTCGTCGGTGTGTGGGTCGGCGAGTGTGTCGGTGTGTGTGTTGGAGTGCCAGTCGGCGTGTTGGTTGGCGAGCTGGTTGGCGTGTGGGTGGGCGTTGAACTCGGGGTATTGGTCGGAGTGTGTGTTGGTGTTGCCGTCGGTGTCTCAGTCGGCGTATGCGTTGGCGTGTGTGAGGGGGTCGTAGTCGGCGTGTGAGTAGGTGTGCTGGTCGGGCTGTGTGTTGGCGTGTTGGTTGGCGTACGAGTCGGTGTCTCAGTCGGCGTCGCCGTTGGGGTCGTAGTGGGTGTGTGCGTTGGTGTCTCGCTCGGGGTTGTTGTCGGCGTGTTGGTTGGGGTGTTGCTCGGTGAAGCGGTTGGAGTATTCGTCGGAGTGTGGGTTGGTGTGTGCGTAGGCGTTACCGTCGGAGTGTCTGTCGGCGTGTTGGTGGGTGTGCCGGTGGGCGTGATTGTGGGCGTGTTGCTCGGCGTGTGCGTTGGAGAGGACGTCGGGGTACTGGTCGGCGTGTTTGTAGGAGTTGCCGTTGGGGTCACCGTCGGGGTGTCGGTAGGTGTGCTACTTGGGGTCGCAGTAGGAGTATCTGTCGGGGTGTTTGTTGGGGTGTGAGTGGGTGTAACAGTTGGCGTGTTGGTCGGCGTGTTGGTCGGCGTGTTCGTCGGAGTCTGTGTCGGGGTAGCTGTCGGCGTGTGGGTGGGCGTATCGGCCGGCGTGTTCGTTGGAGTGTTGCTCGGAGTCGCCGTTGGAGTGTTTGTCGGTGTGTTAGTGGGCGTGTGGGTGGGAGTATCGGTCGGCGTGTTGGTTGCAGTGTCTGTGGGCGTGTTGGACGGTGTAGTGGTCGGAGTCTGTGTTGGGCTATGGGTGGGCGTCTCGGTCGGCGTGTGCGTTGGAGTATGAGTTGGGGTGTTAGTTGGGGTGCCTGTCGGTGTGTCGGTTGGCGTATGAGTTGGCGTGCTCGTTGGCGTAATAGACGGGGTGTGTGTCGGGGTGTGGGTTGGTGTCTCAGTTGGAGTACGAGTCGGCGTGTCCGTCGGAGTATTCGTTGGTGTATCGGTGGGGGTGTTGCTCGGGGTGTGAGTGGGTGTGTCTGTTGGAGTATGAGTCGGGCTGCTTGAGGGCGTGTGGGTTGGAGTGTCGGTCGGTGTGTCGGTGGGGGTGTCCGTAGGAGTTTCAGTTGGAGTAACAGTCGGGGTGCTTGTAGGCGTATGGGTCGGAGTTTCCGTGGGAGTGCTGGTCGGGGTGTGTGTCGGAGTGTTTGTTGGGGTGCCAGTCGGCGTACTCGTTGGAGAGTGCGTTGGGGTGTCTGTGGGCGTGTTAGTGGGGGTGTTGGTGGGTGTGCTCGTCGGAGTCTCAGTCGGTGTGCTGGTTGGGGTATGGGTCGGGGTGCTAGTCGGCGTACCTGTCGGCGTATCGGTTGGGGTATCTGTGGGCGTAATTGTCGGCGTATCCGTCGGAGTGTTTGAGGGTGTTTGAGTCGGAGTATCCGTAGGGGTGTTAGTCGGGGTATCTGTCGGTGTCTCAGTCGGCGTGGATGTCGGCGAATGCGTTGGGGTATGGGTTGGGGTAACGGTCGGTGTATCGCTCGGGGTATGCGTCGGGGTGTGCGACGGAGTGTGCGTTGGGGTGTGAGTCGGCGTGTTGGTCGGCGTGTCTGTGGGCGTGTCTGTCGGAGTGTTTGTCGGAGAGTGGGTTGGCGTAACGGTGGGAGTGTGAGTCGGAGTGTCGGTTGGCGTTGCCGTGGGGGTATCGGTCGGCGTGTTAGAGGGCGTATGCGTGGGTGTGATGGTCGGCGTATCTGAGGGTGTATGAGTCGGGGTGTCTGTTGGCGTGTCAGTCGGGGTGTTAGTTGGGGTGTTAGTTGGGGTGTCCGTCGGCGTCTCCGTTGGGGTGTGTGTTGGAGAAGCTGTCGGAGAGTGAGTGGGCGTCTCGGTTGGGGTGTTTGTCGGTGTTTCCGTAGGCGTATCTGTTGGGGTGTGCGTTGGGGTGTGAGATGGAGTGGTAGTCGGCGTGTGAGTTGGAGTGTGGGTCGGAGTCTCGGTCGGAGTCTCTGTTGGTGTATCGGTGGGGGTATGACTTGGGCTGACCGTCGGTGAGTTGGTTGGAGTGTGTGTCGGCGTCTCGGTCGGGGTGTCTGTCGGGGTGTTGGTTGGAGTGTCCGTCGGCGTTACCGTTGGCGTATTCGTCGGCGTGTGAGTCGGTGTATCGGTCGGTGTGACAGTCGGCGTGTCGGTCGGCGTGTTCGTCGGGGTCTCTGTTGGGGTATCGGTTGGCGTATCTGTTGGGGTGCTGGTGGGTGTGTGAGTTGGCGTGTTGCTCGGGGTATGAGTCGGCGTCTCAGTCGGAGTGTTTGTTGGGGTATCGGTCGGTGTGTCAGTCGGCGTTACGGTCGGCGTGTTTGTCGGTGTGTGAGTTGGAGTCTCTGTTGGGGTGTCCGTCGGGGTGTTAGTCGGAGTGTCTGTCGGCGTGTTTGTCGGAGTATCAGTCGGGGTATGGCTTGGCGTGTGAGTTGGGGTATTCGTCGGCGTATCAGTTGGGGTCGCGGTTGGGGTCTCGGTTGGCGTGTCAGTCGGGGTGTTTGTCGGCGTGTCAGTTGGCGTCCTGGTTGGCGTATTAGTCGCAGTGTCCGTCGGAGTATCGGTCGGAGTATTTGTCGGCGTGTCGGTTGGGGTGTGGGTCGGTGTCTCGGTCGGAGTGTCAGTTGGAGTATGGGTCGGCGTTCCAGTTGGAGTGTTTGTCGGGGTGTCTGTCGGAGTGTTTGTCGGCGTGTCTGTTGGCGTGTTTGTTGGCGTGTGGGTTGGCGTTTCGGTGGGGGTATTAGTCGGTGTGTCTGTCGGAGTGTGGGTTGGTGTCTCGGTTGGTGTGTTGGTCGGCGTATCGGTTGGCGTCTGAGTCGGCGTATCTGTTGGAGTGTCAGTAGGGGTATGAGTTGGTGTCTCGGTTGGGGTGTGGGTGGGTGAGTGAGTTGGTGTGTGGGTCGGGGTATCCGTTGGGGTGTCAGTTGGCGTGTGAGTCGGGGTCTCAGTTGGAGTATGAGTCGGGGTATGGGTTGGCGTGTGGGTCGGAGTGTCAGTCGGTGTGTCAGTTGGGGTGTGAGTTGGAGTGTCGGTAGGAGTGTGTGTCGGAGTGTCGGTTGGGGTGTGGCTTGGAGTGTGCGTTGGCGTATCTGTCGGGGTGTTGGTTGGGGTGTCGGTCGGGGTGTTCGTCGGCGTGTGCGTAGGTGAATGAGTCGGTGTCTCTGTAGGAGTGTCCGTTGGTGTGTCGGTTGGGGTAGTGGTCGGAGTGTTCGTTGGCGTGTGAGTCGGCGTATCCGTGGGCGTGTCGGTAGGGGTATCCGTCGGAGTATCGCTCGGAGTATGCGTCGGAGTGTTTGTCGGAGTGTTGGTTGGCGTGTCAGTTGGCGTGTCCGTGGGGGTATCAGTCGGCGTACTGGTCGGGCTATGCGTCGGTGTGTCAGTGGGAGTATGGGTCGGAGTATGCGTCGGTGTGTCTGTTGGGGTGTCAGTTGGCGTGTCTGTTGGTGTATCGGTCGGGGTGTCGGTTGGAGTGCTTGTTGGGGTATGCGTCGGTGTATTGGTTGGTGTGTCGGTTGGTGTGTGGGTTGGCGTGTCAGTTGGTGTGTTAGTCGGAGTGTCTGTTGGCGTCTCCGTCGGGGTCATAGTTGGCGTATTGGTCGGAGTGTGAGTCGGTGTATCTGTTGGCGTGTCGGTCGGGGTATCTGTCGGAGTATGAGTCGGCGTGTCCGTCGGGGTGTCAGTCGGCGTATGCGTTGGCGTGTGAGTCGGAGTGTTCGTTGGCGTATCCGTTGGGGTGTCAGTGGGGGTGTCCGTCGGCGTGTTTGTCGGTGTGTGTGTCGGGGTGTGCGTTGGAGTATCAGTTGGGGTGTCAGTAGGCGTGTGAGTCGGTGTGTGCGTTGGGGTGTTTGTCGGCGTGTCAGTCGGAGTGTCGGTTGGTGTGTCAGTCGGGGTGTTCGTCGGGGTGTGAGTTGGAGTGTGTGACGGGGTATTTGTCGGGGTGTCGGTCGGGGTGTCTGTTGGAGTGTCAGTCGGCGTATTAGTTGGAGTGTGAGTTGGCGTGTCGGTTGGAGTATTCGTTGGAGTGTGAGTCGGGGTATCCGTCGGGGTATCAGTCGGGGTGTCGGTCGGCGTGTGAGTGGGTGTGTGCGTCGGAGTGTGCGTTGGCGTATCCGTGGGCGTATCAGTTGGGGTGTCGGTAGGCGTATTGGTCGGCGTGTGAGTCGGGGTGTGGGTTGGAGTATTAGTCGGTGTGTCCGTTGGCGTGTCGG
>CAZZJR010000039.1:0-25991 GCA_964654585.1 uncultured Bdellovibrionales bacterium
GGCGAGAGGCTGTGGGCAATCGGGTCGCCGATTACAAGGCAGACGCTGCTGGAGCCATGAAGCTTCGGAGACGGAGTTAGTCGGAGCAGGATCTCGGCGCACACCTGGTCTGGCGCCTTGCCGTCGGTGTCGATAACAACGTCTGCGCTCTGCTCGTACACCGGTGCTCTTGCTTCAAAAAGCTGCTTCGCTTTAGTGCCGTCCCGGAAGAGTGGGCGCGTCTCAAGCCCGGCGTTCCTGCCCTGGACTGTCTCAAACGATGATCGCAGGAACACAATGACGCCTCCGCCAGAGCGAAGGTGCTGCAGGTTCTCGGGCCGTCCGATTACTCCGCCACCAGAGGAGATAACCGCATCGCGCTCTCCGGCCAGCGAATGCGCAACCTCTGACTCAAGCTCGCGGAAGAAGGGCTCGCCGTGCTTCTCAAAGATCAGCGGAATCGAAGCAAGCCCCGAGCGAGCGACTGTCAGCTCGTCCATCTCAATTTGTGGCACTCCGAGCAGGGAGGCGAGCCGTTTCGCAACGGTGCTCTTCCCCGTGCCCATGAAGCCAATCAGCACTACTTTTGGCATGGTCGGATAGTACCGCGTCGGCGCCGGGGCGCATAGTCCGGACGGCCCAGGAGAGGCGCGTTTGCTAGCTTGCCGTAGAGCTACAGGGCAGCAGGCTCCCAGGATAGCCACTGCCGCTCGATGGTGCCGAAGAAGCGGTTAAAGCCAAGCTTAACCTTGTGAACCTCTTGCTTGATCCCGCACACGAAAGAGTTGCCAGAGGTAGTGTCAGCCAGCGAGACGGTCGCATCGTACACCCCCTGACCGTCACTCTGCAGATCGTCGACTCGTATCGGGACCCAGGTCAGGCTTTCAGGATTCATGCCGGCTTCTATCGTCCGATTGCGGACGGCGGCGGCGACCTCACGGAGCACGAAATTTACCAGGAGGCTCGGTTGGCTGACGGGGTAGCCTGAACTCTCATCTTTGCAGCGAGCAGCCTTGAGGCGAGTTACGGCGGCGGCCCGGTGCAGGTCCAGCTCTTCGAAAGCCTTGTCGCATAGGATCGGGACAAAACGCGCGTGCTGCGGATTCCCGTCTGGTGCCACCAGGGTCACCTGAACGGGGTTCGAGAGGATCTCAAGAATGATGCCGGGTCGGGAAGGATTGAGCTTGTAGTCTGACAGCACCTCAACCCGACGATCAGGAAGCAGGTCTAGCCCCTCTTCATCGCGCACCGTCATCAGCGCGATGACGGACCTCCGTCCGCACCGCAGCATCTCTTCGACCCGCACTTCGACATCGCCGAAGGTCCAGAGGTCAAGGCCGTAGATCGAGCGAAGCCGTACCTCGAAACCAGCAGCGAGCTGCTTGTCGCGCACACGCTCGTAGCCGTGATGCTGCTTGGTAAGCCAGTCATCGACCCGAGTATTTACCTGTTGGAGTTGCTCTTGTGAGTCGGAGGGTTCAGGAGAAGGATTAGCGAACATGCAGCTCGGATGTTAATTTTATTTTTTTTATCTACCAAGAGGAAAATAGCGCCGAGAAGTTTTTTGAGTGTCATGCTCGGAGTCGTCGGTGCAGCCCAACCCGGAGCGGGAGCGGGAACGGCAACGGCTCCGGTTCCGAAAAAAAATCGATAGCTCGTGATGAATCGGCTCAGAGTGGATCATGGGCGGTCTCTGGTGGTGTTCGGAGCCGGAGCCGTTGCCGTTGCCGGTGCCGTGCCCGGGCTAGCGATTCGGGTCTTGTGAAAGACGCAGATGCGGACAGGTTCCGACACATGATGTCAGTAGAGCCGGATTTTGCTACGCTCTGGATCATGAAGCTCATCCTCTGGGATTGGAACGGGACCCTCGTAAACGACACGCCGTCGAACGTCGAGCTGTTCAATCGAGTGATGGGAGAGCTGGGTTACGAGGCGGTTACACTTGAGCGCTACCGTGAGATATACCAACACCCTATCCAGAAGCTGTACGAAGAGGCTGGCTTCGATCCCTCCAAGCACTCGTTTCACGAGCTCGCTAAACGGTGGAACGACCTCTACCACACCGACCCAGCACCTCCACCCCTGCACGATGACGCGCGCTGGGTGCTCGAAAGCTTCCATGGCGACGGGATGCGGCAGGCGCTCCTGTCCGCCTTGGCGCACGAGATCCTTGAGCCAGCCGTAGTGCGGCACGGACTAGATCCTTTCTTTGAAGTTGTGCAGGGCGCGACCGATCTGCTTGGGCACGGGAAGGTAGAGCAGGGGAGGGCCCTCGCGTCACAGCTCGGAGCCTACGGCCAGGAGATCGCTCTTGTTGGCGACTCCTCCCACGATGCGGAGGTTGCGCAGGGGCTAGGAGCTATCTGCTGTCTCGTGTCACACGGAGCCGAGTCTGAATCGCGGCTGCTGCAGACGGGGTTCCCGGTGGTTGGGTCGCTCAGAGAAGCGCATGCCAGGCTGTCTCGCCGAGTCGACAGCAACTAACCCCTTAGCCGAAAGATAGCTTCGAACTCCCTTTCGATTGCGAGCAGCTCCTCGTCCATGCGGCGCTTGATTCGATCGGCGATTTTCGACCACGTCTCCATCCACACCTCTTTGGCCTTGCCGTAGCGCACCTCCTGGAAGAGCAGCCGAGAGAGGTCAAGCAAGATCGCTTCTGCCTGCTGACAGTCTATGGAATGGACCGAGTTTATCAGCGCCTCCTGGTAGGAGACAGGAATCGGGCTCTGCAGCAGAAGGTCGAGGATCTCCGCGATCTGCTTCTCACTGGCCCGCTCTGGGTACCGAATCGCTGCAGCTGTCATGGCTCCCTCCTACTTTCCTGTAACTCGACGCATGATGAAGTCAGTGGCACTCTCGCCGCTCACTTGGTGGGCCGGGCCCACCGGTGGCGTGGTGAAGTACTGCGCAATGCCCTCTGGGTTTCCGATGTACGCCTCTCCGCGCGGCGTGAATGGGAATCCTGACGTGCAGCTCTCTCCGAAAAGTGGATTAAAATGTTCGTCGACTCCGGTCATGATCCGGCTGGAGCCTGTCCAGTATGGGTGTGAGAGGTCGGGTGGCGAGGCTGGCATCAGCCATTCGCCAAGCTGCTGAGCATTCTCAGCGACGGTCCTGGCAGCATCAATGCCCGCCGACACGACAGCAGCTCCAGTCCTCGTGACGGGATTGTCTGTGACGGCCGCCACAAAGAAGCTCTTTCCCCACTCGTAGAGCCCAGTGAAGCAGCTTGCCACCTGCTCTCCTGCCCAGGACGCAAACGAGCTTACTGTCGATACCGCATTGCCTCCGAGCCAAGCTGCGGCGCCGGCCGTCAGGTACGAGGCGCCGTCCCAAGCAGCCTGGAGAGCAACGCGCAGACCGCCGGTTACACACAAGACGCCGAGCGCAGTGCCTACTGCGCCGCGGAATGCTGAACGGTAGCACTCGAACCCCTCGTGCAGATCCTGTGTTACCTTCGAGAGTTCGGCTTTGGTCTCCTCACTTGAGAGCTCGCCCTCGAATACCTTGAGGAGCCGTCCTGCTATCTGATCACGCAGCTTCGAGCGGGCGACGCTGCGCTCGGCTTCTGTCTCAAGCCGTGACCAGCCTCCTTCAACCTCGCCTGCAAGGGAGCCCACGTGATCTTGATAGAAGCGGGAGACCTTTTCGATTAGCTCGTCTGCCTTGGCAGTTGCAAGTGAGTTAATCCGTTTGAACTGCGCCTTGACAAGCTCCGGTCCCGCGTCGAGCGCCGCCTTGAGATCCCGGAAGTCCTGGAAGTCTCGAAGCTTCACCTCAAACGAGGCCAGCGACTTGGCGATCTCAGAGAGCTTCTTCTGGTCCGGAGCCGCCGCGCCACGCAAGTCGTTTAGCTGCGAGCGCAGAGCGAGGTAGGAGAGGAGCGACTCTTTAATCGCAGGCTGTTCTGCGCTCTCAGCGATGCAGCGTGCGAGGAAGGCGTTGCTCGGCACTGCCTCCGAAAGGCTCTGCGTCGCGCCGCTTACGGCGACGCTGCTGCGCAGGGCACGCGTCCACGCTGTAGCGCCGAAGGCCGCCCCTTTTAGTGACTCCTTGCTGGCGGTAGTGATTACATTCGTCCCAAACCCGAGTGAGGTTTTTACGGCTGCCGTGATCGCCCCGGGAATAGGCAAAAACGAGCAAATGGTGTGCACCGCAGCCGGCACAGCGTAGTTTATCGCTTGAGCTGTTGTATCGAGTGCTGTCTCTAGGGCTGCTGCAACCCGCCCCGTGGTGTCAACTGCTGCGAGTGAAGCCGCAGACGCTGCGCTCCCCTCAGTCTGATCCGACGACATTCGCGCTGAGCTGCCCCTTGAGGTGAGTGCCAGTTGAGCGACAGCCATACAGTTCCTCCCTAATTTTTCGAGCGAATTCTGCTGATTCTTTTGTCATCTTAGGCGGCGGATGGGGGACAACGAAGCGAAAATCTAAAAGCCCATCAAAAAATCGGCTTAAGTTGCGAGGATGGCTGACGGTCGATTACGAAAAGCGAGCTCTCTCGGGGCCCAAGCCTTTTGGCTAAGTAACGCGGAGGCGCGGAACTCGCGGAGGTCACGGAAAGTGATGCACCGAGGCACCAGCAGCGAGGTTAAGCTCTCTGATAACAAAGCCTTGCCGCCGCGGACTCCGTGTCCTCCGCGCCTCCGCGTCACCTAAACAAGAAGCTCCGAAGCTGATCGGTGAGCGGGTGATTCACAGAGCCCTCCTGCTGGAGCCGCACCTTGCCCATGGAGACACAGTTCAGCAACCGCCAACGGCGGCGGCTCCGGTTCCGGCACGGGCCGAACTCTACCGCCCCGCCCCTTGCCGCTTCACCCACGCGGCGAAGCGGGCTAGCACCGCCACACTCACGAGGGTGCAGACCGCTGCGGATGCTATTGCAAAGCTCTCCTGGGCGCCGTTAAGAGCCAGGGCTGCCTTTGCTGCTGTCTGCAATCCTTCAGAAGGAACGCAGCTACTGCACTCCGGGAAACGCTCGAAGATATTTGCGGAGAGGACCTGCGGGTTAGAGCCAGAGGGGCAAGGCGTCTCGCGGCTGACGCAGCGCGCGGTGAGGCGCATCATCAGAAACCCCATGCTAAGAATCGACATGGCAGCAGTCAGGAGCACGCTTCCGACCCAGCTTCCAATTTTTGATGGAGGGCGCAGAAGCGGCAGCAGCGACAGGAAGGTCGGGAGCGCCGTGACCAGCAACCCGAGGATCTCCGGAGCTAATTTCATTTCGGTCCTCCACTTGCAAGGCCACGGGTCGCCGCATTGCGGCTCTCTCAAAAGTGGCCAGCGGGATGCTACCCCATGTGGACATCGAGGTGTACAGGGTTTCGCAGAAAGAGCAGCGGGCTAGCTATCATCCTGCACCCCACGGTGCTGTGCATCCCCGCGAACCATCGGCCAGGGGAGATAGTTTGTGCTGGTCCCCGGTGAGCTTGCGATAAGCTGGTTGAGGTCCGAGTAGATCTTGACGATTCCGCCATCGCCAGACGGGCCAGCAGCAACGAGCTCCAAGTCACCGTCTCCGTCGAGATCGTCAACGGCTGCTGCGTTACGGGCTGAGGAGAACACGGTGAGCCTCTGGCGCCCATCTGTGCAGTCGGACTCGTCGCAGGTCAGGTGCTCGCCTGTGGCTCCAGCGAGGATGGAGATTCCAGTAGAGACCATCACGATCACCTCACGGGAACCGTTTTTGTCGAGGTCAGCAACTACGACTCCACTGAAGAGGGCCAGCTCCCGCAGGTTTCTCCTGCCTACTTTCGGGACAGTGGTCCAGAGTGTGGTGCTCGTCTCGGGGTTGTAAGCGATTACCTTGCTCGGTCCGCTTCCGCCGTAATGCTCTAGAGTCTGAACCGGAATGATGACGTCGTTTTTTCCGTCTAAGTCCACATCCGCGATGGCTGCTTCAGAGTTTGTGCAGGTTGGGAGCGTCACGGTCTGAAGCAGCCTTCCGGTTCTGAGGCTGAAGATCTTCATGTATCGACCGCGCTTGTCGGCCGAATCTTCTGGAAAGTAGCAGCCTGTCGCTGAGACGACCTCAAGACCAGGATTTGAGGAGATCAGCTCTCCAACGGTCGGAGATGCCTGTACGACCTGATCGAACTTTGCGCGCCAAACTGCGGAACCTGCGAGGCGGAAGGCGATCTCTTTAGCGCCTTTGAAGTAGCTGCCCCTAAGTGCGTATAAGTAACCGCCGTTGGGCGTCGGTGGCTTGAGCTGCAGATTTTGAGAGATATCGGTGCCGATAATGATTTCAGCCGAGCCGACGCCGTCCGCTTGCACAATACCGGGAGAAGAGAAAACGGTGTCCGCCGCATGGTAGTAGCCCTTCAGGCGACCGCGCGGTGTGAGCATGTAGATGTTGCGGTCTAGGGAACCGAAGACGACCTCAAGTTTGCCGTCTCCGGTGAAGTCGTGCAGGGCCGGAGATGAGATGGCTGCGTGTGACACTGAGAAGATCGGAATCCGAGTGGCGAGCCGCTTCAGGTCAAAGTTCCACTGTAGGGTGCCGTCAGAGCCCTTGAGCGCGAGAGCTCCTCCCGGGCAGGTCTTTCCTCCGATACCGCCGTACGAAACGACCACTGACGGGATGCCGTCGCCCATCAGGTCACCGACAGCTGGAGTTGAGAGCACCTTGTTGCTGCCGCTAAGTGCTGTGCACTCGGCGATGGGGAGGGAAGTCTCCCACAGTATGTCGCCGTTGGCTGAGATGGCAGAGACGATCCCGTTGGCAGAGGCAACGACGATCTCCTTGCCGTTGCCCGTGTTCCCATCGACCTCGGCGATGACCGGGCTGCCGTACTTCGGACCGTTGCCTGCCAGGGAGACAGTTCTGATTTGGCCCCAGGCCGAGGAACCGAACAGAACGGTAAGTGCACAGAGAGCTGACAATTTTGCGAGGTGGTTCATGGTACGTCAGGGGGTTGAGGGGGGATACATCGCGGCACAGCCGCTTCTTTCGTGTGATTCAACTTGTATGCCACGGATCATACCGCGGTGCACTGGGCAGGACGAGGTTTTTGTTGCATTCCAGCCGGCGTTACGGTGTGTGCATCGAGGCGAGCTTAGCGTACCGTGAGCCGCTCGCTCCAGGCTCCGAGCTAAACAGATCAACTGCGCGCACTGTCAGCCTTTCCGGGGGGCTAGCGACCGCTGACAGGAGTTCGCGGGCACCTCTGAGAGCCTCAGTGTCTTTGGCTCGGCCGAGTGTGACGTGAATCACCAGATCTTCTTGGGATGGTGTTATTCCAAACGGGGCGAGGGCCGCATCAACATGCTCTTCAAGGGTGCGCCAAGAGCCGGAGACGACCTCGGCCCCAGCCCAAAGAATTCGTTCGGACCCTTCCTTCGGAAAGCAGCCACAGCGCGTGAGCTGCAACGTTGGCAGCGAGCCCGTTAGTGGTCGGGAGCTCCAGGAGCGCACAAGCTCGCCTACGCTCTCCTGTTTGAAGCCGCCGATAAAGCGAACGGTAGCGTGCATGTTCTCTGGCAGCACCCACCGAACGCCGCTTGGAAAGCGCCGCATGAGCTCGCGTTGCAGCGCACTCAGCGCAGAGATCCAGCTTTCTGGCAGGGAGACCGCAGCGAAGAGGCGCACCTCTTTTGGTTCGCTCGACTGCTGCATAGAAAACTCTACCTGGGGGCGGGTGACTCCACGACTGTGAGGCCAGCTTCACGCAGCACTCGCCAGAAAGTCGGGAAGGATTTCTCAACGACATGCGGTTCCTGAATCCCGAGGTTTGCGACACACGCACCCAGGATCGCAAACGACATCGCCATGCGGTGGTCGTCGTAGGTAGCGATAGACGCAGCGTGCGGCTCTCCGCCGTGCACCACGATATAGTCTGGGCCAGGATCGCTCTTGATCCCAAGCTTTAAGAGCTCGGTGTGCAGGGCAGCGATTCTGTCAGTCTCCTTCACGCGCAGGGTGCTCAAGCCGGTGATCGTGGTAGCTCCCCTGGCAACAGCGGCGATTACAGCGAGCGTCTGAGCGGTGTCGGGCATGTTCGACATGTCAGCCTCGATGCCGAGCAGGGAAGGGGTCCCGGTGACCGTGACAGATCGCTCGCCTAGCAAGACTGCACACCCCATCTGGGCCAGAAGCTGCGGGAACTGCACGTCGCCCTGAGCGGAGTGTGGGTTGATGTTGTGCACTGTGACTGTGCCTCCAGACACAGCCGCTAGGCCCCAGAGGTACGAAGCCCCAGAAGCATCGCCCTCTACCTGGTACTCCCGCGCCCGGAATCGCCCGCCATCGGTGCTATAGGAGCGATAGCCGTCGTTCCTGAACACGACCCCGAAATCAGCCACGCTCTGCAAGGTCATGTCTATGTACGACTTGGAGATCTGCTCGCCCTTGACCTGCACAGAGAGGGGCTGAGCATGCATCGGCGCTGTGAGGAGCAGGGCCGAGATAAACTGGCTGCTGACTGAGCCGTCGACTGTGACGGTGCCGCCCCGGAGTGGCTGCGGCGAGTGGATTCGAAGGGGCGGGCAGCCAGGTGAGCCGAGGTAGTCGATCTCTGCGCCGAGTGAGCGCAATGCGTCAACCAGCTCTCGGATCGGCCGAGCGTGCATCCGCTCGGTGCCGCGCAGGGTGATGTCAGCGCCCGGTATGCCAGCGCACAGGGCTGTAAGGAAGCGCATCGTAGTGCCAGCTGGCCCGACGTCGAGCTCTCCCTTGAGAGGGGTGAAGCTGGCGGCTCGGCCCTCCACAACGAGCACGTCGCTTCCTTCTTCTTTCTCCTCTCGCACCGTAACGCCGAGCTTCCGTAGCGCTGCCACCATCGCCTCGCTGTCTGTGCTCGCAGAGGCCTGGTAAAGCCGGGAGATGCCCTCAGCCTGGGCTGCCATCAGTAGCGCCCGATTGGTGTAGCTCTTTGATCCGGGGATCGTTACCTCAGCGTGGAGCGGTGCCGAAGAAGTTGGGGAGAGGAAGAGTTCACGCATGGCGGCCTGCACCGGGCTGAATAAGCTCTAGCGCCTCTGTTAAGAAGTTTTCGCTGACAGTCTTGTCAAAGACCGACCTGCCAACCGCCTCAAGCAGGGCTAGCCGTACCTCAGAGCCGACGTTCTTCTTGTCGCGGGCCATACGGGAGCGCAACGCGGCAGGCGGCATTTCTGTGGGAAGAGAGACCGGCAGCCCTGCACGAGCGATTCCGTCTCTGGCACGCAGAAAACACTGCTCTGAGATGAGCCCCGACCTCCACGAGAGAAACGATTCCCCAACCATGCCAATGGCGACTGCCTCACCGTGAGTAAGCGAGATGCCGTGGTCGAGCGCATAGCTCTCGGCTGCGTGGCCGATCGAGTGCCCGAAGTTGAGCGTTTTGCGGAGGCCCTGCTCAGTCTCGTCAGCTTCAACAACTGCTTTCTTTATCTCGCACGAGCGGAAGATGATCTCCACTAGCTCATCGGCGCCCCACTCGGAGCAGTCACGCGCGGAGACGCGATCAAAGTAGGCGGCGTCGGCGATCAGTCCGTGTTTCAAGATCTCGGCGAAGCCGGAGCGAACTTCTCGTGCTGGAAGGGTGGCGAGAGTGTCTACGTCCACGACGATCCCAACCGGCTGCATGATCGAGCCGAGCAGGTTCTTTACCCCCATGAAGTTAATTCCAGTCTTGCCGCCGATGCTCGCGTCCACCTGCGCAAGGAGGGTAGTCGGGACGTGCAGGAAGGGGATACCCCGCATGTACGTTGCAGCAGCGAAGCCTGCCAGGTCGCTCAGCGCCCCGCCACCTGCTGTCACAACTAACGAGCGGCGGTCGAGCTTCTGCTCAACGAAGAAGCGCCAGAGCGCCTCAAGGCCGTTTGTATCCTTCATGCGCTCGCCGCCAGGCAGCAGGAGTGCCCGGCTCTCTGGCAGGCTGAGCGCTGCAAGGATACGCGACACGGCGGACTTCGCCCCATCGTCTGCCACCACCACGATCGAGGAGTAGCGAGCTGGCTCCACGAGGGCAGGGAGCTGCTCAAGGAGCCGCCTCCCTGCCCACAGTGGGGAGCAGCGCTCTACGCGCGCAACCTGGACTGTGAGCTGCTTCATGCCGATACCTGAATCTTTCGCAGGTCGTCCATGAGCTTCTCAAACTGCGGGAAGAGCAGCGCCTGAGGACCGTCACTGAGCGCCTTTTCCGGCTCCGGATGGAACTCCACGATGATGCCATCAGCGCCCACCGCCTTGGCTGCCAGAGCGAGCGGGATAACGAGATCCCTAACGCCGGCGGCGTGTGACGGGTCGATGAACACCGGAAGGTGGGTGCGCTTCTTGAGCACCGGCACCGCGCTGATGTCGAGTGTGCCACGCGTGGCAGTCTCGAAGGTTCGGATGCCGCGCTCACACAGGAACACCTGCTGGTTTCCGCCCGCGAGGATGTACTCGGTGGCCTGCAGCACCTCTTCAATCGATGAGCTCATGCCGCGCTTCAGCATCACTGGCCGCCGAATCTGTCCAACCGCCTTGAGCAAGCTGAAGTTCTGCATGTTGCGCGCCCCGATCTGGATGATGTCAGCCTTCTCAGCCACGCGCTCAACATCCTCAGTCGTCATGACTTCGGTGATGACCGGCATTCCGACCGAGCGACCAGCTTCAACCAGCAGGTCGAGCCCCTCGTATCCCATGCCCTGGAAGCTGTACGGCGAGGTGCGCGGCTTGAACACGCCACCACGCAGGATCTTCGCCCCGTGGTTGCGGGCCTGCTTGGCGCAGGACATGATCTGGTCGCGAGACTCAACCGAGCAGGGGCCGGCGATAACGAGGAAGTTCCCGTCGCCGATCTTCACGCCACCCACGTCGATCACCGTATTAGTCGGCTTGTGCTCGCGGGTAACGAGCTTGTACCCCTTGTCTTTCCCTCCGGCCGGCTTGGGCGCGGCAGGCTCCTTCACCTCGAGCTGGCAGGCTGCCGGCTCCGGCTGGCTCGCCGCAGCGAGATCGACTGCGTCAACCAGGGTTGGCTGAACATCACAGGCGGGGAAGCACCCGAGCACCTTGATGAAGCGCACGAGCTTGGTCAGCTCGGCGATGGCAGCTTTCGAGGCATCAGCGTCCAAGTTCCCGGCGAAATCGATGTAGAACATCTCTTCCCAGGAGTTTCCGGGCACCGGGCGGCTCTCAAGCTTTGTGAGGTTGATGCCGTGGCTCTTGAAGACGCTCAAGGCCTCGACGAGCGCGCCGGGCTTGTCGAGCGTGTGCACTACGATCGCCGTCTTGCTCGGTATGCGCTGGTCAACCTTGCGCGGCTGCTTCGCAATCACGATGAAGCGCGTGAAGTTCTCCTCCTGGCTCGCGATCTGTCGCTTCAAGACAGACAGCCCAAACATTTCAGCCGCTTCCGAGCTAGCGATTGCAGCCTCGGTCGCGCCGCCCTGGCGAGCGCGCTTCGCGCCGATTGCGGAGTCAACCGCAAACTCGACGCGGCACTCAGGCAGCGAAGCTAGGAATGATGCGCACTCCGACACCGCGAGCGGCGTAGCGTAGATGCGCTCAAGGTGCGAGATCGACGCGCCTGCAGTGCCGACGAGGCAGGGGCTCGTGCTGACCTTCTCCTCTCCAACGATCGAGACCCGCGAGTTAAGCAGGAGGTCGTACACCTCGTTGATTCCGCCAGAGGTTGTGTTCTCAATCGGCAGCACAGCGTAGTCGCAGCTGCCTGACTCAACTGCGCGCACAGCTTCTAGGTGAGTCGGGAAGCCGACAAACGTCGGCTCCGAGCCGCGAGCTGAAGGCTGAGCGCTGGGGGAGGAGAGGAAGCTCCTACCCGCAAGGTGGCAGAAGGACCCCTCGATTCCGCGGAAGGCGACCTTCGTAGAGCTGCTCAGCAGCGCAGAGCCGTTCATGCGCGCCTGCAGGTAGTCTTGCTGTGTTCGAACCCCTTCAGCGATCACCTCGTGAAAAACGCTCGTCACAAACTGCGGGTCGAGGCCCAAGGTGCGCCCCTCCGAGATGCGCTGCCGCAGCAGCTGCTCCTCGCGCGAGATGTCGCGCACAGCGCTCTTCTGCTCGTCCTTTACCTCTGCCACCTGCACAGTCAGCGACTTGCGCTGCGCCAGGAGCGAAAGGATCTCGTTGTCTAGCTTGTCGATCTCTGAACGGATGCCTGAAATCTCTGGTGATGTTTTCTCGTTTGTTGCCATAACTTCTATGCTCCTAAAAGTCTGTGCTCCTACAATTACTGCCGATTCTCCACGAAGGTGAGGAACCTTCGATACGCGGCAGTACGGCCACGCACCGCATCGAGGTACGCGGACTTAATCTCAAGAGAGACCGGGCCCGGCTTGCCGTTGCTGAGCGGCTGGTCGTTGATGATTCCGATTGGCGTGATCTCGCACGCCGTTCCGGAGAAGAACGCCTCGTCTGCCGCCACTGCGTCGGCAAGAGAGATTGGCCGCTCGACGATCGCAAAGCCGCGGTCGCGCGCGATCTCAAGCACTGTGGCGCGCGTGATGCCCGCCAGGATCGCCCCGAGTGGTGGAGTGATGATCTCTCGGTTCTTGACCATGAAGAAGTTCTCGCCCGGTCCCTCAGCGATGTCGCCGTTTGAGTCGAGGAAGAGCGCCTCGTCGTACTTCGTGCCACGCAACTCCAGGATCGCCATGATGCTGTTGACGTAGTGCCCACAGATCTTTGCGTCTGCGACCGTCGAGTCAGGGTGTATCCGGATGAACTTGCTCACCTTGATGTTGGCTGCTTCCACCGGCAGGTACGCGCCCCACGGCCAGCAAGCGATAATTAACTGCACAGGCGAGTTGCGCGGGTTAACACCCATAACACCGTAGCCGTGAATTGCGAGTGGTCGGACGTACCCCTCATCGAGATTGTTGGCTCGCAGGGTGTCGCAGATGGCGTTGCACACCTGCGCTGGGGCGTACGGCAGCTCCATGCCGAGAGCCTGCGCGGAGTAGAAGAGACGGTCGACGTGCTCCGTCAAGCGGAAGACGGCCGGTCCCTGGTCAGTCTTGTAGGCGCGGATGCCTTCGAAGGCCCCATCGCCGTAGTGCAGCGAGTGCGTGAGGACGTGCACCTTCGCGTCAGCCCACGGGACGAGCTTCCCATCCATCCAGATCTTTTCAGTTTCTTGCATCTTGGAAACTCCTCATTCGTTACTCTTCAAAGCAAAAAAAAAGGCCCCGCGAAACCGCAGAGCCTCCTAATCCAGTACACACCGGCGCTCTGCCCCCTATGAGCCTCTAAAGTAGAAAAAGGGGAACGCGCGGGTGTTCATGTGGCCACCTTAGCGGGGCGGGGGCCTTAAAGCAAGAGAGGGAGCTCTCTGGCTCCCTCTCTTGCGTGATTAAAGAAATTCTCGTGGACCTAAAGGGCACTACCTGTGCGGCTGACAGGTGCAACCTTGTAGCAGACCGTTGGCTTTGTTTTGGTGGTCTGGAGGTACACAAAGCCGTCACGCCCACTTCTCCGCGCGTTTGCGTTAATCTGACTAATGAAGCACCTGGCGGTTCCACCGGCTGAGCAGTAAGCCCGAGCCTTCCCGGTAACTGACCAGGTTCCGTAGTAACCGACAGCGCCGGCAATCGTTCCGTCCGAATAGTAGAATGCCATAGGGAACGAGGGGCAAAGCTGATTACAAATGAAGGTCGGACCTGAGGCGCGAGGGTCGCCCGGGTTGATGTGGTTCGATATCTCCGACTTCCAGAGGAACTCGCGACCGGTTACCTGCTTAACGGTCTTGCAGACGCTTCTGAAATTCTGGACGGAGGCAGTTACGTCGCCAGCCCTCGACATCTTCTGGAGGGACCGGTTGCTCAAGCCATCTTCAGCGTGAGACGACGACGGAGTAGCTACTACTAGAGAAAGAAGGAAGAGAGAGATTATACGAGCCGATTTGGTCAGCATTGTGACACCCCTTATATGTTAACCGTATTGATGTTGAGCGGACGGCGCCTGTCGAGCGCGCTACCCTGTGGAGCGACCGGTTCTCTTTTCCACCTCGCCGGCTACCTGACACCCAGGCAGCCAACGTTTCCCCGTGAGGAAAACGGATCGTCCCTCTATTCCCAATGTACCGGCACCCACGCGACCCTGCAAGGATGACTTCGACAGCGATTGCGGAACGTATGCAACTAAGTCTCGGTAGTGTCCAATTCGGGGCTTTCCGGACGAAGGCAATCTCTCTAAGAGATTCAGTAAAAACGGATTTTTGCTCGTTTTGGCGGAATGAGCCCTAATTCTTCTCGGAGTGGGCAACAACAGCGATGCTACGGGCCATCTTGGCGGCGGTTCTGAGGATTAAGGCCCGCTCCTCCTTGACGAGCGACACCCACAACTCACCGGCTGTTGGCGAGTTCTGTCTCTCCGCCTGCAGCGCCTCGCGTAGTGCCGGCTTAAGCAACGCCAGGGGCGGTTTCGACAGGGGCGACTTGGCCAGATACGCGGCGATCGTGGGCAGACCGAGCTCGGCGGCTCGCACCCCTAGCGACTTGGCGAGCGCCCCGATCGGTCCCTCGGTCTTGTAGACCTCAAACTGAAAGTGGGCTGTCTGTAGCCGAGTGTCCCGAAACGTGGACAGCGCTGTGGCGAGAGTGATGCGAAGAAAATCCTCCGCAGCGTACCGAAGCTGCGGCACGGAGGCCGGCCTGGCTAATCCGTCGACGCTTCGGGCGGCCGTGCGCACACCATCGCGCAGCTCAAGCAGAGCCGGGCGGGCGTGTGCCTCCACTATCGTTGCGACCACCGGTCGATCCTCTGTGCCGACGGCCCCGCTTGCGGTGAGGTTCACCCGGCTGGGAAAGCGCCGCAGTAGCGACACGGCAGCGTTGTGTCCGGCAGCCCTGGCCGCGCACCGTAGTGTCTCTGGAAGCGGAATAACGTAGATCAACGATTCAGCTCCGCGGCTCCGCCAATCAATCGCCTCCACTGTGCCTCTCGGCGTCAGGCCAGGGATCAGGGACAGGGCGTCGGGGATCGGAAGAAGCCCCGGCTTTGCCTGGTTAGCAGAATTGAGCGTAGCGGTGGAGAAGAGCCCGTGGGCGAGCCAACGGCCGGTTAACACCACACGCTCTCCGGCAGTGCTGACCGAAGAAGGGATGACGAGCGGCTCAGGCAGTGACTCGTACAGCCACGCACCTCGAGCACTCATGAGGTTGCTCTGGGCCAAGGCGCAGCGGGCCACAAGATCCCGCTCCGCACCTTCAAGCGGTTGAGAGCCAGCGGCGACCGTTTTTGGTTTGTTCGAAAACATGACGCCTCACCGTAGCACAGCGACCACATGCTACAACAGTGTTTGGATGACGCTCGTTTGGTTGGATAGGGGGTAAGCGACCTCATACGCGGTAGAGCGTAAGTAGTAAAGGATGCGCGCCGTACGAAAACCAACTCAGTGGGGGGCGCAATGATAAGGTGGGGGAAGAAGGGACGAGCAACGGCAGCGCTGTGTCTAGTATCGAGTTTCTGGAGCCTCTCTGCGCATGCAGATGGAAAGGCGACGGAGTTCTACTACCAAGAGAACCAGCAGCGTTTCGTGATTCAGCCGCAAGATGCTCGCATGGTGGGGCTCGCTGGCAGCACGGCTCTCACCACTTCGGGCAGCATAAGCACGGTGACCAACCCGGCAGGTCTCGGCCTTATGAAGCAAGCGGACGCATCGCTCAGCTACGGGCACAACGAGATCAGTGGCAACACCTACCCAGGAGGAGAAGGGATCAAGGATAGCCAAAATTCAGGACAGGTGTACGGCGCTGTTCCGCTCGGTCCGGTGAAAGATGCGCTCCCCGACTACGGCAACCTCGGATTCGGCTGGTACGGTCGGGGCGGAGATTGGTCTGGCGATCCTGACAATACCGACACTGGCACCTACCAGGTCTCAGCGGCCTACGCGAAGGCCATTGGCGAGAAGATGGCACTCGGCTACGGGCTCACCTACCAGAATGACTCTGTTGATGGGGACACTGTTGAGTATGACTCAACGAACAGCTTCCTCCAAACGCTCGGGCTGCAGGTACGAGACTCGGAGAACCTCACCTTCGGAGGATTGGTAAGCTTCGGTTTCGGTGACCACACGGTTAAGAACCGCTTCCTTCCCCAGAACAACCAGAGCGTCGATCAGTTCTCGTTCGGTGTCGGGGGAGGAGTTGAGTACGCCTCCGATTCAACATCGCTTGCGGCAGGCATCGACTACACCTACTACCAAAACAGCGGCAACAACGAGATCGTCGACGCGTCGGTGTGGGGCGGCGATTCCACCGCGAACGCCATGAACGTTCGGCTCGGAATCGAGGAGCGAGTGCTCGATTGGCTCGCACTGCGAGTCGGGTACCTGTACGCAGCCAACTTCAAGTGGGACTACGACCGTGAGTTTTTGAACGACCTGAGTGGCTCGGCTACCTACAACTCGGTAACCATGGGTGCGGGGTTACACTACACCTTCGAGCAAGACTCCATGATCCAGGCGATCAAGGCTGACTACGGAGCGCAGTACCGCGATATCGGTGATGGCGATTGGTTGCACATGGTAACCCTAGGCACTCCTTTCGATCTCTGTTTGTAATAGTCGGCCCGTTCCCGCTGCCGGAGCAGTCTCGGAGGCGGCACCGGCGCCGGGAACGGCAGCGGCCCCGGTTCCGATCCCAGGCCCTCCCGGGCCGCTTCTTGAACTAATCCCCCAACGGCTTCTCTACCTCCGGCAGTTCCCGTCTCTCTTTGATTCCATTCAGCCAAGCCGAAGCAGTACCCGAATCAAGTTGCCCACTCTTTGCGGCAGAGACGATCGTTTTGGAAAGCGCCTCATCCGAAACTCCGAATTGCTTCATAATCGCGTTCACATTGTCACGCACATCCGCGAGGTTCTTTGCGTTACTCAGTGCTGCATTAACGAAGTAGCCGACGAAATCAGTCTGCACCTTCTGGTTGCCCTGGCTCATGAGAGCGATGAGCGGGTTCAGCCAGGAGACCGCATATTTTGACAAGGGGTGGTTGAAGTCGACTTCGAACGGTCGCCGACCTCCGAATTCAGCCTTCGGGCCACCGTCAATCCCGACGTCGTACTTCGAGCCGTCGGCGAGCGCGATCTTAAAACTTGAATCCAAGATCCCCCGTTCAACCAGGGCGCCACGCACCTGATCACGCACGACCTGGTCCTTATGCTTCCCGATCTTAATGCTGCCGAGTAGGCCACCGACAATTGACCCGAGCGCTGCTCCTATCGCGGTGCCGACACCCGGCGCTATCATCGTTCCGATGGCGGCACCGGCGGCTGCTCCGCTTGTCGCTCCAGCGGCGGGAGTGGACTTGCCCCACGACATCGCGATGTTTGCGATTCCGAGCACTCCGCCAACAAAGGACATAGGCGCGGCCGCGGCTGAGACAGCGCCTGCGGATGCCGAGACGGAGGAGGCGGTGAGAGCCTGGGCTCCCAACCCCACGGACGCGGGTAATACCTGACCCATGAACTGGCGTGTTTTATCTTCTCTCGTGGCTCCGACGTTTATATTTGCCACCTCGTTATGTATGCCGGTGGTAGTGCTTTGTACGTTCATGGAAGCTCCCTAAAAGTGTTGTGATTGTATCGGGTTGTGAGAGGTCTAGAGCCGTTTGATGGTGTTCCGGACCACATATGAAAGCTGTTCGAAGAGGGGCCCATGTAAGTTGCCTGGGGCCCCGCTCTCCCTTAAGCCTGGGAATGTGGGTATCATCCGGAGTCTCGATCGTGGGGGTAGTTATGCGACGATTCTCGGTACTGATGTTGGGTGTGCTCCTGTTCGCTGCTGGCGGCTGTACGGAGTCGTCTGATTACGATGGAAGTAGCTCAACAGAGGTCACCGAAATTTACTCGGCAGAGGATACTCTTCAGGTCAGCGAGGAGGTCGTTTTTTACTTCGACTTCAACTTCGATGAGAACGACGTGTTCTTCGATAGCGGCATCGTCAACCTGGTGGTGGTCCTTCCGCCGCAGCTTGGTTACCTGCTCGATTCGGCTGAGATCAACGGACTTGGTGGAGATGATGTCTCGGTCATCCCGTACGTCACGCGATGCCCAACGGGCTTTACCTTCTTGCAGTTTAATCTCGATGACGAAGACCTAGAGAGTGCGTACTCGCCATCGACCGGAGTCGAGGCACAGTTGACGATGACCCTGGTGGGCCGGCAGCGCAGCGACTACGTAGTGGTCGAAGCAGCGGCTTCGATGGACTACATCGCGTTTGGGTGCAATCAAGATTTTAATTCTGATACCGCCGAAGTGGTAATGGTTTACTGACCGAAAGGCTTCGATGCGCTACCTGATTCTAACTGCCTCGGTGGCTCTGCTCTTGGCCCTATGCGGCGTGACGGTTGTGGCGGCCGAGGACTCGAGCCCGGGGGGGGCGTCAAACGGCGGCAACCAGCAGCAGTTCGCCAACGAAGTGATTAACGAGTCTGTTAACACCTCAACGCTCTTCGCCTCGCAGGATATCTTTTCAACCGGCAGGTTCGCCAAGCACCGCATCGACCAGCCTGACACGCACTACGACACCGTTCGCACCCCGTTTGAGGTTGCGCTCGCCGACAAGACCGATCGCTGGCAGCCGTTTGTGTACGGGAGTGGGGCTCTGCTTCACGTGACCTCAGGGCTCACCATGCCACCAGGAGCGGTCGGCGAGGATGATTTCTCCACTACACAGCTCTTTGCACTGGCGAGCGGCTTAGGCTCGTACCTAAAAGTCAGTGACGATTTCAAGCTTGCCGTATCATGCGCCGTGACATTCTCCCACATGCGCAACAATTACGACTTCAACAACACCTACAGCCAGGCGGTGCTGGAGCCAGACAGCAACCTCTACTACAACTGGAGCATGAACCTCTTTACCTACGCTCCGACGGGGCGCGCGATCTACGAGGCGAAGTGGGGCGAGGGCACTGCGAACGCGATGGTTGCCTACAGCCAGCTCTTTAACAACTCAGTTAGCTCGTCCAGTCCGGCTATCAACATAGACTCATCGACGGGCATTCTCTGGAGCCGATTCTCCTACAGTCAGCCAACTGGCAGGGAGGTTCTCAACAGCGATCTCGGTGTGCGTCCCTTCTTTCAGTGGAGCAATATTAGCGGCAAGGCGGCTAGTGGCCTTGACCTGGTAAACCTATACGAGATGGGCGCCGACCTCGTGTTCGACTTCAAGGAGAAGTTCCTGCTCTTCTCCCAGATGAACTGGGGAGGAAGCTACGTCACGGGCGATAGCTTTGAGGGTTACCACTTGGGATTTGGCGGGAAGTTCTAGCTCTCGCGGCTTGGTGTTTTTTCGCTCTCATTTGCCCTCGATCGTCTTCCAGATGGCACTTGCCTAGGGTGGGTGCAGGGGCGACGAACGTTCCCGTTCCCGGCGCGTTTGGGGCTTTGAGGATTAGAGGGGGCAATGGTGTTGCGTCCGAGCCAGACGCCGCCTAACGTGGAGAGATGAAAACGCTGCTCGTTACCGCGACAACTCTTGAAATAGCGCCAGCGTTGGGGGTTCTCTTCCCGGGGATCGAGGTTTCGCCTGGCCCAGGGGTGCCGGGCACTCTGATCGAGTCAGGCGAACTGGACTGTTTGGTGACGGGAGTAGGGCAGCTTCAGTGTGCTGCGCGGCTGGCAAAGCTGCTCGCAGAGAGACGCTACGGGGCGGCTATTCAGGCCGGGATAGCCGGCAGCTTCACAGAGTCGCTTCCGAAACGCTCGGTTGTCGTTGTTGCTGAGGAGGCTCTAGCCGATCTCGGAGCTGAGAGCCAGGAAGGTTTCCTCGATCTCTTTGAGATGGGGCTTCTGACTCCGGAACAGCATCCCTTTAGCGCAGGGCGGCTGGTGGCTCCGCAACTCAAGCTACTTTCTCTCGAAGGAGTACCACGCGCAAAATCTGTGACCGTCAACCGGGTGCTGAGCCGGCGAGAATCTATCGACTGGGTGGTCAAGCGGTTCCAGCCACAGGTTGTTAATATGGAGGGCGGAGCCTTCCTTCTCTGTTGTGCGCAAGCCGAGCTGCCGTGCCTCTCCCTTCGCTCCATCTCAGACCTGGTTGGGCCCCGCGACAAGGGTGCATGGGATATTCCCGGGGCGGTCGCCGCGCTCAACGTCGTGCTGCTTCGAAGCTTGCCTGAGCTTCAGGACTGGGTCAGGAACGCCGGGCCAGCTCGCTGAACAGCAGACGTACGCGCGCCTCAAGATCGCCTAACGTCGAGTTGTTCTCGACCACGTAGTCACTGCGGCGCTTCTTCTCATCGTCAGAGAGCTGCGCCTTCATCCGAGCGCGCACCGCCTCTGGTGACAAACCGTCCCGTTCGGTGACGCGCTGAACTCGCTCCGCTTCCGAGGAGGTCACAAGCACTACTCTTTTAACTTCTGGGTACTTCATCCCTGACTCGAAGAAGAGCGGCACGACGTACACAATTAGGTCAAGCATCGGGTTGCGCTTCAGCAGTTCAAGCTTCTCCAGCCACATCGTTCGCACAACTGGGTGGATGACGGACTCAACAAATTTCCGGCTAGCAGGGTCGGTAAATACTATCGTGCCAAGCTTCTCGCGGTCGAGCTGTCCATCTTCCTCAAGGATCTGCTGCCCAAACTTCTCCGTGAGCGCCTGAAGCCCCGCTGTGCCAGGGGCTACAGCGGCTCGGGCGAGCTGGTCGGCATCAACTACGGCAGCACCCCATTTCTCCAGGAACCGGGCCACGGAAGATTTGCCCGAACCGATGCCGCCCGTCAGGGCGATCACGTTAGGGGACTTGCGGGCAGGGGGGGCTGTTTTGCTCTTCATGCAGGGCTAAGAAGTACAACGATTGAGGCATAGGCGTAAGTCCCGTCGAGGTCTTGGAGCCTCTCTAAAAGCAGATTGCCCGCCAACTATTGAGGGTAGCTGCTGATGGTGCTCTTTCAGTATTGGCACAAAGAGTGCGGCGAGGGGAATCGTCGCTTGGGGTGTTTGACCCTTGTGGAGCCTCCTCAAAGCCTTCCTATTCATTCCCCCTCGCTGTTCTCGCCGCTCCCTTTGTTCACCCCAATTTTTGCAAGGTTTCGCAGCCGGAACCGGAGCCGTTCCCGGCGCCGTCCTCTGTGCTCTCCCTGTGAATACGCACTCCCCGGACGCCGGTGTTGTAAGGTGGTTGAGTTGCTGCCCCGTCAGGGCTAGACTCTGCCTATCAACCCAAGGAATTCAGAGATGCCAGAGAAAAAAGACGAAGAGCAGCAGCACGAACAGAGCGAGCCAGTAGCGGCCCATGAGCAGCTCCTTGAGGAGGAGCACGCTGCCCCGCAGCCTCGTCGCAACGGTGACCACGACCAGGAAACCTGGACGAACCAGCCGGCGGGGGCGAACGGAGCGCGCGAGGAGGAGCCCCTCGATGATATCGAGGACGAAGAGGAGGAGCATCAGCCGGCACCTCGTAAAGTCATCCAGAACGGCCGTGATGTGCTGTGCGAAGAGCTTCCCGACCGCGCCCAGCGGGCCAAGCTGCGGCTCAAGCCGTACCTGGCAGGGGCGGTTGCAGTTGAGCTGACAAACTCTGGCGAGAGGTTCCTGTTTGATTGGCGAAGCGAAGATCCGAAGGTTACGCCAATCACCAAAGAGGCGCCGCTGACCGTGGGGGAGGGAAGTGACCCCTCGGTAGTGGACTGCATCGTATCGCTAAGTGAGCAGAACCTCATGGCCATTCGGTCTGGTGACCTAAACCCGCAGGTGGCGATGCTGGCTGACAAGATTAAGGTATCGGGGAAGGTCGGTCCGGCCGTGTACCTGTTTAACCTCGTAGCTCCCCGGGTTAGGACCTAGGGAGGCTGGGACCAGAGCAAACGAGAGGTCCGTCTGCCGCGGCGACCGAGTTCAAGTCATTGAATAAAAAGCCTGCGCATTGTATCTCTTGAGCGCGCCGGATTTTCCTGTATTTCTCCCGGCCAAACCGAGAGAGGCCCGTGAAGTCCCCGTTCAATGTAGCTTTTACCGCGTCCCTTATGGGTGCTCCCGACGCTGAGCAGTCGAGCGTCGACCAGCTCCTGAGCCATGACCATCTTCGCCCCCTGAAGGAGTTGCAGCACCGGCGTCTAATTGAGGGTCAGCCGGTGCTCGACCTCTCGATGGTGAACCCCGACCTCGCTCCGCCGCGTGCTGTGATAGACCGGCTGTTAGAGTCGGTGGGTAAGATTAGTGCTCACCGCTACTCGGTTTCGCGGGGTGTTCGTCGGCTACGTGAAGCCTTCACTGAGAAGTACATTTCTAGGTTTGGAGTCTCGCTCAATCCTGAGTCGGAGGTATGCGTGTGCCTTGGCAGCAAGGATGCAACGTTCCACGCTCTCCGAGTTCTGACGCATCCGGGGGAGTCTGTAGTGGTTTCGGCTCCTGCGTACCCGGCGCACCTCTCGGCAGTGGCACTCGTCGGTGGAGTTGTGCGCGAGTGGCGCCCGCTCTCCGATCCGCTCCTGGCTGCGAAGAGCTTGGCGCGCATCCTGGATGATTCGCAGGCGCGGGTGGCGCTCCTGAACTTCCCGAGCAATCCAGCGGGAGCAGTCGTGTCAGCTGAGTGGTGGACAGAGGTCGGCCGGGTTTGCGCTCAGCGCGGCGTTGCGATCATCAATGATTTTGTTTATGGCGAGATGTGCTTCGACAGAAAACCTGCCGCCAGCGCGCTGGCTGCGCGCGAGCAGGGCGCTCGCTGTGTAGAGGTGTACTCTCTTTCGAAGGCGTACAACGTCCCGGGCTGGCGAGTTGGCGCGCTTGTAGGAGATGATCGCATCGTGAAGGCGATCTCAAGGCTCAAATCACACGCTGATTACGGTCTCTTCTTGCCGCTTCAGTACGCAGCCTCGGTCGCGCTCACCTCGAAGCAGGACTTGACCGGGTCAACCGTGGTCGCCTACGAGCGTCGCCTGCGGATATTGTCTCAGGGGCTGGCGCGTTTGGGATGGGAGGTCTGTGAGCCTAAAGCCGGAGCGTGCGTGTGGGCCCGGTTTCCGGCGGCTCTGGTCGCAGCGGCGAAGGGCAAGAGCCCCCTCGTGTCCGTGAGAGTTGCTGAGCACATCCTCGAACACACAGGTGTCGTCGCCGCTCCAGGCTGTGTTTTTGGAGAAAGTTTCGATGAACACCTACGCTTCGCAGCCGTTGCGAGTGAGGAGCGGATGCGAGAAGTAGTCCTAGCGTTGGGCACGTTGAGCAGCGCTAATTCTCAGTAAGGAGAAGGTACCATGAAGGTCGCCAGTAGCGTCAGAGAGCGGGTTTTTTCGACGCTCCTCTCTCTTGTGCTGCTCGGCGCTGCTCAAGGGGGCCTCGCGGCAGAGCAGCCGTGCTCTGAGGCGGCGCAGCTGGTGAAGCGTGGTGTTGCGCTGGGCGACGGCTCTCAGCAGGAATTAGAGCTGTACCGAAGGGCAGAGGCGCTCTGCCCGCGAATGGCTGAAACCCACTTCAACATGGGAGTTGCCCTACAGCGTAAGGGGCAGCTGAGTGAAGCTGAGAGCGAGTTGCGTCGGGCGATTGCGCTCAAAGATGAAGATAATTTTCGAATTGGCTTGGCGGCAGTGCTGCTGCAGAAAGGAGAGATCTCCGGTTCGCGCGAGCAGTACGAACGGGTTCTTGAACGGAGCCCAAAAAACGTGGCGGCACTTCAGGGGCTCGCCGTCATACTTGAAAAGCAACAGAAGTTGCACGAGGCGCTAGAGGCTCTACAGAAGGCTGAGGCGGTTGAACCCGCAAACCCAACTACGGTGTTCAACATCGGGGTCTTGCAGGAGAAGCTCAAGAGAGACGATGCAGCCATCGCGGCGTACCGCCGAGCTGCGGATTTACAACCGAAGCACTTCCTTGCCAATTACCAGTTGGGGCTGCTGCTGCTGAAAACCGGGTCGCTTGCTGAGGCACGACGCGTGCTGGAACACGCTGCGGAGCTTAAGCCCGACGACAGCAAGGTTCAGCTCGCACTGGCGGAGGTATATGAGCGGTCTGGTGACGCCGAGCGTGCCGGTAGTGCGCTGCGCCGTGTGGCAGTGCTTTCCCCCTCAAACTTTTTCGCCCAGGCAAACCTCGGACTTTTCTTGCTGAGTCGAGGGGAGTACCAGGAAGCGATCTCTCGCCTCACAGTCGCTTCCTCGCTTGATCCGAAGAGCTCCCGAGTTTGGAGCGCCCTCGGCCATGCCCAGCTTGAGTCCGGCAACGCTGCAGAGGCCGAACGGAGCTTGCGCCAGGCGCTTAGCCTCGATCCCTCCAACGCCAGTGCACACAACAACTTAGGAGTGCTCCTCGACCGCTCGGGCAAGACCGATGAGGCGCGACAGGAGTTCGCGCAAGCCCTGCAGCTCAACCCGCAGCTAGAGATAGCCCGCAAGAACCTCGAGACGGTCGGCGAGTAGAGGATTCCAACACGCAAAGAGCCTCCGTTGCCCAGTCGCTCTCAGCAATCCGGGAGCCGTTACGGCGTTTAGAAAATAGTGGCGCTATGGGAGGGGAGCCCGAATAGAGCCGTTATGTTAGTAAAACTAAGTGCTTGGGGATTTTAACTTCCTTGTACTAGCAACTCCGTTTGTAACTCTCTCGGTAGTGCGGGGTACGACCCATCCTTATACTGCCGCCTACCTCACGGGGGTGCCTTCGATCATAGGTCGAAGGCGGGCTCCCGTAGGCCACGTCGGCAAGTGAAGGTTTGTGTGGCTTAGGGCCGGGAAAGTGTGGTGAACTTCAGTTCGGTCACCCGCAGTTCCAGTAGGCCCGCGAGGCTTTAAGCGTAGTGTGGGTTAGGTGCAGGTAATGTCAGCGGTACTCAAGTTAGTTCAACAGCCACAGTTTGCGGAGCAGGTCGAGGTCAGCCTCGATAGTTCGTCAGCGAGCGGACACTCATTGCAGTCCGCGCTCGCGTACCTGTCGCTGTGGCAGCCGTCTGTGCTGCGCCTCGTGATTGACCGGTTCTCGGCCAAGGGGGCAACAGTTCTCGACATGCACTGCTCAGCGGGCTCGACCGGAGTAGACGCACTGTCGCTCGGCCGCCACTTCATCGGGTGTTCGAACGACGCCGCCCTGGCCAAGCTCGCGCGGGCCCGCGTAAATCCGGCCGACCTGGCAGAGGTAGTCTTACGCCTCCAGTTCATTAACCTGAAACGCCCGGTTGACGTTCGGGGATTTCAGGCTCCGTGGCCACTCTACTTTGATGTCGACACGTACTGTGAGCTGATGAACCTCAAGCTCGCGCTGCGCGGCTCAGACGAAAGGGTGGGTGAGTTCGTTTCATTTGTTGTCTCCGGCATTTTGCATGGGCACACTGCTGCGCACCTCACGGGCTACACATCTCCGCAGGCTGCGCTGACGCCGGAGGCGCAAGCCGCGCTGAACCGGAAGCGTTCGGAAGTTCCGTCGTATCGGGCGGTCAGCCCACGAATCATAAAAAAAGCGGCTTCAATCCTTCGTGATGGGATCCCATCCCCACTGCTCGACCGCGCGCTTGAGCGTTCGGTTCATTTCGCCGAGCCAAACAACCTCGAAGGGGTGAAAACGGCTTCGGTTGACTTGGCGCTGCTCTGTCCGGAGCAGCCAGGTGGTATTGAGCACGGTCTACGCTCCTGGCTCCGTTCATGGTGGCTGGGTGTTTCGCTTCCGGCGGAGAGGCAGCTCACTTCGAGTGTTGAGGCCTGGCAGGATGGCATGAGTGAGCAGCTTCTTGAGGCAGCGCGTGTCGTGCGCCGGGGCGGCAGGGCTGTTGTGAGAGTTGCCGGAGGTCGTCTCGGCACTAAGCCAGTTAACTACCGAGAGCAAGTTTCTGCGGTGCTGCAGTCGTGTATGCCCACCTACTGGCAGCTCGAGGGCACGATCGTAGAGCGTTACGCCAAGAGCGCAGGACCAGGGCGCGACACGGCTGCTGAGCTGCTTGTTCTGCGCCGTAAGTAGCAGTTTTCACCAAAGTATCTTGATTAGCCCGAAAGCGCGCCAAACCGGAATGTCTCTGGCACTTTGAGCCGATCGGTCCAACGGGGGCAGGATCGCATGATTCCCGGGGCAGTTCCACGAATCTTGATCGGCGGTGTTGGCGGGGGCGCAGGCAAGTCGCTCGTGATGCTCGCTCTCGTGCTCGCGCTGCAGAAGAGGGGGCTCAGTGT
>CAZZJR010000040.1:0-2016 GCA_964654585.1 uncultured Bdellovibrionales bacterium
ACCCCACCCTGCCCTTACCACCCCGCCTCCGGCTACACCCTGCCCCTAGCCCTTCTGACCATGCTCATCACCCTCGCTATGCTGCGCGGCTTCCACGATCGCGCGTTAAGCCTGGTGCAGCAGTGGCGCATCGGAAGGGAGGCTGATGCCGTCGAGGAGGCAGCCACCCTGGCTGCCGTTTCGGCGCCACCAATGCCTGGCAGATGCTCGCCCGTGACGGCGCGGAGCCCTCAAGGCTCAACTGAGCGGCTCCTGTGCCACGAGCATCTCTCTTCGCTTCTCTCTCTTCCTGCCACGCAGCTTCCGAGCGGCAAGATCGACTACGGCTCAATTTTTGGCGCAGCTCTTCCGTGCCCCGGCGAGCTTCGTGCCGTGACGCGCACGAGCTTCGACTCGCCCACAGCGCGCCGAAGCTGCGTAGTAGGCTCACGTGCTGCTGCTCCACTAATAATTCTGGAGAACATCTCTGGGGTCGATCTCCGGGTCGAGCCCGCGAATCAGGCGCCCTTCTCTCTCGTGGCGACACCGGGCTCACTTGAGCTGCGCGGCGCTCTTATCGTTGGCGGAGACACCTTGGTGGTTGCGGGCGGAAATATCGCCGTCGGTGCCCTCGTGGCGCAGAATCCATCTTCTGTAACGCTGCTCTCGGCGCGCGGGTCGATCACTGTGCAGCAGATTTCTGGAGGAGCCTCACTCCTCCTGCTCGGCACCAAAGAGCTTCGAGCGCCGGCCTCTGCGCTGCCCACCAAGCTGCTTCTTCCACCGCTGCGCCCCCCGGGGCTCACCGCTGCCTACACTCTTGATGGGAGCGGGAAGTAGCTTGAACACTGTCGCCGAGCGCCAGATCGGCTTAATCGCGTCGGTTGCCTCCTCGATGCTTGGAGCGGAGAGCTGTCCGAGCTCTCCTTCACGCTTTAGCAGCGCACAGAATGAGCCTGCGCCGAAGCCGGTGTGGGGGAAGAGCCGGTAAGTGGGATGGCTTGAATGCTCAGAGCGAAACTTCTCAAGGAGCGGCACCGGAACAACGGTGAAGTCTGGACGCTGGCGCAAGAACCACTCGATGTTCTCCTCGTTCTCTTCTCGTGAGAACGTGCAGGTGGAGTAGAGGATGTAACCGCTTGGCTGGAGCATCGGGGCTGCACACGCCAAGATGCGGCGTTGGCGCCGCGCGTTCATCGAGATAGTCGCTGGATGGAAAGCGCCAGGAGCTGCCTGACCCTTTACAACGAGCGATTGCCCCGAGCACGGAACGTCCGCGACGAGCAGCCGCGCCGCATGTGGCAGGAGCTTGGCGAGAGCTGACGGGTCGCGCGAGGTCACGATCGCTGGATCGATGGAGCAACGCTTGTAGTTTGAGATGAGCTGCGCCGTTCGCTTACGGATAACTTCATTTGCGACGATAAGGCTGGGCGAGAGGTAGCGCGATGCCAAGACGCTCTTCCCGCCGGGAGCGGCGCACAGGTCGACCAAGAGGTCGATTGGCTCCTCGATCGTTGAGTAAGCGGCGCAGGCAAAGGTCGACGAGAGGTCGAGACAGTACAGCTCGCCCTGCTCGTGTCGTTCGCTCTTTCCGGGTCTCTCGTCTTCTCCAGCGACTGAGATCCAGCCCGGCAGCCACGGTGGCTTGCTGTCGATAGCGCCGTGGTATGCCGCACCGCGCAACGCCGCGACTGCGGTGATGCTGCTGCCTCCCGCCGAGAGAGCGTGCAGAAACTTCTCTCGCTCGGCACTGTCACCGAAGAGCGCCCGCGCGACTCGCTCGACGTTGCGGGAGACCTCGTTGCTACTTCCTGCTCTCATCGTTTTTGTTAGGGCCTACAGCCTCATCGGCACTCTCATTTTCAGCGGCATGGTAGCTGCGCCTCGATGAGCAAACAACTGAGTTATTCCCGTAATTACTCGCCAGCCCAAGTTGCCAGGCAAGCTAGCACCCTCCGATCCGGAACTTTCTGGTTAACTAACGCGGAGATCGCCGAATAGCCACCTTCCCCACGCCGCGCACTCCGCATCCTCCGT
>CAZZJR010000040.1:2116-22672 GCA_964654585.1 uncultured Bdellovibrionales bacterium
GCCTCCGCGTTATTAAACTAAAATGCCGCTGTCTCGACCATCGCTCGCCAGCCCCCGTTGCCAGGCAGGCTAGCACCCTCCAATCCGGAACGTTCTGGTTATGTAACGCGGAGGCGCGGAAAGCGCGGAGATCGCTGAATAGCCACCTTCCCCACGCCGCGCACTCCGCATCCTCCGTGCCTCCGCGTTATTAAACTAAAATGCCGCTGTCTCGACCATCGCTCGCCAGCCCCGGCTGGCAGTAAGGCTAGCACCCTCCAATCCGAAACTTTCTGGTTATGTAACGCGGAGGCGCGGAGAGCGGGACTGATCTTTCACCTCTTATTGTAAAAGCGCTCAAGCTGCGTGCGCAGGTCGTGAAGCGCCTTAACCCGCATGCTGAAGGAGGCCTTCTCCTCCTTGGTCATCTCTCCCATGGTCTTGATGCTTCCCTCTGGCTGGAAGATTGAATCCCATCCGAAGCCAGTGCCTCGCGGCGCGACGACCTCTCCCTGCACCACTCCCTCGCCGTAAATGAAGCTCTGTGGGCCGAGAGCGAGACCGAAGATTGTGCGGACCTCGGCGCGGCAATCCTGACGAGACGCTGCAAGCTGGTGAACGCCCTCGCCGCCGAGAGCTTTGAGGAACCATTTGATGAGCGGTCCGGGGAGACCGTTGAGCGAGTGTATCGAGAGCGACGTGTCCTCGATCAGAACCGGGGTGTACCCCTGCTCGATAGCTGCCTGTGCCTTGGCTATCACCACCTTGCGCGGCTCAAGCTCCTGAACCTCGGGCAGGTCGAGGTGCACGTGCCGCATCTTGCCGAGCACAGCTTCAGTCTCTTCGAGCTTGAAGCGGTTGCCGGTGACGAAGAATACGTCCTTGAGCACCTTGTCGATCTTGTCCCAACGTCCCGGCATAGATAAGAGGAGGAGGCGGCGTTTCTGCCACCTGAGCAGCAGAGCTCAGGATACTCCTTAGATATAAGATGAGGATACCCGCGAAACTGGCGCCGCGACCCTGCGAGGGGTCAAGTACGCGAGGGGAATCAGGAAAGCTGGCTACGCCGCGGCTTTGCAGACATCGCCATCGAAGACCGCGTAGAAGAGCTCATCAGCTACTGCGGTCGGGCTTCGACACCATCGAGGCCAGAATCGCCCGTCATCCGCAGTGCACCACAACCTGCCGAACATGCCCGTTGCGCCGATGCTCCCAAACGTAGATTCCCTGCCAGGTGCCGAGCACGAGGTCTCCATTGACCACAGGGATCGAGAGCGAGACATCGGTCAGGATCGACTTGATGTGCGATGGCATGTCGTCTGGTCCCTCTGCGGTGTGCGTGAAGAGCTGGTCGCGCTCAGGCACGAGCCGGTTGAGCCACGCCTCGAGGTCTCGACGCGCTGAAGGATCTGCGTTCTCCTGAATGGTGAGGCTCGCAGAGGTGTGGCGAATAAAAACTGTGCAGAGCCCCTCTGTGACACCGGACTCACGCACGATGGCTGTCACCTCGTCGGTGACTTCGTAGAGCCCCTGCCCTTTGGTGCGAACCGCGAAGCCTTTCGCCATGCGACTACTGCGCTACCGACTTGGCCCAAGCAGTGAGGTCGGTAACCTTTGCCTGCTCTTTGGTAACGAGATCCTTCGCCTGCACTTCCCCCGTGGAGCTATCAACGAAGAGTACGTACCGGGCGCCCTTCGACTCTGCGTATTCGATCTGCTTTCCGAGCTTAGGCGACTTGTAGAATACCTCTGTCGGGAGCCCCGCCTGGCGCAGCGTGTGCGCTACATCGTTGCATCGCTTCCGGGTGTCTTCTGAGTAAACAGCCACAACTGCCTGCGTCGGGCTCTTCTTGTCGGTTGGCACGATCCCCTCGGAGAGCGCCAGGTCCATGATGCGGGAGAGCCCGATTGAAACACCAACTCCCGGCAGCTTCTGCGTTGTGAACTCAGAGGCGAGGTCGTCGTACCGGCCGCCCGAGAAGACCGATCCAAACTCTGGGTACTTCGTGAGCGTGGTCTCGGCGATGAGCCCCGTGTAGTAGTCGAGCCCACGTGCCAGGCTCACGTCGATCAAAACGTGCGGCTGCACATCCTCTGGGATGAGGCCGAAGATCTCGACCAGCTCAGATACTCCCTGTGTGATGAGATCGCTTGATAAGCCAAGCGCCGCAATCTTGCCCGGCAGCTCCGCCGCGCCGCACTGAATTTCAGTGCTCTTGAGAATCACCTCGATCGCTTTCGGCGAGACTCCTGGAATCTTCTCAAGCTCTCCTTTCACGCCGTCCGCGCCAATCTTGAGCAGCTTGTCGACAGCGACGATCGCGGCCTTGCGCGCTGCTTCATCGAGCCCAAGCTCCGCGTACAGGCCGCCGAGGAGCTTTCGGCTGTTTATCCGAACCAGGAATGGGCCAAAGTTGAGCTCCTTCATCACGAGCCCGATCACCGACACGACTTCGGCGTCGCAGCTCAGCGGCAGCTCATCACGCCCGATGATGTCGATGTCGAACTGGTAGAACTCGCGGAAGCGCCCGCGCTGCGGCCGCTCGCCTCGCCACACCTTCTGGCACTGGTAGCGCTTGAACGGGAACGTCAGCGCGGCCTGGTGCTGGGCAACGTAGCGCGCCAGCGGCACGGTCAGGTCAAAGTGCAGGCCGAGCTCAGACTCCTGCCCCTCTTCGGCCTTGAGCCGACGAACGACGAAGATCTCCTTCTCGATGATTCCCTTAGAGCCAAGGGTCGAGAGCAGCTCAACGGCAGGGGTCTCAATTGGGGCGAATCCGTAACTTTCAAAGATACGCTTGATGGTTGCGATGACCTTATCTTCAGCGATCTTCTGCTCGGGGAGCCACTCGGGAAATCCTGAAATCTTGCCTACTTTAGCCATGATGCGGTCGTTGCTCTCAGTCGTTACGGTGGGGCGAACTGTACACTAGGTTGGCGAAAAAGGGGACCGACCCCTTTTCCGCTCCCGCGCTTGCACCGGATTGATCGTCCTCATCCGAGTCTTCCCGCACGAGTATCATAGGCAATCCCCCGAAATGTCTCGATTATGGGCAGGAGTCGGTGCAAGTGCAGGGGGACGAGAAGGATTAGGATGAAGTTGGGGAATGCTAACCCCATCCACAACTTAATTTGGGGCTCCACGGGTTTCCTAGATTGCAGGAGTGACTCCCTCTTGGGCCCCCGTCTCTGTCCTTCCATAAGCCACTCAATCAGGATACTATCCGAGAGCACTTTTTTGGGGGCAACGATATGGCAAAGATGCCGTGGAGCCGGATACGAGAGGCCTTTGAGGGCCACTGGGTCGAGATCACCGAGTACGCCTGGAAGCCGGAGTCGATCCACCCACAAGCTGCCAAGGTGCGCCATCACAGCCCGTGCCGCAAAGAGCTCCTAGAGCAGATCGCCAAGGCTGGGCGCCTCGACGGCTCGGTCGTTCTCTTCGTTGGCCCAGCGTTACCTGGCATTTACACCTCCTCGGCTGCAGCTCACGCCAGCAACTTCTAAAACCTGGCGACTTCCCGTATCGTAGCGCGTCATGTTCGACGCTACACCCCTTCTCCGACTCTACGCGCGCTGGCGCAACGAACGGTTGCGCACCTCTTCTGCCCAAGACTTGCAGCAACAGCAGCTACGCTGGCTCGTTGAGCGCGCGCGCCACACGACCTTCGGAAAGATGTACGACTTCTCGTCTATCTCGACGATCGAGGAGTACCAGAAGCGCGTGCCGCTCCGAAAATACGAAGCTTTCTGGGAGGAGTTCTGGAAAGGGCCCTTCCCCGTACTCACCGACTGCACCTGGCCAGGCACGATTCGCTTCTTCCCGGTCAGCTCAGGAACGAGCTCTGGAACGACCAAGTACATCCCGTGCTCAGACGACATGATGCGTTCCAACACCAAAGCTGGGATCGATCTCCTGGTACACCACGTCACGAACCGGCCGAAGTCGGAGATCCTTGGAGGCAAGAGCTTCATGCTCGGCGGCAGCACTGACCTTACAGAGCCCTCACCCGGCATCTTCTTCGGTGACCTGAGCGGCATCGCGGTGAAGACCCTGCCGTGGTGGCTCAAGTCCCGCTACTTCCCGCCGGCGGAGCTGGCGCTGATTAAGAATTGGGAAGAGAAAGTTGATACCCTCGCTACGCTATCCCTCTCAGAGGACATCCGGATGATCTCAGGTGTTCCAGCGTGGCTCCTGATCTTCTTCGACAAGCTCGCTTCGCTCAAGCCCGAGAGCGCAGGGAAGCTCGCTCGCATCTACGAGAACATGGAGCTGGTCGTGCACGGAGGCGTAAACTTTGCGCCGTACGTGCAGCGCTTCAACGATGTGCTCGAGGGGAGCCGTGCCGAGCTGCGCGAGGTGTATCCCGCCAGTGAGGGCTTCATCGCTATCGCTGACCGCGGCTACGGTGATGGACTCCGCATGAATCTCGACCACGGCATCTTCTACGAGTTCGTGCCGCTGGAAGAGCTCGACAGCTCTTCACCAACCCGTCACTGGATCGGGAACGTCGAGCGCGACGTTAACTACGCTGTGGTCATGACTACCTGCGCCGGCCTATGGTCGTACGTCATAGGCGACACGGTGCGATTCGTCGACACCGACACCCCTCGGGTGCTCGTCACCGGCCGCACGTCATACTATCTCTCCGCTTTCGGCGAGCACCTTATCGCCGAGGAGGTCGAAGACGGTGTTGTCACCGCAGCGAAGGAGATCAGCGCCGAGATCGCCGACTTTACTGTAGGCCCCGTGTTTCCTGAGCGCTCAGGAGATCTTGGCGGGCACATCTACCTGATTGAGTTCATAGGCGAGAGGCCAGGCACAGAGCAGCTCACGCGCTTCGTTGAGGCACTCGACAAGAAGCTCTGCCAACGCAACGAAGACTACGAGTCCCACCGCTCAGGCGGCTTCGGTCTCAAGGCCCCGCAGGTCGTGCCGGTGGCGTCTGGCACCTTTGCCGCATGGATGAAGAAGCGCGGCAAGCTCGGGGGGCAGAACAAGGTCCCTCGCATTATCACAAATCGCGAGATGCTGGCTGAACTGATTGAGTTTGCGGGGAGCGAGGGCGGGATCGCGGCTTAGCGGCGCAGAAAGCCCCTCTAGGCTTAACCGATATCGTGGAGGAGTTTCCTCCTCCTCCTCTTTGTCCTGCACCTGCACTGCCTCCTGCTCATAATCTTGAAATTCGCGAGGATTGTCGGCGGTTTTCGTATCGAAATGCCCGGATGAGGACGAGGATGAGGGATCTAGTGCAAGTGCAGGACAAAGAGAAAGAGGAGGGCTAGGGAAAGGAAGGCTCCACCCTGAACCGTTCAGGGACAAAAAACGCTCGCTAAAGCACTACAGCGCCCCCTCTTTCGGGACCGGAACCGGAGCCGTTCCCGGTGCCGCCACCGATTTACTTTGCCCGCGGGGAACTTCGCGGTAGTTTTCCTCCCTAGGTGCTGCCTATTTGCTAGTGACCCCATCCCCCGTCTACAATCCCCCGCATGTCTTTCGGCACCGCAGCCTCAATCATCCTGCTCTACCCGTTGCTCCTCTTGGGAGACGGCTGTCTGCTGATTGCGATCGCTGTTGCCAGCACAACGCGCGGGCACGCGCTGCTGTGGGGCGCCTCTTTTGCCCTATTTCATGCGGTGTACGGAGTTCTTGGGGTCGCCATCGTCTCAGAAGCCTCTCACTACTCAGAGATGCTGGGAGAGATCTTCATGCTCGTCGGAGCAATCTTCCTGCTCTGGCACTTCGTTCACCACCGCATCCACCACCGCGTAAACGACGATTGCAGCTGCGAGAATCACCCAGCGGCTGTGGTGAGCTCTCTGGCTGTTGTCTCTTCTGCTGCGGCGTTATCGCTGCACTCTCTCGCCGGGGGCGCGATCATTAAGAGCTGGATTCCGGAAGCCTCCAACGCTCAAACAATGTGGCTACTTGTCGGGGCATCGTGTGTCGTGGGTGCCACGACCACAGGCATCGTGATGGTCGGCGAGAGGCAACAACAATCTATCCTGCGCCTCCTCGACCGGCTGCCTGGCATCGTTGGGTTTCTGCTCTCCGCGCTCTGCTTCGCAGTCGTGTTCCACATCGTCCAAGATTCGATTGCTGGCTCACCGCTGCTCCTGGGCGCATTTGTGGCGATCGGCTCGGCAGCGAGCGCCTACGTTGGCTACATCGTGCACGGCAAAGCGCAGCCGAAAAGCCTGGTAAAGATCAGTTCTCGGAAGCAGTAACCGCAGCTTTCCTCCTTTATCTCGGTAGCTTGCGCGGAAATGACGCGAAGGGTTCCCTCCTCCGAGGTAATCCTCTAGTATCGCGAGGTTGTGCCTGCCTCGGAGAAACACCTCATGTCGCCAACTGGCAACCCCTTCAATCCTACAAACCTCTTCAAGCAGGGAGCCTTCTGGGCTGTGCACCTTGGCTGTCTCGGCGTGGTTTGGGTTGGCTTCAGCTGGACGGCCTTCTGGACCTGCCTCGCGCTTTACGCAATCCGCATGTTCGGCATCACCGGCGCATACCACCGCTACTTCTCGCACCGCTCGTACGACACCAGCCGGCCGTTTCAGTTTATGCTGGGGTTGCTCGGCGCCACTGCGGCCCAGAAGGGCCCGATCTGGTGGGCTGCGCACCACCGTCACCACCACAAGCACTCGGACACCGAGGAAGACATCCATCCGCCAGGAGTGTATGGGTTATGGTGGGCGCATGTTGGTTGGGTGCTTAGCTCGCAGTTCGTGGATACCCGTATCGACGGGGCAAAGGACCTCTCGCGTTTCCCGGAACTGCGCTGGCTCGACCGTTACCACATCCTTCCCCCGGTTGCTCTGTTCACAGCCCTAGCAGCATTTGGCGCAGTTCTTCAGGCGAAGTTCCCTGGGCTAGGCACATCTGCAATTCAGATGGTGGTGTGGGGCTTCTGCATCAGCACGACTCTCCTCTACCACGGCACGTTCTGTATCAACTCGCTCGCGCACGTTATTGGGCGCCCGCGCTTTAAGACCGGCGACGACAGCAAGAACAGCTTCCTGCTCGCGATCATCACGCTCGGCGAAGGTTGGCACAACAACCACCACCGCTACCCTGGGTCAGAGCGGCAGGGGTTCTACTGGTGGGAACTCGATATCACTCACTACGTACTCAAAGCCCTCTCGGCTGTCGGTCTCGTGTGGAACCTGCGCGAGCCCCCGGCTCGAATCTACGAAGAGGCTCGAAACGGCTTATCAACGCCTACGCCTGCTAACGACTCAGACCCTCGCGAAGAGCTTCGTAAAGCAGCCTAGCCTCAATTCACCTGCTCCCAGGAACGGCACCGGAACCGGCTCCAGCTCCGGCTCCAAAAAACTCTCGCGTATCTGGGCAACTAACCGTGCGCAGCATGGAGAAGCCCAGCAACCATCGACCTACTGGCGATCGAGCCATTGCGCTCTGTCGACTAACGGCTATCTGAACCGGAGCCGGGGCCGTTCCCAGTGCCAGACGAGGCAATTCTAGCAGCCGGTTGGCTGCGGCTCTGGAACGAAGCACCCCTGGCAGCCCCAGACCCAGCGTATCCACCCGCCAAACATCAATGACCCGGGCTACTTAACCATGCCTCAAAATCAAAAAAGACCGCTCCCGGCCCCCTCCTTAAATCATCAAAAGTTAGGCGGCTGAGTTCACCCCACCATCCTTAACGATGAAGATTCTGCTCTTAAACCAAGACTGGTTCGCGACGGAGCTCCGTTCTTTCGGGCACTCCGTTCTCACGTGCGGCATTACCCCACAGCTTGAGCACCGTCTTAGCTCTCCGATAATTCCATTCAACGATCTCCTGGCCTCACTTCCCGGCGGCTTCAAGCCAGACGTTGTCGTATGGCACGATGACAGTGCTCCAGTCACCTACCCGGGAATTGAGGATGCTGAGATCCCGACCGTTTTCTACTCCGTTGACACGCACCACCACTGGGATCTGCACGCTCGACTCGCATACTGTTTCGACAAGGTACTGGTTGCGCAGAAAGATTATCTGCACCACTTCGATGCAGCCTGCACCCCTACAACTTGGTTTCCCCTCTGGGCACCTCGGCACGTTGAGCCATCAAAGACCAAGACCATGCCGATGGCTTTCGTTGGCACGATGGATGCTCGACTCAACAGCAAGCGCGTTGACTTCTTCAGCAAGCTGAGAGAGGTCGCTCCAATTACGATCAAGCAGGGCAACTACTGGGAGATCTTCCCGCATGCGGAGATCGTCGTGAACCAAACGGTCAAGGGTGACCTAAACTTCCGCGTGTTTGAGGCGATGATGTGCGGCTGCATGCTGCTCACGGAGCGCGCCTCTAATGGGCTACTTGAGCTTTTTAAGGAAGGTGAGCACCTGGTGACGTACACCGCTGGCGACGTTCAGGATGTTGCCGCGAGAGCCGCAGAGCTACTAGACGTTCCTCACCGGATGCATGCCATCGCCGACGCTGGCCGCGCTGAAGTAGCTGCCAAGCACACGGCTCTGCGGCGGGCCTCAGCCCTCAACGAGATTCTTGCGACTGTAACGAAGCGCCCTAAGGCACCCCAGCGGCACATAGCCATGGTAATCAACCATGGGCTAGCAGCTTCTATCACGCAGGATCGGAACGGCCGTCTCTCAGCTCTGAGCCTCCAAGCAGCCGTTGAGAGCGCTGTGCGATCGCTGCGGGAGGGCTGCATACCTGACGTAACCGAAACTGCTCACCTGATTCGCAACTACCTGCGCTGGGACGTGGTCACCGGGAGCAGTGACGGGTCCCGCCTCCTGTTTAAGCATGCCGAGGCGATCCCCTCGAATTACCTGCTTGCCCTCGCGCAGATTCGGAGCCTGTTGAACCGTGGCTTACGTGTCGAGGCTGAGAAGATCGCCTCTTCGATATCCCCGGATCCCAGCTCACAGGTCTTCAACACCGCTGAAGAAGCTGTGAGCTTGCTGCTGCGGTGATAGCATAGCCGGCGCTGTAACTCGCTCCTGAGGCCGTTTTTCTCCCACACCTTTTTGAATCCTCATCTTCGTGTTTATCTTTCTCCTGCAACTGCACCTACCTCCTAATTCCTGTCTGAGCTTATCCGCTCGACAATCCGAGAAATTTCCTGATTATAAGCAGGAGCGGGTCCAAGTGCAGGATGATGAGAAAGACCAGTACGACGATGAGGGGTGCTATCTCCCGCTAGGACCTGTATTGAGACTTCACCTGTTCCCTATACAGAGTGTGCCTCACCCTTGTGTAGCGCACAGCAACCTCTACCACCCGCTACGGGCAGGACCCTCGATATCCTCAAAGGTCTTGTTGATGAGCAGGTTCCCGACCACGTAGTTGCCGCGCTGATTGATTACGTAGATGACGAAAGGCTTCTCTTGCCCTGATGTGGTTTCAAACGTGCGAAAGATTGCGAGCCCGGGATTGTTCCCTGCGTCGTGCGTCGGCAGCGTCGATACGGTGTCTGTGAGCCGCGTGAAATCGCTAAAAAACGGGATGAAGCGTGACTTGATAATCGTATCTACTGCCCCTGCCCCGCGATTCTCGCTCTCAACTGTTGCCTGGCTGAGCATGGCGCGAAAGCCCTCGACATCGCCGCGGACGAGAAAGCCTACGGCTTTATCGACAACCTTGCTGTACTGATCAGCTCTGCCTACCAACAGCTCGTCATCCTCAATCGCACCAGTTGGCTTCGGTGCCGGATTGCCGGCTGATGCGCAGTAGAGAAAAAAGAGGTTGGACGCCACAGTAAGGGAGGCAGTGAGGGAGACAGTAAGCAATGACGGTTTTTGTCGCGACATTCGTATAGTATGTGGCACCCGTTGCAGCGCCGCAAGACGAACCTCACTTGGCGATAATTGCTTGCTCAAGCTTCCGGCTCTCTTGGTGCTCGACCAGCAATGGCTGCTGCCCGAAGAGCGATGTGAGGCGAAGTGGCACGGCGAGCGTTGCACGAACCGATGCGCTCCCTTCACTGGAAGCTGCGCTTGCAGACACCGACAGGCAGTGCGCGCCGACTCCTTCACAGGACTCACGACGCTGCGCCTGCGGGTAGGCAGCCTGCACGGTGCGTGCTGCGCGCTGAACAGCGCCCGAAACATCAGGGCCGGTCCCCCCAGAGTGCCACGGCTGTCCTGGCAGCGGCACGCTACGAACGATGCAACGACCGGCGCTCCCCATGCAACACTGCGCCGCTCCTTCGCTTGAGAGCATCGCGCCACACGGCCGCTCGGGTGAACGTCGAATGCCCTGCTCGGACACGATGCACGGGTCATCCGGCGGCTGAGGAGAGATTGAATCCGGACCAACCGTCTTCGTGAGGGCCACCTCAACACCAGCTGGGATGTCGTGCTCCGTTCGGTACTGCTCAGCAAGCGGCGGAGTAGCGCCACACCGAGACATGGCGATTGGCTCACTCTCCAGAACTGGTGGAGCATGACGCACAGCGTAATCGCACCCGGTGTTGACTTGCAGGAGCGAGTGGCTGCCAGGGCTGGCATGGGGCTTGGCACAAGCGGGAAGCGGTGCGTCGCTGCACCCCATTCGTCGCTCAACCCTTTCCAGCTGGTCTGTGCTGCAGGAAAGCCCGGTCACTTTGTCACGCGCCGGATCGAAGCTCGTTTCCTCGCACCCTTCCGGAAGCCTACTCTCCTCGACACCCTGACACTCTCCGCAACCTTTGAGGTGCTCGTGGACAGCTCCGCTGCACGGGATTGTCTTACCGATCGGCGCGCAGGCTGAAGACGGAGCCAGGTCGGTCGCCCAGAACGTAGTCGAGCGCGCGGCTTCTCCAGACTGCAGGCGCCTGCGCAACGCTGCGAGGAAACTCTGCGGGTCGCGCTCGTATCCCTCGGGGGGCTCACGTGAGCACTCCGTCGCAAACGTGTCTCGACTCATCAGTGTTCGCTCCAGCTCCAGTGATGCATAGAGGGGCTTCACGGGAACAGCTCCAACGCAGAGAGACGGATTGGCAGAGAGACTGCAAGAGTAGCGCTCTGGGACGAAGGAGAATGATGGATAGAAGAGCTCAAGCGAGCCGCCCTGCCACGACACGGGCTGACCGTTTATGCTGACTAAGAACACGTCGATGAAAACCTGCGCTGTTGCCGGCAAGAGCATGAGCGTACCGTTGTCACGAATCTCCTCAAAGTAGGCACCGCCCTTCTCGTACCTGGAACGCGATTCAAGCGCGATGTCTTCGAGGGCGGCTCCTCGCACCACGAAGTTTCCGCTCGCTCCGACTGAGATCAGCCTGCCGCCTAGTCGCTGTTCAGCGCCGTCTCCCTCGAGCGTCCACCGGAGCTGGATTAGCACTTTGCCGAGAGCTGTTCCTGTGGTGCCCCGAGTGGATCCGGTGATGCGAAGCATGAGCGGTACCCGTAGTCCATTAGTGGTAAAGAGCCGCGCGTCTCCGCGGTACCTGCACAGTGGCGGGAGCCCACCGTACCGACTCCATTCGATGCGGGCCGGTGAAGTGTCTCTCGAGAGCTCGCCCGAGTAGCACTCGATTTTTACTCCGTGCTGCCTCTCGATCGCTCGGATCTGAGAAAGCTCAGCGTCACGAGCCGGCCAGGCATCGCGCAGCGTGAATTGCGCCGAGCCGATCTTGAATTGAGGCTCGAAGCCACTCTGCTGCAGGGCTAACGTGTTTCGGGTGGTCGCACGAATTCCCGCGATGTCGAGAGTTTTATTCGGAAGCACTCGAGCGCCGGTTTTACGGTCGCGAAATTCCGGGTTGAGTGGATCTGAGCCGCCGACCAGCGGAAATCCGCGCCGCTGCAGCAGGTACGGGTGGTGGCCCTGCACTGGGAAAAGAACTTCCTGCCGTCTGAATGAATCACGCGCTAGCTGCAACGTCGCCTGCGACACCCGGGTCGCCTCAAGCGGAACCGTGATCTCAGGCTCCGTCATCCACTCGGCCTGCGCTCGCCATACCTCTGTCGGCACGACGTACTGCACACTCTCATCCCAGACGGAGACGTTGTAGCGCGGGTTCGCGGGGGCAGGATTTACGGTATCTGCCGCCGAACATCCGGCCTCAATCGGATAGAGGCAGCGCAGCCCCTCGCGCACTCCGGCGCGAACAGCACTACGAGCATGGAAAATTCGAGATACGTCGGAGGCGCCGACAAGAAAGAATGCGGCCGCAAAGCTAACGATTGACGCCTCAAGAAGGTAGCTGCCGCGTGGCGGTCGTCTCTGCATCAACGGTCTCCAGCAAGAGAGAAGTAGCAGTCAGAACAACGAACGTCAGGTGACGGAAACAGCAACCCGAAACCCGTGCCGGACAGTAGAGCTCCCCACAGCCAACTTCAAAGGGTCAGGTTTCAGACCCGACTGTTGAGTACAGATCCCAACTAAGAAAAATTCTCCCCCAGAAATCCCCCTCATAACGGGAACGGCACCGGTTCCGGTTCCGGTTCCGGTTCCGGTTCCGAAGAGGTCCCACGGGGTACCCAGGATGGTTCAAGATTCATTCTCGCTCACGTTCGGGAAGGCGGGTCACAGCTCTTGCAGCTTTGCCCGGAGCGCATGTATCGTCCGGTGCATGCCACCAATTATCTTCTCTATGCATCGCATGAACCGCACCTTTCCTCCTGGAAAGCAGGTTCTTAAAGACATCTCACTCTCCTTCTTCGAGGGGGCCAAGATCGGCATCGTGGGCCTTAACGGCTCCGGAAAGTCGAGCTTGCTCAAGATCATAGCCGGGCTCGACAAGGAGTTCAGTGGTGACATCACGTTTCGCCCGAACCTAACGATCGGGTACCTGGAGCAGGAGCCTAAGCTTAACCCCAACAAGACGGTGAAAGAGAACGTTATGGAGGGGTGTGGCGAGGCTGCCTCCCTGCTAGCGGAGTTCGAGGCTGTCAGTGCAAAGCTCGGCGACGACATCTCGCCTGAGGAGATGGAGAAGCTGATTGATCGGCAAGCAGCGCTGCAAGACAAGATCGATGCAATGGGCGCCTGGGAGCTGGATCGCACCCTTGAGATCGCGATGGATGCGTTGCGGTGTCCGCCGGGCGACCTGCCGATAACGAACCTCTCCGGCGGCGAGAAGCGCCGCGTAGCCCTCTGCAAGCTCCTGCTCCAGAAGCCGGAGCTGCTGCTGCTCGACGAGCCTACCAACCACCTCGATGCCGAGTCTGTCGCGTGGCTTGAGCGCCACCTGCAAGAGTATCCCGGAGCTGTGGTGTGCATCACCCACGACCGTTACTTCTTAGACAACGTGGCGAAGTGGATCCTTGAGCTCGACCGCGGACACGGCGTTCCGTGGGAAGGAAACTACTCAAGCTGGCTCGACCAGAAGCGGCAGCGGCTTGAGCTCGAGGAGAAAGCGGAGTCGAAGCGCCAGAAGACGCTCGCCCGAGAGCTTGAGTGGATCCAGCAGTCGCCGCGCGCCCGCCAGGCTAAGTCTAAAGCGCGTATCCAGGCGTACGAAGACCTGCTCAACGCAGAGCAAGAGAAGAAGATCGAGGAGCTTGAGATCTACATCCCGCCAGGGAAGCGCCTCGGTGACGTCGTGATTGAGGCCAAGGGGGTCGCAAAAACCTTCGGCGACAAGGTTCTCTTCGAGGACCTAAGCTTCAGCCTGCCGAAGGGCGGAATCGTCGGAATTATCGGGCCAAACGGTGCCGGAAAGACGACGCTGTTCAAGCTCATCACTGGCCAGGAGAACCCTGACCAAGGAAGCTTCAAGGTCGGAGAGACCGTGGCGCTGTCGTACGTTGACCAGAGCCGCGACCACCTCAATGACAAGAAGAGCGTCTTTGAGGAGATCTCAGACGGGCTCGACCTGATTAAGCTCGGAGAGCGCGAGGTCAACTCACGCGCCTACGTTGCAAAGTTTAACTTTGCAGGTCCGGACCAGCAGAAGGAGGTCGGAAAGCTATCAGGCGGCGAGCGCAACCGCGTGCACCTAGCGAAGATGCTGCGCTCGGGCGGAAACGTTATCCTGCTCGACGAGCCGACCAACGACCTCGACGTCAACACGCTGCGCGCTCTTGAGGAAGCGCTCGTGAACTTCGGTGGCTGCGCGGTGGTCATAAGCCACGATCGCTGGTTCCTGGATCGCATAGCGACGCACATCCTGGCCTTTGAGGGCGACAGCAAAGTCGTGTGGTTCGAAGGCAACTACCAAGACTACGAGGCTGACCGTCGCCGCCGTCTCGGCGCCGACGCCGACACCCCGCACCGCATCAAGTACAAGAAGCTCACGCACTAGGTTGCAAGAACGGGGACGGACACTTTTTTCGCGCGCCCCCTCCTGTCTTGCTCCTTCTCTTCCTCCTGCACCTGCACTGGATTCCTAGTCTTCATCCTGTTCTATCGACACGAATGTCGGAGGCCATCCCCGGAACTGTCCCGATTGATTACGAGCAGGAGTCGGTGCAGGTGCGGGAGGAAGAGAAGGATCGAAGACAAGGAATGCTGTGCCCAACCTCAATCGCCTGTGAGATTACAGCTAGTTAGAAAGACTCAGCCGCGCCCGCCTTAGGTTGACTCCTCCGTCACAACGGCTACAATCGCCCCGCCTTTAGTTTCAGGCACTTACGATTGCGGCGTGGCAGAGCGTGTTCGCCTCGCCCGTTAGGCCGCAGTTGTGAGCAACAGTTCGTCTAGTGAAGTTGGGAGTAACATGTCTACCACTTATTCCGTCTTAACGTGGGCCACCCCGATCTTCGGAGTGTTGGCCTTCCTCGTCGCGTACCGAATGTACGTGAGCATCATGGCGCTTCCCGCCGGGAATGCCCGCATGCAGGAGATCAGCGGGGCCATCCGCGCCGGTGCCCTGGCGTACCTCAAGCAGCAGGCATTCTACCTGGCCTGGTTCATCGGAGTGGCATTCCTCGCTATCTGGTACATGCTCAAGTTTGACACGGCAGCGTGCTTCATACTCGGAGCGAGCATGTCGCTCCTCGCTGGCTTCCTCGGCATGAAGGCAGCCACGATGGCGAACGTGCGCACCGCGCAGGCAGCCTCAGACAAGCAGCCAGGCCAGGCCCTGATGGTCGCCTTCAACGGCGGCGCAGTCATGGGCCTCACCGTCGCGGCTCTCGGGCTAATCGGTGTTGGCGTGCTCTTCCTCTACTTTCTCCCGCAGGAAGTCCAGGACGTCGTTAAGGCCCACGAGCCGATCATCGGCTTCGCGATGGGGGCTTCTTCGGTTGCCCTCTTCGCGCGCGTAGGCGGCGGAATTTACACCAAGGCCGCTGACGTCGGCTCTGACCTCGTAGGAAAGGTCGAGGCCGGAATTCCGGAAGATGACCCACGCAACCCAGGCGTTATCGCCGACAACGTCGGTGACAACGTAGGCGACGTCGCCGGCATGGGCGCTGACATTTTTGAGTCGTACGTTACCTGCATCATCGGCTGCCTCGCGCTCGCCGCTACGATGGGTGATGCCGGCATCATGAAGCTCCTCAAGGCTGACACCACAATGGTCGCGAAAGCTGGGCAGATGTGGCTTATGGCCACCCCGCTCATCCTCGGGCTCTTCGGGGCTATCTCCTCGTACATCGCCATCAAGTGGATGGGCTTCCTGAAGGACGGGGATCCGGCCAAGGCGCTGCGTTTTGCGGTTCTTATCGCATCGGTGCTGTTCGTAATCGCCGCAGGGATCTTCCTGCTTCTGCCGGCGGTTCCGCTGACGCTTAGCCTGTGGGTGCCGATCCTGTTCGGAACCCTGTGCGGCATCGGCATCGGCCTCGCGACGGAGTACTACACCTCATCGAAGCCGGTCTTCGAGATCGTTGCAGCGGCCAAGACTGGTCCAGCAACCTGCATCATCAACGGCATCGCCGTTGGATTCCGCAGCGTAGCGATCCCGTTGGTCCTGATCGTTGCCGCAGTGCTCATCTCTCACAAGTTTGGCGACGTGTACGGCGTGGCGCTCGCTGGCGTGGCGATGCTCTCAACCACGGGCATCATCATGACGGTCGACGCGTACGGCCCGATTGCGGACAACGCTGGCGGCATCTCTGAGATGTCACACCTCGGCGCTGACACCCGTGCAATCACCGACAAGCTCGACGCCCTCGGCAACACCACTGCTGCCATCGGCAAAGGCTTCGCCATCGGCTCCGCGGGCCTCACCGCCCTCGCGGTCTTCGGCGCCTACACTCAGACCTTCACCGGTGCTGGAACCAAGATCGACCTGAGCATCACTAACCCGATGCTCGTCATGGGCGTGTTCATCGGCGCAATCCTGCCGGGCCTCGTCGTGGCGTTCACGATGCAGTCCGTGGGCCGCGCTGCCGGGATGATCGTTACCGAGATTCGTCGCCAGTTCCGCGAGATCGCAGGACTGCTCGAGGGCAAGGAGGGCGCAAAGCCTGACGTCTCTCGCTGCGTTGAGATCTCGACCAAGGCGGCTCTCACTGAGATGAGAACTCCAGGCCTAATTGCGCTCATCACGCCGATTATCGTCGGCTTCACGATGGGAGCGGATGCGCTCGCAGGACTCCTCCTCGGCACTACCGTAGTAGGTGTTGTGCTCGGCATCTTCATGTCGAACACCGGCGGCGCTTGGGACAATGCCAAGAAGTTCATCGAGCAGGGTCTCGTTGAGGGCGAGAAGAAGGGCTCCGACGCTCACAAGGCGGCGGTAGTCGGCGACACCGTAGGCGATCCGTTCAAGGACACCTCGGGTCCAGCACTCAACATCCTGATCAAGATGGTCTCGATCCTTTCGCTCCTCATCGCCCCGCTCCTGTAGCGGACTGAGGAGCCGAAGCTTCGGCCGAAACGAAAAAGGGCTGCCAAATGGCAGCCCTTTTTTATTTAATCACGCCCCCCTCCCCTTCGACACCGGTACCGGGAACGGCTCCGGCTCCGAGGCTCGTTGCTACTCAAAGAGACCGCATCTCTCCGCTACGACTCCTCCACCGCCTCGTATATCGCCTCCAGCATCTTGCGAACGATGTGGTCCACAACATCCTTCACCGACACTATCCCAATCGGCACATCGTCTTGATCGACTATGGGGACATGGCGGAAGCCGCCGTGAGACATAAGGTTGAGTGCGAATGCTATTGAGGCTTCAGGACTCTCACGTACGGGGTGTGGCGTCATGTAGTCTTTGACAAGAGCCTCGTTCAATGAATGAACCTTCGCCATCACCTTAAGGATGCAGTCCCGCTCGGTGAAGATCCCCACGAGCTTCCCCTGCTCGTCTACCACTAGGAGGCTTCCGATCTTGTACCTTTGAAGCACGCCCACGCACTCAGCGAGCGTCGTCTCGGGCTTAACCACCAGCGGAGTCTTTAGCCCGATAGAGCCGATGCTGTCACACAGCAGTGTCGGCGGAATGAGGTTCATGCCGACAGCGCAAGCCGAGTGAATGTTCGTCAAAAGATCCTTCTTTTCCATATCCTACTCCACTGTTAAGTCTACAAAGGCTTCCTGGTTCCACTCGCTCCTGTCGTCGGTCGGCTTGTAACAAACCGGCCCAGCGACCGAATCTTTCAGTTCTAGGATCGTTTCTCCGCTCGTCAGGACCGTGCCTGCGTTTGCCATCTCGCGGATGTTTACGCGCGCGTTGCTCTCGAGCGGCTTCCCTTCCCTCATTTTCTTCTCAAGGCCCCTGAGGTGCTCCAGCGATTTCGTCACCTGGTCGTGCTTATCGAGCAGCGCCATCATCTTCTCCTTAAACTGGTTGCGCAAAAGCGGCACCCGGTTGCGGTTTTTCAGGTACGGGCCGATGTGCAGCTCGAGCGCAGCGGCAGCCGCGGCGTGCTTTCGAATATTTTCGCTCAGCTTGCGGTACTCTTTCGTCACTTCAAGCTCATTTCGAATCTCGATGACTGTCTTTACGCCAGCAGGATTTCCAACAACTCGACCCTCGAAGCCCTTGACGCACCACACGGAGCCTCCGATGAAAGCGGCCCGCGGCGAGATGACTGCTGAGGACGAGCAAATGGCGCACTCGCGCGCCTCTCGGGCGACAAAGATATTTCCACCAACTTGTGTTGAAATCTTCTCGCAAGCGTCGACCGTGTAGTCACCCTTGGCAGAGAGAAACGACCCCTCGCCGCCGTAGTGAAAGCCCTTAATCGTAACCGACGACTCGCTCGCGATGACGTTGTCTCCTAGCACTGAGCCCAAGACCTCTATCTTGCCGCGCGCCTTAATGTTGAAGCCTTTCTGAACATCGCCTCCCACACGGACACTCCCGATAAAATCGATGTGCCCCATGCTGTAGTCGAGGTTTCCAGAGATGTGGAGCACCTCGCGGATACTGAATTTTCCGCCCTCGTCGTGTACGTAGCCATCCACCGCTGCCACAAGCGTCGTGTACGCCTCCTCGGCATCGTCGGTGCGAGGCTCGATGGTCTTCTCAAAGCGAGGGCTTATCGCACGCCCAGCTTTTGTTGAGAGAGGCTTGCCGAGCACGTCCTTCCCAGGGAGGCCGCCGGTTGGCTTGTAGATGCGTGCTATTTCCCGGCCTTTTGGAATGTTCTCGAAGAGTCCGAGCGTAAAGAAGTCTACGAACTCGCGCTCAGCATCATCGCTTTTGCCAGGTGAGAAGCGGCGTACGAGCCACACCAGCTTTCCGTCTCGGCCTGGCACCGGCGACACCCCCCGTGCCACTCTCCGGGCATCACACCCCTTGCCGTGCCGAAGCTCTGAGACGATGTCCCAGACCACCATGCGGTCAATAAGCTCCGCTGGAGCGATCGAGGCGATCTCCTTTAGGAGCTCATCCTCGCGAGCAGCGTGGCACTCCAGCTGCGGGATGACGCGCGCAAAGAGCTTGAGCCGGTCCTCAGACACCAGCAGCTCAAGGGTCATCTGGTTGCTCTCTTTGCGGTGAACGACCTTCACGTTTCCTCCTCTCCAATTGGAAAGATCGGCACTCTCGCGGCAGCAATTGAGCGATTCCAGGGGGTTTGCTGAAAACATCGCTGGTCCTACCTGCTAACTGCATGAAGTGGCTGTCTTTTGAGCTTCCTGCTAGATTACCCGGGCATAAAACAGCCATTTACCGCTTAAAACCATGCCAGAGCTGCCAGAAGTAGAGTCTACCGTCCGGTACCTCAGGGAGCGCATCGAGGGGCTCTCTATCAGAAGCTCTGAGGTGCTTTGGCAGCGCACCATCGCGCACGACAGGGCGCCTCTCTTCTCTGACCTTGTTTCCGGCAGCGCCATCACGAGCGTGTTCCGCTGCGGAAAATTCGTCGGAATGCGACTTGAGGGTAGCTCCGAGCAGTTCCTGTTCACTCACCTGCGGATGAGTGGCTCGCTCGATGTTCTGCCTGACTCAATGCCGCTTGAACCCCACGACCGGGTCGTTCTCTACCTGAGCAACGGCAAGAGCCTGCGCTTTAACGACACCCGGAAGTTCGGCCGGATGTACCTCGTCTCATCTCCGGAGGAGGTGACCGCACGGATCGGAGTGGAGCCGCTAAGCGACTCCTTCACCCCTGAAGCTCTCGACGCGATCCTCCGCGCCCGAAAAGGGGCCGTTAAGCCAACGCTTCTCAATCAGGCTCTCATAGCCGGGCTCGGCAACATCTACGTCGATGAGTCCCTCTGGACAGCCCATATCCACCCCCTCACACCGTGCAACAGGATTCCGCCTGGGAAACGCGTGGCGCTCCATGCAGCGATCGTCTCAATCCTCTCGAAAGCGGTCTCGCTCCTCGGAACTGACTTTGGAGACGGTGTCGTTGATGGCGGGATGTACTCGCCGGTGGTGTATGGCCGTGAAGGGGAGCCCTGTAAGCGCTGCAAGAGCGAGATTCGTCGCATCGTTGTGGGACAGCGTGGCACTCACATCTGCCCAACGTGCCAAGCGCGGCGCAGCGGTGCCAAGGGAACGGGTAGGAAAGAAGGCATCCGCCGGAAAGACAGCCTCAGAGCGCCATCGCGACGCGGTAGAAAGTCACGATAGACCACTGCAAGACTGGCATCAGGAAGTACGGGAACGCGTTGTAGGCGATGATAATCCCAAGCAGCGAGAACGTTGGCGTGCGGACCACTTCCAAGAACTTCAGGAAGGTCGACTCTGGGAGGAATAGCCCCAAAACTGAGTGCCCATCGAGTGGTGGCACTGGGAGCAGATTAAAGATTCCCAGGATCAGGTTTAGCCGGAAGAATATCGAGAGAAAATAAGCGCACGCTCCGAAAAAGCCGTCTCCGCTGACGAGCGCCAGCATATTCTCCGAGAGAGTAAACACTCCGAGCTGAATACCCGCGAGCATTAGCACAGCCGAGAAGAGCACGAGCAAGAAGTTGCTCACGGGCCCAGCCAGAGCCATGAGGGCCGCACGCCGCGGGTAGCGGATCTGCCAGTACGGATCGTACGGCGCGCTGCCCCAGCCGAGCATTCCACCACCGTGAAACATGATAAACGAGAGGATCGGAAGAATTAGCAAGCCCACAGGCTCGCGGCGGATATGCGGCATCGGGTCAAGCGTTACCTGCCCACCGGCATACGCCGTGTAATCTCCGCCCCACTTCGCCACGAGCGAATGTGCCGCTTCGTGGCAGACTGTACTGAAGAGAAATGCGAGGTACCACAGCGGAACATCCGCAAGAAAATCAACACCCATCCGCGTGTTGTACCATCCCCCACCTCTCACCGCCAACCAGGAACGG
>CAZZJR010000040.1:22772-25171 GCA_964654585.1 uncultured Bdellovibrionales bacterium
CCCCGGCGAAACTCGGTAAAACTTGCCGCCGATTCGACCTAACGTAGCGACTCCGCTACGCGGGCAAAGCTTGCCAGGGTGAGAACGACTTTTGCTCATCAGAAGAGAGAAGCGGCTACTACAGGGCACCACCATGGCTACTCCAGAAGACTCCGAGAAGCGATCGCCACTGATAGACCAGATCGAGGTCGAGGTTATTCGTGAGCCTCAAGCGCCGTTTCAGGAGGATCGAAGCCCCACGACTTACGAGGCGAATCCGCTCCGTGCTCTAGAAGAGCTCGTCGAGCGGATGGAGGAGCTAGAGAGGGAGTGCGACGGCAGCGACTCTGAGAGGAGTGCCGACGAGGACGAATCCCGTCGCTCAATCTCTGAAATGCAGCGCTACCTTGAGCAGTTTCAGCGCCAGAGCGCTGTGCTAAAGCGCCTACTCGTTAAGCTGCACTAGCCTCAAGCACGAAGCCAAACAGTGCGCGATCAAAGAGTGAGAACTGTGCTGCTGTCATGGCGAGGATAACGCCACATGCGCGTGAATAGCTGAGCCCTTCGGCTAACAGAATCGTGTCTGCTGTAGCGAGCTCTGTGATATCAACACAGAGAAGAAGATCGGAATTGTGCTCGTCTTCGCCGCTCACCGCGCCAAAGTGGTGCGCCTGCAGAGCCTCAACTACGTCCCGGAGGCTCTCTGCCTGAGTAGTCGGTATCCGCTCGGTAATTGAGCTAAACGAAATACCATGTTCCCTACCATCGATCACCACCGCCATGCGACCATCTGCGGTCGTTGCTGCCGACTCCGTAACAGAAGAGGAGAAGGAGTTGGTACTAGCCGAAAAGATGTTGGTTCGAACTGCCATGGTTTCACTGAAAGGTTGCACAACGTTTAGGGTGCTCGCCTGCCCTCACCACCGACTAGGGGAGAACGTGCTGCGAGACCACAACCTTCCGTGAGAAGCGCTAGAGGGCGCCTGTCAAGCGAACCGGGCGCGCCAGACTAACTGGGGCGCCGCTAAAAATCGATTAGGATATGGTGTCAGCAGTCGAGCGTGGCTACTAAGAGCGGAAAAACTTTCCGTGCTCTGAATCCTCCGCTGCATTGGTGGAGCCGGAGGGCTTTTCACCCCGAGGAGAAGCACTGAAGGCGCCATAGACCGACACTTTCTCTAGTTCGTAGCCGAAGCTCTCTTAAGCGGCCCCATGAGGCCACATCTGGTGGGTTAATTTAGATCCTTACTGATGCGAACAGGGCAAATGTAAGCCCGGCGCCACTCAGCGCCTTGCCTGACTCGGCCATCCCAAACAATTATGGCTACGTGGAGTCTCCCCTTCAGAAGCCATCACTGAGCAGCCGCATCACTCAGGCGCTTGCAGCGCCCGTCGCCGCGCTCTCTCTCGGAGCATTATCCGCACCGGCGGAGATCTTTCTCATCTCCCCTCCAGAGTGCGAAAAGGTGGCCAAGGTCGATCCGGTCGTTGCCTACGGAATGCTGACTTCTGAGCTGGTCGATCGCTCAGACCGTGAACTCTACGAGCTGACCCTCTCTCGGGTGAAAGGCATGGCCGAAGATGCGATGAGCCAGCACCTGTGCGAGCTAGCCGTGGCGCTCCATGACGACCGAAATGGGGTGCTGGGAGAGCTCCTCGGCCAGGGCCTCTCTCGCTGGGTCGAGCTCCGCGAACGGGACCGAATCCTTGAGGCCGGGGGCGAGCCCTGGCAGATGAGCGAGCACGATCCGTTCCTTGAGATGCTTGAGAAGTACCCAAATCTGCGCGTCTACCCGCTCTTGGAGGAGCCCATCCGGGACCTCCTAAACCGCTTCCCGCCCCGGCCGTAAGCGCCTCGATTCGCGCCAGCAACTGCCCTAAGAGATTACCTTAATTTTTTCTGCGCTTTCTGCTCTCAAGCCTTTAGCTCGTCCTGCCGATGAAGTCATCGGGGATTCTTGCGAGCTGAGAGAGGAGCGTAGCGTGCATATAGCACGGAAGATACTTGCGATTCTTGCCTTCGCCATGTGCTGCGAGATCGTGCTCGTGTCTGGTGCACCCAGAGAGGGGGGTGTGCGTCCTCCGCAGCCCGCTGCGGCAGCTCCACGCGCGGCAGCAGCTCCCCGATTCGCGGTGTCTTCAACTTCGTTCGTCAACGGCAGCTCCCTGCCGCAGTGGGCCTCGTGCTGGGTTGACGGAACTCGCAACAGCGGAGCCGGGCAATCTCCAGCAATCAGATGGAGGAGGATACCGAAGGGCACCGACAACCTCGTCCTGCTCGTGCACAACTCAAGCACCGACATGGTTCACTGGCTCGTCATGGTGAGCAAGAAGCACCGCTTCTTTAGAACAGGCTTCCCAGTCGGAGTCCCCAGCACCTCAGGCGCCGTTGTGAAGGGTTTCTTCCAAAGCTCGAACGA
>CAZZJR010000041.1:0-3646 GCA_964654585.1 uncultured Bdellovibrionales bacterium
CGCACGGTATCCCTTGGCCAATCGAGGGGCGCATCTTCTGGCCCCTCAAAAACCACATCTGCGCCAGGGCTCCAGCGCTCAAGGTGCGATGGTCGGAAGCTGTAGTAGGTGAAGAGGAAGTCATACACCGCGTGGGGCTGCGCGCTGCTTGCGCGCGCCACACGGTCGCTCGTGAAGGGACGCACGCGTTCCCTGTGGCTCTCGCGCTGCGCGAGCCACTGAGCCTCGGGCAGCGGAATCGAGCCGCTAGCGGATTCCCATTGCATGGCGCACCCGCGTCAGGGTCGGGTTGGCCAGAGCACGCGCCTTCTCGGCACCCTCGGCAAGAGTTGCCTTGAGGCCAGCCTCGTCCTTGCGCAGCTCGACGTACCGCTCGCGCATCTCGCGCACGTGGTTGTTGATGGCCTCGAACAGCTCTTCTTTCGCGTGACCCCAACCCATTCCGCCTTTTGCGAGGCGCGCCTTAAGGTCAGCGTACCCAGCCGCCGGACCGAACAGGCGGTAGAGGTCTCCGACCAGTGAGCCATCGAGCTCCTTCGGCTCCTCCATTGGCGTCGAGTCAGTCTTGAGCGACATGAGCTTCTTGCGTAGCGACTTCTCGTCGCAGAAGAGCGGAATCTCGTTGTTGTACGACTTAGACATCTTTCGGCCGTCGAGCCCAGGTATCAGCATGACCTCTTCGCGGATCATCGGCTGCGGGAGCTTAAGGGTGTCTCCGTACAGCGCGTTCAACGAGCCAGCGATATCACGCGCCATCTCGACGTGCTGCTTCTGGTCTTTTCCGACAGGGACGAGGTCAGGCTCGTAGAGCAGGATGTCGGCCGCCATCAGCACTGGGTACGCGAACACGCCATGGTTGACGTCCTGGCCTTGCGCTGCTGCGTCTTTGTACGCGTGAGCTTTTTCAAGGAGGCCGAGGTTCGTGACGCAGCTCAGGTACCACATCAGCTCCGTGACCTGCGTGACGTCCGACTGGCGAAAGAGCACGTGCTTATTGATATCTAGCCCCATCGCAAGCCACGTTGCCACCTGATCGAGCGTCTGCCCGAGGATTGCGCCGGCATCACGATTGCTCGTTAGGGCGTGTAGATCGGCGATGAAGAAGATGCAGTCGTACGACTGGCTCAGCTCAAGCCCGGGGCGCAGGGCGCCCAGGTAGTTTCCGAGGTGTAGGTTACCCGTTGCTCGCAATCCCGTCAGGGCGCGTTTCTTCTGTTCTGCCATGGTTATTTGCTCGTGGTACGACGTTAAAGTTGCTGTCTCGGAGGAGCGGCTCGAAGCCTGCCTGGCGAATGTGAAGCTCGAGCTCTTCGGGGCTCATAAACCACTTGCTCGCCGTGGGCGCGCCTGCTTGAGACACCACGTTCTCCTCCATCATCGTGCTGCCAATGTCATCGCAGCCTGCGTGCAGGCCGATCTCTGCTACGTGAGCGCCGCAGGTCGGCCAGCTCGATTGGTGGTGCCTGATGTTGTCCAAAACAATTCGGCTCCACGCGACGTTTTTTAGGTATTCGACTGCGCCAGCGCCGTACTTTGCGACGTGACGGCTGCGGCCCAGCGATGTGCGCTCGTTGAACTGGTGGGTCCAGGAGATAAAGAGGTTGAAACCTGGCTTTCCAGCGGCGAGGGCTCGATCCTGCAGCTCTCTGAGCCGCTCAAGGTGTGAGATGCGGTGCTCAAGCGTCTCCCCAAAACCGATCACCATCGTGGCGGTCGTGACGAGCCCGAGCGACTGGGCCTCGCCCATCACCTCAAGCCACCTTGCGGCAGAGATCTTCTTCGGGCTGATGCGCTTTCGCACCTCATCATCGAGTATCTCGGCACCCCCTCCGGGTAGTCCGTAAAGCCCGGCAGCTTTGAGATCTGTGAGAACCTCAAGCGAGCTCTTCCCCGACACGAGCGTCATCTGGTGAATCTCTGACGGTGAGAAAGCGTTGAGCTGCAGCGGGAACTCCGACGACAGCCACTGAATCAGATTAGTGTAGAACGAGTAGGGCAGATCGTCATTGTGTCCGCCCTGCAGCAGGATGCGGCTAGCACCCAACTCAAGCGCTTCGCGCACCTTAGCCGCAATAGTGTCGCGCGAGAGCACGTACGCCTCCGGGTCCTTCGGGCTGTGCCGGTAGAAGGCACAGAAGGAGCAGTCCGAGTTGCACACGTTGGTGTAGTTGATGTTCCTGTCGATCAGGTAGGTGACCTTGCGCTCCGGGTTCTGCCTGAAGCGCACCTCTTGGGCGAGCGATGCCAGTTCCGTGAACTCAAAAGAGTTCCATAGGTCGAGGGCCTCCGATCGGGTAACCCTGTTACCCTCGCGAACCTTCGCTGCAAGCTCTGCTTTCCCCATAACGCCCCATTTTCGGGTATTTTCCCGAATTGTAAAGGGTGAGGCGGTTCTCTTTTCCATCTGGCGGCGATATTTGGGATACTGTTAAGACGGTCGGGAAGCTCAAGCCCTCGACCACCTCGCCGTTTCCCGTAGAACCAATGGACTCAATCGCCACATTCCTAGGGATCGACCAGGGCTCAAGCTCGACCAAGGCAGTCCTGCTCGACGACCGAGGTCAGCAGCTCCTTGAGCTAAACGCGGCGGTTCCCCCTCGCATCGAGGACGGCCGAAAAGTCGAGCAGGACCCGGAAGGGCTCCTCGACTCGGTGCTAGACGTTTTCGCGCGGGCAAAGAGCTGGGCCGAGAGCAATGGCATCACGATCAAAGGTGCCGGTTTAGCCGTTCAGCGCTCAGGTGTCCTAGCGTGGAATGCAGCTGACGGCCGCATCCGCCATCCGATGATGACCTGGGCAGACACCCGCACTCAGCCGATCATCCAGGGTTTCGGACGGGGTGCTGAGCGCATCTCGACGATGACAGGCCTGCCGACTATCCCGCACTTCGCCGCGGGAAAAATTCACACGCTGCAGAGGCAGTTTCTTGAGCCAAGTGTCTACGTCGGGACACTCGACACGTTCCTCATTCATCGAATGAGCGGAAAGAGGCTATTCGTCACTGAAGACACGATGGCAGCGCGCACGATGCTCTACGCCCTAGCCGATCGAGGGTGGAGCGAGAAGCTCTGCCGGGATTTCGCAGTAGACGCAAAGAGGCTCCCAAAGATAGTGCCATCGCTGGGATTGCTGTTTGAGCGGGAGAAGGTGCCGTTCACCGCTTGCCTGGGAGACCAGCAAGCAGCCCTGATCGGCCGCTTGGGGCCGCGCAAGAAGCCGCTCCTGAACCTCGGCACTATCGCCTCGCTAACAAAAGACACAGGCTTTAATCCCGTGCAGGCGCCCGGACTGATGACGAGCGTGCTTCTCTCGCGCCTTGTTCCAAACGGCTTCACGCGCGAGTTGCGGTACCTCGTCGAGCTAACATCGCCAGTCACCGGCACCGTGCTTTTAGAGCCCCTCAGGCGCACCTGGGCCACAAGTTCAGAGGAGCTTGGGCGCCTGTGTGAAGCTTCGTTCGCAGAGCATCCCGACGGCCGCGCAATCGCGTACTTCGTCGATCACCGCGCGGCGTCGCCAACGAATCCAGAGAAGATGCCGAACGTGACAGTCTGCAAGGAGGGCGCAACCAGCCAGGACCGAGCCCGCGCGCTGGTCGAGAACGTTGGGAACATTATCGTTCGAATGCTTGAAGAGTTTGCGGAGC
>CAZZJR010000041.1:3746-13716 GCA_964654585.1 uncultured Bdellovibrionales bacterium
CGGTATGACGACAGAAGTTATTACTCACCACATTGTTGCGCGGTACAGCGAGGAATCGACCAAGGGAACGATCGAGGCGCTGCACTTCAGCGAGAAGGCGAAGCTAGAACGATCAATTAAGACGGCGCTCGTGTGTCTCGGTGTCGCAGGCGTTTGTCTCTGCATCCCCGGAGCACACTTCGTGCTCGTGCCTCTTACGCTTCTTCTGTCTCCGTTCATCATCTACAAGGTGCACAGCCAAGACACGAAGATCGTCAAGGCCGAGATCGCCTGCCCGAAGTGCCACAAGGCGCTTGAGGTTCTCTCCTCTCAGGAGCGCTATCCACTATTTGAGAACTGCGGCGAGTGTCATCGCGAGATTCGGATCGATAAGGCTTAGGCCGCTCAGAAGGATTGCAAGAGCTGGCTTGCATCAATAGTTACTGGGAGCAGTTCCGGAACTGGAACCGGAACCGTTACCGTTCCCGGTGCCGTCGCCGGCGGGTAGCCGGCTTAACTTTGCCGAGCTAGGGATGAGCTACGGTTGTGCCATGTCAGTAATCATCGCCGCGGTATGCCGCACTGCGTACCCTCCTCACCACACTACGGCAGGGCCGATGCCCTGCGTTTACCTTAGGAGAACAGCACTATGTTTCGTAGCGAATACTCACTTCAGCCGCGGCAGAGATTCTTCGGAGAGGAGTTCCTCCCCATTCCACGACTCTTTCAGCGTGCGCTCGACCAGATGGTTGAAGACTTCTGGGAGCGGCCAGCAGTCTCAACCCTGGCATCACGAGCTACCTTTGCTCCCCGGGTCGACGTCTACGAGGATGAGAAGCACGTACGAGTTGTCGCCGAGTTGCCGGGCCTAAAAGAGAGCGATGTGGAGATTATGTATGAGCCAGGATGGCTCACCCTGCGCGGGGAGAAGAAAGAAGAGGAGCGTCGAGAGCTGGCACGCGGCAGGGGCCGAGTAGAGGAGTGCCGTTACGGAGCCTTTGAGCGCTCGATTGCTCTGCCCTCAGAGGTTGACGAGAGCCAAATACTGGCGAACTACGACCGCGGCATTCTCACTGTAACCCTGCCGAAGAGCGCGGAGGTGCGGGCACAAGCGCGCCGGATACCGGTAAAGCTCAGCGCGCCACCACAGCTTGAGCCCAGCAGCAGCAAGCGGGGGGAGGTCGCTGCGCACTAAAGCTAGTGTACGCATACCACCTCCAAAGTAAGACCGAAGCCGCCACATCAGTGAGCCCGTGCGGGACAGCTCATTGATGTAAGGCGGCTTCGGGTCAGCTCACCGAAAACGCCTCATCAGCCGCCCCAACGGATGCTCCCACAGCGCCACTCAGAGCAGGAGACCGGAGAGTGAGGAGAGACTGCGTGAGAGCAAAGGCAGCCGGAACGATCTCATCACTGATCAGAGATGGCCGCTTCAAGTGAAACTCAAACACGCTGAAGGCCTCGGCTACTGGCAGTGAAAAGGCAGTGAGCCTGCCCGGGGTAACGAGCCGCTCACCATCACGCACTCGGACCGCACACAGTGTACCTGCCGGAAAGCTCATTCCCTCAATATTCACCGGCACCCGAGTGATGGCCGTTTTTTCGCCCACATGCTTGTAGAGGAACTCATCGTCAATTGAGAAACCTCCGCTGGCAACCGACTGCAAAAAATGCGCCTCGGCATCGGTGCAGCTGTAAACGGTTCGGTGCGGGTCTGCACGGAAGCTCGGGAGGCGATCTTCTCGGGTTCGTTCGAGAGCAGAAGCGAGCAGCTCAAGGACAAGCCGAGATGCCTGGAACCCACAAACCTGCCTGAAGCCGCGCAGTGTTAATGCGAGAGCCCCATCGTAGAGAGCATCGACCCTCTTGAGTGCCGAGAGTTTGCTGGCACCCTTCGCTGCCGCGATTTCACACACAGCTCGAGATAGCTGAGCGTATCCGTTTCCCCATTTCTTGAGCAGCGAAGTTTCGCACAGATGCTCCTTAAAATCCGGATCAGCATCGATTAGCCCCGTCACCAGCAGGACAGAGGCGAGCTCGGCAGCCGCCGTTGAACGCGGGAAGCTCGAGGCCGGCTGATCCTGCAGCATCTCCTCCGGATTTATCAGGAGAGATAGGGAGCACTGCTCACGGCTGCCCCTGACGACAACCGCCACGCCACCGCACGACACCCGAAAACCGCCCTCGGCGACGAGGGCTTCGCAGCGCATAGCCCGAAAACTCGATACGACCTCCTCAAGCGAGGCGGGATTCGGGTGGTATTCACAGAAATTCTGGAATGGAAGGGCGCGGCTCATCAGGGAGCACAGCGACTTTAATGCACGATGCCCAGAGAGAGTCACCTGTCCCACAAAGAGCTCGCCTTGCAGAGACTGCCACGGCAGCGCGCTGTCTGCCAGCAGCCCCTCAAGGGCATCAGCCAGCAGCCTGCCAGCAGAGCGCGAGGACTCTTTCGAAGCTACAGTTGAGAGCAGCCTCTTCAGCCCGGAAGGCTCGAATTGCGATACCTCAAGGACCCATCCGACTGACAGCACGTCCGAAACCGAGCGCACCATTACCGATCCCTCCTCGCCGAGATGATTGAGCGAGGCTGAGACACGTCGAGAGTTGCTGGAGCCGAGATCCTTCAGCCTATCCGTAAATCCGAATGTTTCAAGAATGAGGTCGAGCTCGTAGAGGGTGGAGAGGCAGCAGCGGCTCGTGGCGCCTGAGCGAGCGAGGCGGCTGTCAGCTTGTTGGGTGAGATCCCGCAGTGGCGAAACGTGCGGCTCTCGAAGCCGCTCACCGAGCGACTCAAGAGCAGCGCCAAGCTTTGAAGAGAGCCGTATCCCCTCAAGCGAAGCGAGCCACTGCGTACCGACCTGGCGCAGGGCGGCACCGTCGATCGATGCAGTTCGAGGAGCCTGAAGACACTCGAGTGATTCGTTTTTTGAGGACTGGGAGCGCAGCATGGGGTAAACTAGTGAGGTCAGTTTCTCCGATTCCGTCCGGGAGTCAACCATCGGTGATGGTGGCAACGCCAAAAACGAACAGCCCTAGTGCTGCCCTAAGCAGAATCAAGGTGAAAAAACTTTTTAGGTCTAGCACTAGCTAGCCATCGAGCGTCCGCCTGGCAGGAGAGCAGACCCTGAAATCCGGGTTCGAGCGGCCTTTAGCAACCCGTCGCTGACTACCAGGGTCATCGGACCGAGTACAACTCCAGCGGTTCCAAGCACCACTATTCCGCCGAGCAAGAAGAAGAACACGATGAGCGTGTGGTAGTGCAATCGCTTTCCGACCAGCATCGGGTAGAGCAAGTTATCTGATAGCCCGATGACGAATGCTCCCCACAGCACAAGCAGCGAGGCATCGCCCCATCGCCCCTGTGCAGCGAAGAAACCAGCGACCGGAATCCAGACTATGAAGGTTCCGAGGTACGGCACCGTCGCAAGCAACGTCATCACAGCACCCCAGATCAGCGGCGCAGGGAGCCCCAGCCACCAGAACATCAGACCCCCAAGTGTGCCCTGCAGCAGCGCTACCGCGATCATCCCAAAGAGCGTGGCATGAATCGTGTCGCTCAGCCGTCGCAGCAGCCAGCGCGTCTCGGACGCGCTCAAAGGCAGCAGCCTCTCGGCTACCTGCAGCAAGCGCGGCCCATCTCGCAGTAAGAAAAACGAAGCAAACAGAATGAGAAGCGCCTGCAGGAACGCCCACACCGACCAGGCCGCGAAGCGAGGAACAGCCTCGCGCGCCTGCGTCACCACCTCAGCTGCAGTTCCGTGCAGCCGGATATTCTGCTCAAGCCAGGTCAGGCCCTCGAGGAGACGAGGGTGCCCTGCCAGGTGCAGCTCCCACTCTCGCCGCTCAAGCATCGGCAGAAGGGTGTGCGCGCCATCAATTGCTGCGACGCACAACCTCTCGCCGACCCACACCAGAGGCCCGAATGCGCACACCGAGAAGAGCGTAACGAAGGCGCCAGCCGCAAAGCCGCGGTGCCCAGTCCAACGCGCGAGCCGCAGGTAGGAAGGGTAGGAGACGACCGAGAGCGCCAGCGCCCAGGCAAAAGCCGGCAGGAACGGCGCAAGAATCACCCCAGAGAAGATGACGAAGAGAGCGGCTAGCGTAATGATGAGCCTCGTCTGGATGGTAGCCGCTTGCCACATAGTGCGCACAGTGACCGGAAGCGAGGCAGGGAAGTGCCGCCTAAGGCAGAGCACGGCGTCGGAGCCAGCGCGGCAGTAGCCGACGAAAAAGAAAAAAACCTGGGTATCTCTCGATACCCAGGCCGTGAGCCACCAAGCCGAACAGGGAGGAGAACCTCCACCGTAGTGGAGGAGCGTCCATCAGAAGAGCTTACACGAGAGGATATTTCGCCAACCGTGTGCTCTTACGCACGCTTGCGGGCGATGCGCTCCCTGCTCATCTCCGCTACAGGATCTGCTGCAGCGGGGTTGCTCTCAGCGACCCATTGAAAGCGAGAGTAGCAGCGACCTTCGACAAAAGAGATGACAGTGGTCAGCAGGGAAGAAGGCTCAGCAGCAAACTACGAAAGCTTGCCAGCAGCCTCGTACACTCGAGCTGGCGGAACACGGAGGTCCCACACGAGCCCGAACCACGACATTACCGTGAGGATGTAGTGCGAGATGTCGATCTCCCACCAGTAGAAACCTTGGCGCTCTGAGCCTGGGTAGTAGTGATGATTATTGTGCCACCCCTCTCCGAGAGTAATCAGCGCGAGGAAGAAGTTGTTGCGGCTGTGATCCGTCGACGGGAAGCGGCGCTTGCCGATCAGGTGCGTGAACGAGTTAATGCAGAACGTGCCGTGATACAGCAGCACCGTGCTGATGAAGAAGCCCCAAACGAGCATCTGAGGCCCCGACGTCCCAAGCTGTGGGTACGCGCCTTGAAGCCAGACACCCAGGAAGTAAGTGGCAGTACCGAGCAGAACCGCAGGTACAACGTTGTACTTCTCAAGGAGGCGCAGCTCAGGGTACTTCGTTAGGTCTTTGACGAGGTCAAGCCTGGGCTCAAGAAACTGCGGGCTCAAAACCCATCCGATGTGCGCGAACCAGATGCCCTGCACGATCGGTGAGTGAATATCTTCCTCAGTGTCGGAGTGCCTGTGGTGGTGTCGGTGGTGTGACGCCCACCAGATCGGCCCCTTCTGCGCCGCCGTGCATCCGAGGAAGGCGAGAAGGAACTGCATCGCGCGGCTCGTCTGGTACGAGCGGTGCGAGAAGTAGCGGTGGTACACGCCTGTGATGGCGAACATGCGGATGACGTACAGCGCCAAGCAAACCAGCGCGGCTACCCAGCTCACTCCAACCCAGATGGCAGAGAAGCAGGCAAGGTGGACAGCCCAGAAAACACCCTGCTTGAAGATGTTCATGAAATCGAACTTTACGTTGGGGTCAGCGTCACCGTGGTACATCGATACATTCCTGTCGTTTAAGCCGCACGGATCGTTACATGAAGCAAATTCTTGAACAAGCGTACGGGGAAATTTCTTTTCTCAGTTTCTGCTGAAAAAGAAGTCGTTAAGAGGAAGAGTTAGTTCAACATTTCTTAACCCTGTGGAGTATTGTTTCCACTACTTCTCCGAAGCAACATCCGAAACCACGAGGCACCATCTGTCGCGATCTGAACGACGCATCTGCGGCTCAAAGCCCACAAGCTTTAGGCTTTTGGAGGGGCAAAAGGCACCCCCGCAGGCAAACGTCGTCTCGCGAGCGAGGGACCCGTCTCGCCGGGTAGATCTAAAAGTAACCCCAATATCGGCGAAATGAAGCAGATCTCCCCATAAACAGCCCCCCGAAGAGGCTCTCAAACGGGATTGCAGGGGCCTCTTGAGAGATTTCTCAGCCGAGCCATGTGAAGGCTCCAACGTAAAGTTTCTTTCCCGCATCTAACTCGTTGTTAGGATTACTCGGACGCCGCTAGTGGTGGTCCAGCTTTTCGCGCCGCATGGAACTCTCGCTCGTCATCCCGATCTACAAGGGCGCTGCCTATGCGGCGCAGAGTGCACAGCTCGTGCACGGGTACCTAAGCGCGATTGCTGGGCTTGATTTTGAGATCATATTCGTCGACGACGGCAGCCCCGACGACACCAGCGCAATCCTTCGCGGCCTCAACTTGCCGACAGTAAAAGTTGTGACGCTTCCAATTAACCAGGGGAAGTTCGCAGCTATCAAGGCCGGCATGCTTGAGGCAAAGGGCGATGTTCGCATCTTTACCGATGGCGACATCCCGTACGAGCTTGAAGCGATCCCGTACGTTTTTGAGAACATCCGTACTCGCCGCATCCACGTTGTAGTTGGCGATCGGACTCTTCCCGGATCAGAGTACGCAGAGAAGCTCGGCCTCGTGCGAAGATTTGTCACAGAGGCGTTCACTGCGTTCGTGCGCATCCTCGTAGCGGGAGGACTGTTCGACACTCAGTGTGGCTTAAAAGGCTTTCGCGGAGATGTTGCAGAGGCGCTCTTTCCTATGCTCCGAGACACTGGCTTCTCTGGCGACGTTGAGCTGCTCTACGTCTCGCTGAAGTACAACCTCGAAATCAAGCGTGTGCCAGTTCGTCTGCGGCGCAGCGCTCCTTCGAGCGTTCGAGTGGTGAACCACGGCCTGCGCATGTTGCGCCGCATCTCTCGGCTCCGTCGTTCATGGCGGAAGGGCTACTACCAGTCTGAGCTAATGTCGCGTATCGCCGACCAGCGCTACTGGCCATAAATCGCGCCTCTAACCTGACTCGCAATCCTGTTCAGCACGAGCTTTTCGGCACCGGCACCGTGCCGACCCGCAAGGGCAGTCTTCAATTAAAAAAGGATATCGGTTCAGGAGTTGCAATCGGAGCCGTAGCCGGAGCCGGAACCGCTGCCGCTACCGGCAAAGGAAATAGACGCACAAAGCTTAGGGCAGAAAGTTTCAGTTGCACTAACAACGAACGCGCTGCGGGTTACGCAACACTCGAGAGCTCGACACGAGAGGCTCTCATCCACAGGCTTTCAATGTCGTAGAACTCGCGCACGGGTTCGTAGAAGATGTGCACGACTACCTCTCCGCAGTCGACAAGAACCCACTGTCCGTCTTCATAGCCCTCGACAGAAAGCGGGCGAGCGCCGCTCCTGCACAGCTCTTCTATCACTTTATTTGTTAAGCCTTGAACCTGCCTGTCTGAGCGACCGCTCACGACAACGAAGTAATCCGCAAAGTCGGACACCGTGTGCACATCCAGCACAGCGATATCCATTCCCTTCACATCCTCACAAGCTGCGACGACGTTCTTGACGACATCCAGCGAGTCTGACTCATTCCTCAACGCCAGTGCGAGGTTATTCTTCATAGGGTGCGGGTTCCTCCATTTTTGCTGTTACGGTTACGAACAACGGGGACAAAGACTGGCGCCACACGTCGAGGGGCGAAGATGTCGGCTAGTGCGTTGACGAAGAGGGCCGCAAGGAAAAGGGCCGCAGCGAAGAGAGAGCTCAGGGAGCGGGAGATAAAGTTCAGCAATTTCGGTCGATTCAGGGCCGTGAGACCTCCTAAAAACCGTACTTATACTCTAAGTATACCATCCCGGTGCAGCTGCTTCTACTTGGAATTTCGCCCTTTCGCGACTTTTTTCGCTTCAAGATTACAGATAGTTGAGGCCGCAACCCAAGAGATGCCTCCTACCAAGCAGTTCGTGGGTGCCCGTCGAAGATTTCCTATAGCGAAAATTTGGCTGAATTGGTTATTTCACCCTGTCGCAATCTGTCTGTGCCTAAACGATGAATAAGATCTCAGCGTTACTCTACGTCCTGCTTGCGCTTGCAGTGACGGCCCTCGGTTTTCACCTCGCGGTTGTTGACGACTCGGCCAACAACATCTCCCTGAGTGCCTTAAAGCCCCTCACCGAGGCCCTCATTGTGGCTGCGAAGCCGATCGCAAACAATGGCGCTGAAAATCTCCCGTACACCGCCGGGCTCCTCGTTTTAGTCATCGCCCTGACCGGCCTCGGCTTGAGCCCAGCGAAGAGGAACCTGCTTGCGGTAGGGCTCGCTGCCGGATACCTCGGGCAAACCGCGCTGGTCTCCACTCCGTTTGCATACCTGGTAAGCGCCTCGACGCAGCAGCCGCTTCCGGATTCTCAAGGCCTCCTGCTCGTCTCGCTCATAGGCGGAGGGCTCTACCTCGTGGCGCTAGCCTGCTTCTTCCTCGCGTTCCGTAAGCAAGACCCGATGGAGGCGATCGCTCAGGAGCATGTTCGCGATACCCTTTTCTCGCTGCGTGATGCGCTAGCGCTGCTTGGCGTCACCGCAATTGCGCTCTTCTTCAGGCTGTACGCGATCAATTTCGTTCCCGACACCTTTGAAGGGGAGCTCTCATTCTTCTCGGCCGGTGGCACCTCGTTCGAGGGGATGTTCCTCGCGAATAAGGGCGCGCGCGGCCCCTGGGCTCCGCTCGGGCTCCTCTACTACGTGCCGATCTACATCACCACGACTTTGTACGGCACGACGATCACAGCGCTGCGCATGTCTTCGACCCTCGTCGGCGTGTTCACGATTCCGTTCATGTACATGTTCGCTCGCCGCATCGGCGGCAAGCGCCTCGGTTTCGTTGCGGCGCTTCTGCTCGCGCTCAATTTCCTCCATGTCGGCTGGGGAAGGACGGATATTCACCCGCACGGCGTGACGACCTGGCCGAGCCTTCTGCTCTGTATCGTGTTGCTGCGGGCTTTCGACTCACGCAAAGTGCTCGACGCGCTGTGGGTCGCCCTTGCGATGGCCCTGACATGGCACCAATACCCATCTGGTCAGAGCGCGGTTGCGATCCCCATTTTTGCTGTTGGCATGTACTGGCTCTTCAATCGCTTCCGCTTTCCGTTGCGGTGGCCACAGCTGATGTTGGTGGTGTTTGGGGTCGGGCTGTGGTTCATCGGCTTGCCGCTCAGCTACTACTATCCGGAGATGCAGCTCTCGCTCGATAACCCCTTCAACCTTACCGGGCCACGCGCCCTGTGGGGTGGAGACGATGCGCCGAAGTCAGCATTTGGTGTTTTCATGATGGTGGTTGCGAAGTCTGCCGACCACTTCGTTGATGTGGTGCAGGGGATCTTCTACCGAGCTTTCGTGCTCTTTCACCAGGATATCCTTCCGGTCATTCCAGGCTTCAACGTTCGAACGATCGCTTGGCCGCTGGTGCCGCTTGCGATGTTCGGCTTTTTTATTGTGCTGCGCTCCATTAAGCGCTTCGAGTCGGCGGTAATCTTGGCGTGGATGCTGGCGGCGATCCTGCCGGGCATTATGTCTGAGTCGGCCTACCCGAAGCGGCTGTCGTCGTTCTACCCAGCGCTCGACCTCCTGGCAGCCATGGGGCTCGCGCGCTACGCCTTGTGGGTGGGCGAAGGCGGTAAGCGCTGGCGCCGCACGACGCTTAGCGTGGCAGTGTTTGCGGGCTTCGCATGTTTCACTGCTTGGTCGGCCAACGCCTGGTTCTCAGGGCGCCCAGAGTTCCGATACGGTCGTCCGTACGAGACCGTTGTCGCCGAAGAGATGGCGAAGGAAGTTAGGCCCAAGACGATCATCATCACCGACCTCGCGCTCGGCTACCATATAGGAAAGATGACGTACCTGATGGTCGATGCGCTCGCGAAGCCAGAGAATCGCCCGAATATGTGGGTTGCAAGGCCTCCAAGCCAGGTGATGCCGCAGATTATGGATCCGCTCAGAGCGGGGCGATTTACCGACGAGGATTGGCCCTACATGTGGACCAAGTTGCGTGACCAAAAGGCTGAGACCGATGCTGTGCGGGACTGGCAGCGAGTGGTGTTCATGTTCCAGGAGCGTACCTCAGGCGGAGACGACAACAGTGTAGTCGTGAAGGCTGCCATGGAGCGGTGCTCAAACCCAACGGTGCGCCGAATACCGAACGGACGGACCTTCTGGCTGCCGCTTCTCATAATCACCTGTCAGGTAAGTGACCTTAAGTAGGGGGCGGATCAGGGCTCGTATCTGGGGCGGCGCCGGAGCCG
>CAZZJR010000041.1:13816-24880 GCA_964654585.1 uncultured Bdellovibrionales bacterium
ATGAGCGCCCTGACGCGCGCCACGATGGCGCCCGCAGCTCTTTTGCTCCTACTGCCGCTCTCGCCTGACCGAGGAGCATACCTGCACCAACTGCGGAGCATGCTGCGTGGGGCGGCAATTCCGTGCCTCATTGCTCTTCTGTTCTTTGCGCTCGATCCGTTTAACTTCTGGCAGGGGAATCTCGGATATCACCTCGAGCGTACGGGGTTCTCTGAACGCTACATCGCCGACCAGCGGTGGATTATTTTCAAAGGTCTCTTCGGCGGCAAATTGGGAGTTGGAGTTGGTGGGGCTCAGTTTGGCGTCCTCGTTCTCGGTGCGCTTTTCTCGGTTGTTTTTTGTTGGCGGAAGGGAGTTCGCTACTGCGTATTTCCTGTGCTTGCGATGGTTCTCGCAGGCGTCAATTTCCTGCCGGAGCCCACCTACACGCAGTACTTCTCCGTCGTAGCCTTTCTCCTGGTACCCGCGGCCGTCGCTGGATTTTACATGCTTCTCATCGAAGCTGCGGCCAGATTCCCTGCGAGCTTTCGCCCGGTGTCGTCGGCTTTTGGCGCCGTGCTTCTGATCGTATTTGCGCTCTTCGGAAAAGAAGATGCCACGCGCTTCCTTGAAACGGGAGAGAGCGTTGCTGGAGTTGGCAGGTTTTCTGAGGATTCCTGGCGCATCGGCACGATGAGAGAAGTTGCCCGAGTGGTAGATGCCGCGAACACGGCCGGGAAGCCTGTTCTCTCTAGTTGGCCAGGCTACCTGGTAGAGTCTCGCTCCCGCGCGCTTGCAGGAACAGAGAACCACTTCGCGTTCACGTGGGTCGCCGCCAATTCGTTCTCGCCAAAACAGCAGACAGAGCGCCACGTAGCCTCCCGAGAGCGCGCGGTGCAGGCCTTTACTGATGGGGAGGTCGACATCACAGTAGCCTACGCCGGGCCGAAGCGATCGCAATCACTCCTTGCCGCTCTCAGAGCGCGCGGTGCAAAGCATGTCGCAGAAGTTGGCTGGGTTGAGATCGTTGGAAGAGGAAAGCCGTGGTGATACGCTCAAAGATCGTGCTTGCTCTACTGCTCTGCGTCGCAGTGACCTTATTCGCCTTCCGGCCACCAGCACGACCAAATATCGTCCTGGTGATAATTGACACGCTTCGAGCTGACAAGCTCGGAGCGTACGGGAACCCTAGCCCTGCATCCCAGGAGCTCGATCGGCTCGCTGCCGAAGGCGTTGTTCTTGAGCAGGTAGTCGCCCAGGCGAGCTGGACCCGCTCCTCGGTGGCAGCGATGCTTACGGGGCTCTACCCACGCAGGCTGCCGGTGATCAAAGAGCAGTGGGATCCGCTGCCGAGCGGAGTGGAGTCACTGGCGGAGGTCTTGAAGCGTAACGGCTACTTCACCATCGGGCTTACGGCCAACCCCCAGCTCAACCTCGATTTCAAGTTCGAGCAGGGCTTTGATCGCTACGTTGAAAGCTCCGTTACCTTCTCATGGATGAAAGACCGCGAGGGGAAAGAGAAGGCAGGCCACGGGCACGCAGTTCGCTCGGCAGATGACATCCTCGGCCAATCGCTCTCGCTCCTCACGGAGAATCACGCGCGACCGGTGTACCTGCAGCTCCTGTTGATGGACGTGCACGCGCACCACCGCATACCGGCAGAGCGAGTCGACCCGGACCTGCGAGGTTTTCCGGACAGCGAGTACCTGCAGGCGGTCCGGAACGCGACCCGCCCACTCGCGGACTTCATCCCAAAAGCGAAGAAGATCCTCGGAGAGGATACAATCTTCATCGTCACCTCGGATCACGGCGAGGGGCTCAAGGATCATCCGGCAGTCGAGAACTCAGCCAAGCACGGAAATCTCCTCTACCGATCGCACCTGCACGTGCCGCTGATCGTGCTTGGACCTACTGAGCTAGTCGGCAAGCCAGCAAAGCTGGCGGGGCTCGTCGAGCTGATTGACCTCTTTCCGACCGTCACCGATCTTGCCGGAGTTCGCAGCCCAAGCGGCATTGACGGCTCCTCCGTTGCCCCGTTCCTCAAGACCTCGAGCAAGATAGCCGTTGGCAGCTCGGCAGTATCCGAAACTCGCTGGCGGAAAGGGGTCAATAAGATCGCTGTAACAGACGGCGAGTCGCTCCTCATTGAAAACCGCGATGGATGGCCCGGCACAGCGCCCGAAGAGCTCTACGGATTCGCAGCTCCACAGAACGGTGCCGCTGACAGCACGCTTGGCAGCAACCCGCAGGTTGCCTCGCGGCTAAGGGAGGAGCTTGCGCGGTTTGAGGGGACGGGGAGGTTTTGAGGTTCTGATGCCCACCCACCCGCCCCCTGAAGGGGGCGAGGCTTGTCCCTTTCAAGGGGCGGCACGTGACCCTCTCATTACGAATTAAGTGATTGCCCAATTCTGCTCGAAAATAGCCGAAGCATGAGCATCCTGGAACGTGATACGCAGCTAACTTCTGAACTGACGCAAAACTGACTCAGAAGCTCTTATTCCGAAATAGGAAGAAATCCGCCATTTTCAACTCGCTTCAGTTGAATTGGAAACTCAAAGTATGAATCTCCATCGCTACTATGTTGATACTTCGCAGCGCCAGTGACTCCAACGAGCGAAGACTTGTCGCTCTTAAGTGTTTCGAGAATCTTCTCAGAACCAAGTCCAGAAGAAGCTGAGTTGAAAAGAGTTCCAAGCATAACCGCCAAGTCGTATGCGTTGCCTGCATAAGCGATTTGATAGTCATTCTTGTACTTCTCCTTGTACTGCGCCTCAAACTGAGGGCTGATGCCAAGATGAGGGTACACTGCGCCCTCCATAGCGCCACCAGCCGATTGAATCTCCACAGGACTCTCGAAGAAATCCGTTCCAAACGTGGGTGTGATTACCTGCTGCTGCTTTAGCTGCCGATAAAATGTGCTGACTTGCCCCGAGATCAGAAATACGCCCAAAGCATCGAATGAGCCGGACTTAGCCTTTAACACAGCTGACCGAAAATCCATATCAGAGAGATTGAAAGTAGCGATGGTAGTGACTTCTTGATCGCCTGCTAAGTTTGCTTTGAGTCCATCTAAGAGTCCCTGAACGTAGGAGTTCTGAGCGACAACCACCCCGAGCTTTTTGTGCCCCTTCGCTTTGAGATACTTCGCCAATCGCTCTGAAAAATCAGCAGATGGATTGGTAAATCTGATGACGTACTTCCGCCCTCTTGCACACGATGGATCGAGACTCAGTGCAAGCAGCGGTATTTTTCTTGCCTCGGCAAGTGGTGCAACAGCCTCGCTTGTTGGATTCCCCCAGTTAAATACCAACGATACCTTGTCGATCTGAACGAGCTTATTGAATGCAGCTACCGCTGACTTTGGATCCCACTGAGAGTCTTCGTAAACAAACTCCATGTTGGTGAATAGTTCAGGATGCTGCTCTTTTGCCAGCTCAATTCCATTACGGGCAGCGATACCAACCTCGGCAATCACCCCTGTTAGTGGAAGAGCAGCTCCAACCTTGAACTTCTCCTGCGCCAGCAACTCCTGAGCACATGAGATTCCAATAGCAACGACTAAGGTGACAGAGAGCACGAGAGCAGATATCGATGAGCGAATTTTTGGTGCGAGCATGATGTCCAGATCGAGGAAGAAAGAGCAAAGGGGACGAAGACCTTAAGCGCCTTCCCCACGCGAGAATGGTAAGGGGAACGGTGCCGTTGGTCCAGGGAGATTCAGGCGTAGCAGGGCCGAGAAACCCTCGACCTACGCATTGCGAATTAAGTGCTTGGCCGATTCTGCATAAAAAAGCTGAAACATCAGTGTCTTGCAATGAGATAAGCAGCTAACTTCTGAACTGACACAAAACTGACTCAAAGTTTAATTACTACTGCCAAGGTTAATTACGTCTTCAACCGTAATTCCATCCTTCGATACCTTATACACAGCGATAGGAAAACTGTATGAGTGAACCCCTTGCTTCGAAACTTTCACAGAATACTCCCCAGAAATGCCCTCTCTCTTGCCCTTGAAGTGCAGGGCGTTAATCAGCTCTAAGCCTCTGAGGCCCTTGTCCGCTGTGATGGTATCCGCCAAGAGTTTTATGAAGTCGTAGAATCCTGGTGTGAAATACAAGCCAGCAGAGTGGCCGTATCGGCGCTCAAATCTGTCTCGATAGCTCTGTGTCGCATAAGGAGCGACAACGAGAGCTCCCTCGACAAAGTCTTCAAACCCCCTGTTGTTTTCCTTGACCAAAAACTGCTCGACGCCGAACAATAAAAAAGTTTTAGGCAAACTCCTCGCGGCATCTAAGAATCCATGGTGCGACGTCGGCAGCAAATAAACCCCAAGCGCATCGAATTTCTTCGACTTCAGGGAAAGCATGCTGGAACGCAAGTCAGCCATTTCAGGCGGGATATCAAGAAGAATCTCCGCGGTCTCCTTGTCATTTTTAGTTCGAACTATTGCGTTCACAAAGGTGTTCATGAACTGATTTTGGTTCTTTACGATCCCGATGTGGCTCTTGCCCAACTTTCTAAGGATAATCCAAGTCGCTTGTCCCCACTCGTCTTCTTCGTTTCTAAACAAGGAGCAGTAAGCTCTGCCCTCACAATCACGCTTATCTGATTCCGTTGCAAAAAACGGGACCTTTTTCTTCTCAGCTACTGGCGCGAGCACGCTCAACATCGGGCCACCGAAGCTGAGAACAACGTCTACTTTGTCGGATGCCACCAATTTGTTAAAAGCCAACAACGCCTGTTTGCTATCGTATGCAGAGTCCTCCCAGTAAATTCTGATTGCCTTGTCTACCTCGGGATGGTCCGCCTTCACGAGTTCGTAAGCTCGAATGAAATCATTCCCAAAGAAGGCCAGCGGTCCGCTTAGAGGCACAATGACTCCTAGTCGAAGCCTGCTGTCATCTACCTCGTCTACTCTCGAGTCCTCTGCCGATGCGAGATTTCCTAAGAATAGAAATGTGCCAAGCAGGCACAGGGTTAGCGTTCTTCTCATATAGTTTAGTTCTATTTTGAATTTGGTAAGCCACCTACGGGAACGGAACCCGCCCACTGAACTGGTCGCGGCTCGCCCCTTGTAAGGGACGGCACGTGACCCTCTCATTACAGATGAAAAAAGGGGACGATGCCTTTTAGCGCCTTCTCCACGTGAGAACAATAAATGGAAGGATCCTCTGAAGCTAGGGAAATTCTACAGGAGCGGAAAACTCGTGTCGAAAACTCGTGTCAGTCATGACTTTCCGAGTTTTTTACTCTTAGCGCAGCCGGGTCCGTCTTTGCTCTCTTGTCTCTCTCCATCATAGGGACACCTGAAACTTCCTAAGACCTGATATGGGCACTACGAGCCGGTCCGTGACGTGGACGAGCGACTGAATATGGCGGAAAGCATCCAACAAAACCGGGGTAATAGAAGGGGGCCGGTAAAAAAGGGTAGCGTCCCCTTTTCCGAGAAAAGGGTAGCGTCCCCTTTTGCAGAAGGGAGCTATTAGGTTCAAATAAGGACTATTACGAATCACCCACAGCCTGGCGGAGATATGCCAGCCGGGAGGTTCCTTAGGGTTTTTTATGCCTTTACAATATGGACGAGCCGATTCGATGAGGTTCGTGCCCCTAGGACTCAGAGCAGAAATAGTTCACTCGAGTCAGAGCCTCGGCACACGCTAAAAAACCTCGGACATGGCTGATGCATAGGATGATGTATGACTGCGCATGAGCGCCCACATTCCCCAGCGACGAATCGATCCGTTCATAGCGAGATCGAGCCCACACAGCTCAAGCATGATCTGCCAGTAATCGAGTCGCTTCCCCCTCGACGGCAGCTTGAGGAGAACAACGTAACGGTCAGCAAGCTCGAAGAGGTTTTGGAAGATGTCATCTCTCAGATTGCGGAGGAGGGGAGCCCGTATCGATGGAAGATAGATGTCCTCCTCAGTCGATTTCAGAACACGGCCGGTGAGGAGATCTCGGGTAAGGAGCTCCTTGAGCGGCTGACCGAGTGTACCTACCGCGAACGACATCCGAAGTCTCGAAAGGACTTGCGAAGCATTAACGAACAGGCAGGGTGCTCACTCAGTGATGTATACGACGACTTTCTCTCGCGGAAGTTCGACGTTGAGCCCCTTTCAGCCAATCTTGAGGGTCGCTCAGTGGCTGTACCGGTCTCAGCATCGTTCAGCACCGATGACCTCAAGAAAAACAGTAAAGAGGAACTTTCACGAGTTGTGGCGCGAGTGTGCCACGATCTCTTCCATAGCGATGTCTTTGCTATGACGCGGAGTGCCTTTTGCGGTCTTACGATCTCCCTCACGAAGCCCCGTACAGCGGAGCATGCCCCGCGAGAGGTGTCAGGTGAGGAGGTCCTTAGGTCGCTCTCACTCGCCCGCTTTCAGGCAGATGGCAATCAGTTCACCTCTGAGAAGGCAGTTCTCCGCGCCGCCGGCTATAAGCTTGAAGATACGCTGCTTGCCACACGGGCCGAGATCCTTAGGAGTCGCACGCCCAGTGAGCGAAGCCGGGCCATTCCTACTCATGAGCTTGATCTGAAGAAGGTGCTCGACTCAGGCGACCGGTCAGGGCTTGAAGGTCTGCTCACCTTAGTGTTCCACGCCAAGTTTCCGGGCCGTGAACGGGACGTCTCGTACAAAGATCTCTTCCCGATACGTATCACGGATGGACCGGGCTCCGAGGTGAGCGCGCCGGTTGTGCTGGCCCGCTATGCCTGGGCACTCTTTAAAGACAAGAACCCTGATGACGATAAGACCATCGACAAGGTCCTCCGGATGGAGGAGTTCTCGCTCGTGGCAACGCTTGAAACGTTCAAACGGGACGTCTTGAAGCTTCTAGATAAGAAGAGCTTTCCAACCTCGTTTCAGTCGTTCTCAGCCGAGCAGCTCGACGGGTTTATTGATGAAGAGAAGCTTCGACAGGTCATCGCTCCGCTTGGACTCAATCCAGCGATGCTCATCGAGTCGCTCGCGCTTCTTTCGCCAGATTCCTTCGTGGGCCGTGATATCTCGGAATTCGTACGTAGGTACGTCGGGCTCTCAATTGAGCGCGGAGAGGACATTGAGCGAAGTGGTGCGGCACGGGACGTTGAGCACAATCCCTATATCCTCGCCCTTATGGCGGCGCTTCGTGCGCATAAGCGTATCGCTGATCTCGGAGGAAGCTACCAGAGCCATCAGCGGCTCTTCATTCGCGCACTATGGCCATCCTTTGAGGATGATCCCTCAAAAGCAGTCGAGAGCCTGCGTCGAGTAGCGGACGAGTACGCGAGTATTGAGAACTATGAGTTAGGAGAGCCCGCCCGCAAGCTCCTTCATACTCTTCACGAGAGAGCGGCAGATTATTTTGAGAGCGCGCTTCGCTTTGAGCTTAAAAAAATTAGGACTGCCCCGTTTCCCTATCAGCGCGTTGGTGCTCGCTTCTTGGCTACGCGGGATTCGGCGATCCTTGCGGATGACGTTGGCCTCGGAAAGACCTACCAGGCAGCGGCTGCCGCGCTCGCCATCGATGCTCGTCGGGTTCTGTGGGTTACAACGGCATCTAGTAAGGAGAACGTGAGAGCGGACCTGCTTGAGCACTTTGACCTCAGTTTCGATGACGTTCAGGTGATAACTGACCGCGGAGTCGCAGAGCGTACCGAGCAGATTGAGTCCCTCAACGGAGCACGTTTTGTTATCACAAACTATGAGACCCTCGTGTCACTCAAGAGTCGTCATAAGCGTCAGTATGATCTGTTGACCAAAGGGCTCGATGTCCTTGTAATCGACGAGTCCCAGCGGACTGACAACGAAAAGTCGCTTCGCAGCGCAGCGGTACGATCGATCTCAGCTCCTAAAAAGTGGATGTTGAGCGCAACCCCGTACCAAAATCGTATCGAGAACATGTGGACGACCCTCAATCAGCTCGCTCCGCACCGCTTTCCAAATAAGCGAGCCTTTCAGGATCTCTACACCGACAACACCAAGGGTCTAGTCCTGCTCCATGAAGGACTCGCCGACATGATGCTGCGGAGAACAAAAGCCGAGACGATCCTCCGCTTTGAGGACCCCAAGAGCGCAACGTTCCACGATCAATTGAAGCATCGGGCTCCTCGCGTACCAACGCTCCGTCCTATCGATCCGGCTCAAGAAGGATATGTGTTCCTCTCCCAAGAGCAGGAGACGGTCATCGCGTGGATGGTTGCTGACTTCGCAGATTGGGCGAATCACTACAACGAAAACGTTGCAGTTGCAGGAACGGAGATAGACACCAATTCGATCTCTCCGCTCTTAAAGTTCTATTGGATTCATGTGGCGATCTATCAGCCGGAGCTTGCGGGTATCGCCTCCGGGAACCCTGTTGTGGAGCAGGCGAAGCAGATCGCAGAGCAGCGGGTTGCACAGGGTGAAAAGGTGATCCTGTGGGCTTGGAACACGCCGATTATCGAGCATCTCACCGGTGCCTTGAAACACCTCGGTGCTAAGCGTTTCGATGGAACGATGTCGACGGCGGATAAATCAGCATCGCGCATGAGCTTTCAGGAGGCCCCCCGCACAAAGGTGCTCGTTGCGAACTATCAATCCGGTGGTATCGCTCAAACCTTCACCGCCGCTCATACCGCGGTAGTCGCACAGCTTCCCCTGGTCTTTCCGACTCTGCTTCAGGTTGAGGGGCGGCACAATCGCGTGATAGGGGTGAACAATGTGCGGCACGCAAAGGAGTTCTCCAACGTCGTGTACGTCGTCCCGCGCTTCACGGAGCAGTTTCTCAACGCGCAGCCACGCGGTCGGCTTAAGGAGCTGCTTCAGACGGGCACTCTTGCCGAGCAGACGTTCTCGCGGCTGTCGGGCTCTCGTGTGATCTACAACTTCATCATGGAGGGGTACGGAAACCCAGATGAGCTGACGCATGAGCTTAACCGCAGCCTGTTTCGCAGTATGGGGCTCTCGGAAAAGGGTCCCGCAATCGAGCTTGGAGATGGACTGCGTGAGGGGAAACGAAAGCTGCTTAGGATCTCAGGTGCTTTCCTACCGGTGTGGGACCTTGCTTCCGCGGAAGGTCCAACGGAGGGGCTCATTCTTCGTGTCATCGATAGCTATCGCTCGTATCCACGGGCTGCGATAGCACTGGCACAGGTCTTCATCGAGCACAAAAAAGTTCCAGTCGATGATCTCAAGCTTGCGCTTGCGGCGGTAGCGGTAGAGAACAAATTTCTCAGAGAGGCGCTGATACGCGAGGTACCAGCGCTGATGGCTCGTGCCTATGAGGACGGAAAAGAGAGCCTTGCTGCTGAGTGTGGAGGGTCGCTAGAGGGTTTTGTGCTGCGGCTGAACCGGTCACGCGTGCCTGAGCAGCTCGGCATCCTTGCTCGCGACCTTTCAGGACTTGCTGACACGGCACACTATCGACGTCAACGGGAGCAGTTTTCAGTTGGTATCTTGGGTGTTCGCCACTCGGAAGAGAGCCAGGCATTGCTTGAAGAAAATTGTGGACTGTTCGCGGGACAGAGCAGAGAGGACCGCGTTCGGTGCGTATACCAGTGTGGGCTCCTGGCGCAGCTCTCTCCGCGACTTATGGGAGAGTTGAAGCAGAGATTCTCGCGCTTTGAAGATCTCTCTCGTGCCCTTCACGAGAAGCTGCACCATGCACTTGATGATTTTGCTGACATGGAGCGCGGATCTGCCGCGACGGTGCTCGCTGCCGATTCATCGTGGCGAGGTTCGATGGATCACCTTGCAGCTCTCGTGATCGGGTGGCGAACACTAGATGGAAAGCAGGATGGGACACAACTGCTCGAGGAGTTTAAGGGTGTGCTGAAAGCCGTTCTCAGCCAGGAGTTCTCGCAATGGAGATACTCCACTGTGCCGCGAACCATCGGAAGGGATATAGCGTACCTCTCCGAGAATTCGCGATTCTGGGAGAGCTTTCAGCGCAACTGCCGGATTGACAAAGATACTATTTCGTATGAGCACGACCGGGAGTATGCGGCACTCGAGCGCGAGTATATGGCCGTCGTACGCGCCGCGCAGCAGATGGTGCGGCAGGTTGAGGGTCCCAGCTCGGCAGCGATGCTTTCAGAGCTCTTCTGGCTGTCACCGAAGGGGCTTGAGGAGCGCGTTGTGGAAGCGAAAATTCAGCGTGATGCGGTCGGTAAGACGCTGGCAGGGATCGAGCTCAGCGAGTCAGAGAGAGACGTTGCTAGAGTGTTGGGGCTCGACCGGGCTGACGTCTCACGTTTTGAGATGAAATCAACACTGCTTGGGGTGATTCGTGACCTTGAAGCGGCGATCGGTTGGTGGCAGATTCATCGCCGTATCCTTTCGATGAAAGAGACAGGGGGCGAAATTCTCAGTCGGGACGACCGTGGAAAAGCGCTCGGGGCCCTAACGCGGAAGATGAGTTACTACCGGACGGGGCGGTCCGATGGAGTTGCAGATAGTTTTGAGGGGCTGGCGCGACGCATACAAGCTGTTGCTTCGGCAGAAAGGGCTCCCGTCGCATATTCAATCGAAGAGAGCGATTCTCCAGCGGTGATCTCACGGATGGGGGCTCTTGAGGATGACCTCGTCAACTGCTTTAACCCAAACGGCAACCCGATCTTTACCTCATTCGTTGTCGGCGCCATGGCCTCGAAGAATATGAAGCTCATCGTTGTTCGCAACGAGGAGGGGCGGGTGGTCGCAAATGCCATGATGAAGCTGCGGCGCGATGAAAGTGGGCACCCCGTGCTCTACTTAGAGCGCGGATTAGCGTCAGGAGCGCACGACTTTCGGGAAGAGATGCTTGAGCTTCTTCAGGCCAAGGCCGGAGCGATGGCAGAGCAGTGCGGTCTTCGCCCACGAGTCATGGGGCAGATATTTGATCGGGTCAAGGAGACCGATCCGGAGGTGTATGGTACAGGCTCATTCACTGAGAGTGAATATGTCGAGGCTGTGTTTCACCTCCGACGAGGCAAGAATGTTCGGCACCATGCGCGTGAGTATAGTGAGGGCACGAGTGGTGCCAGGGCTGAAGGGGCTGCACCGACGCGATCGAGCGTATTCTTGGGGATCGGGACGGCGAATAAGCGGATCGAGGACTACATCAGTGAGCTCAAAGAGATCG
>CAZZJR010000042.1:0-1690 GCA_964654585.1 uncultured Bdellovibrionales bacterium
ACCACAGACGGCGGCACGACAGCGACGGCTAACGGCGCTACGACCGATAACTCAGACCCAACGACGACAGACGGCGGCGCTACGACAGATGGCTCAGATCCAACAACGACGAACGACGGCACGACTACCACCGGCAACGGTACTGTCACAGACCCCACTGATCCGTCGAGCACGGACAGCGGCACCACAACCGATGGTGGAGGCGGGGACGTGCCTCCGGCGCAGGTGTCCGTGCAAGCCGCATGTGTCTTCCAAAACGGGGATGGCTCGCGCACGGCGTACTTCACCTACAACAACTCAAACAGCGCCGAAGTTGTGATTGAGACTAATGTTGCGACCGGGGCGATTAACGAGATAACGGCGAGCGGTGAACGGTTCCCATCGCCAACTCGATTCGCTACCGGTGCTCATCCAGGAGAGGTCTCGGTGACGTTCCGGGGCGACGTGCTGCTGTGGCGCCTGAAGGCTTCCGGTTACGCTCTTTCGGAGGCACGAGTTGATGCTTCGACAGCAGCTTGCAAGCCAGTTAAACCGATTGGGGCGTGCGCGACGAACGCCTCTGGCAAGCGGCTTGCGCTGGTTGGGTACGTTAATCCGAATCCATTTACAGTCACTATTCCGATCGGCCCCCTGAACAAGCTCTCGCCGGGTGAGGTCGACCGAGGGCAGCCTGAGCGCTTTGTGCCGGGTGAAAACCTCGGAGTTGCAACGGTAGCCGCTGTAGATAACCCGATCTGGTTCCTCAACGGAGATCAGACACCACTCAACCAGTCGCTGCTCGCGTGTCCAGAAGAGTGTATCGATTCCAGCACATCCCGAATCTTGTCGGAGCTTGACTCTATCGCGCTTGAGCTCACTAATCTTACGAAACGAGCCTGCCTGCAGCTTATTGAGGCGAAGCCCCGCAAGAAGGGGGACGCGAAAGCGATGCAGGCGATGCGCGATTCGATCCGGCTCGATGTGTTGCGCTCAACAGCTCGCTCGGAGCGTTACCTGAAGCTTGCCCGCGATGTGACTCTTGACTGGCCGCTCGTCACAAAGTCCTGTCCAACTACTCCAACGTACTGCTCCATGGCTGATCGGCGCCAGGCAATCGCAACCCTCAAGAGCCTCTACGCTGCTTCGCGGGGTCTCACCGCGCGAGTCGTTATTCGTTCACAGTTTGTCACGTTCGGCGAGAGGCAGCGCTCAAAGCCGCTCATTCGCAAGGCGCGACGACTGGAGCTTCTTGGCAACGAGAAGCTGCGAAAGCTTCCGCCGATCGTCATGGACTGCAAATGATGCGGCGAGCGAAATTCTCGCGAGCAGATTTACTCTTCGTAGGGTCCCTTGAGCGTACTGCCATTCGGTGCGAGCGGGGTGACGAGTACATCCCGATAGCGCTCCGTGTTTGTGAGCGGACAATGGTGCTTCGTTGCATCGGGGCGGAGTACGTTTTCGGGTACCGAAAGGTACGAGAGACCCGACGCTCCTTCGACTCTTTTTGCCTCAGGATGCAGTGCGAGCTTTGTCATTTGGTCGGGGTTTGCGAAGTGGTGCATTGTATCCTCTCTCGTGGGTACCTAGCAGGGGGCCAAAAGAGATTCAAGGGTTCAGGGGTCGCTGGTGACAGTTAGTTGAGTTTGTACGATTGCGCGAGGCTAGTCATTTGGAAACCTTAGGCGGCGGACGACAGTCCCGCAGCAATTTC